>CAWFOJ010000209.1:0-9600 GCA_963816585.1 uncultured Holophagaceae bacterium | reverse complement strand
GGTAAGTTGTAGCTGAAGTCGGAGGCGCTCCACGGAGGAATGCCGTTCCCAAGTTTCGCAACGAGAGTCCTGTCCGAGGCGAGAACCGTTCCTGCTTTTCTGGCCTATCCCGTGCCGCACTTATTCTCCCGCCGAGGGTATCCGGGTAGGAGACCGTGGGATTTCAAGAGGAGGGCCTACTCCCGCGCGCCAGGTCGTGGCAGATCCCCGCGGCCACGGTCCTACCAAGGCCCGGATTTTTCTTTCGATGACATCAGCGGGCTCCCTCCCACCTTGTGAGCCCGTCCTCCTTGCCGATGGTGCCGCAGTAACCGGCCGCTTCCTCGTCCTGGACGCGGCCGTCGGGAAGAGTACCTGACTCCATCTCGGTGGAGCACGCGCGCCAGCAGTCCGCGCCCGGGGCTGCTGGCGCGCGTGCTCTGCCGAGATGGAGTCAGGTACTCTTCCCCACGGCCGCGTCCAGGACGAGGAAGCGGCCACGTACTGCGGCACCATCGGCAAGGAGGACGGGCTCACAAGGTGGGAGGGAGCCCGCTGATGTCATCGAAAGAAAAATCCGGGCCTTTTTCGATCCCTGGCCGCGGTTATGTCCCACGACCTGGCGCGCGGAAATCCCCTCCTGCTCTTGAAATCCCACGATTTTTGTATACCCTCGGCGGGAGAATCAGTGCGGCCGGGATGGCCGGGGAGAGCCGGGAACGGTTCTCGCCTCGGACAGGAGCCACGGGCTCCTCGTTCGGACCGGGAACGGCATCCTTTCCGTGAGCGCCTCCAACTTCAGCTACGACTTTCCCCGGCTGGTGGCGGTGTGCCCGGCCCTGGCCCAGCACCTGCGCCGCAACCCGGCGGGCGAGCTCACCGTCGACTTCGCCGACCCCGCGGCGGTGCGCCTGCTCAACCGGGCCATCCTGGCCGACTGGTACGGGCTGGCGGCCTGGGACCTGCCGGCCGGCTACCTGTGCCCACCCATCCCGGGCCGGGCCGACTATATCCACCACCTGGCCGATCTGCTCGCCGCGGAGCGCTCCGGCCCCCTGCGCGCCCTGGACATCGGCACCGGCGCCAGCCTGATCTACGCCATCCTTGCCCGCAAGGAATACCGCTGGAGCGTGGTGGCCACGGACGTGGACGCCGGCGCCCTGGCCGCGGCCGAGGCGATCCGCGCGGGCGACCCGGACCTGGCGGCCGGGATCGAACTGCGGCGCCAGCGCGATCCGGAGCGGATCTTCGAGGGCGTGGTGCACCCCGGGGAACGCTTCGACCTCTGCCTGTGCAACCCGCCCTTCCACGCCTCCGGCGCCGAGGCCCGGGAGAACAGCCGGCGCAAATGGCGAAATCTGGGCCGGGACGGCGGCCCCCGGCCGGTGCTCAACTTCGGCGGCCAGCCCCGGGAACTGTGGTGCCCGGGCGGGGAAGCCGGGTTCGTGGGCCGCATGGTGGCCGAAAGCGCACGCCATCCGGACCTGTGCCTGTGGTTCACCAGCCTGGTCGCGCGCAGCGCCAGCCTGCCCCGGCTGCAGGCCGCCCTGCGCCAGGCCGGCGCGATGCGGGTGCGCGTGATCCCCATGGGCCAGGGGCAAAAGGAGAGCCGCGTGCTCGCCTGGAGTTTCACTCTGCCGGAACCGTTGGCCCCCGAGCCTTGATTGCGCTCCCGTCCCGCCCGCGGCGGAACGCTATTTTCTCGCTTTGGCTTTGTTGTGCCTGAAACATCCCAGCAGCAGATTGGAACCCTGAGCCTCGGCGATGGCGTCCAGGGTTTCCGTCCCATGGTAGAACCGGCGGTGCTGGTAAGCCAGGTGGTGATCCACCAAGTCCGGAAGGCTGCGCAGCACGGCGAACACCAGGTGGACCGCCGCATCCGTATTCTGCAGCCTGATGGCGGTGATTCGGTCAAGCAGGAGATTATCCTCGAACTTGTTCAGGGGACGGGAGTAATAGAGGACCTTGCCGTCGTAGGAGATGTGGGAGCCGTCCGTGGCGATGCTGAATAATTTTTCGCCAACGGTGATGTCGAAATTAAACTCCGTGCCGTTCTTGAAGGCGGACATCAGGCTCTGGAACTTGGGGTGCTTCAGGAACGATGCGCCGTAGTCGACCTTTCTGGGCTTCAGTGCCATCTCCCCTTCGGTCCTGCCGTACATCATGTGGTTGTAGCGCAGGGCTTCGAGGCGATCCTCCGGCGCCTGCTTCTTGTCTTTGACTTTCTTGGGCGCTTTTTCGGGATTGGGGGTCATCGGGTTCCTTGTCGCAGGGGCCAGCCTGGAAAGTTTCACATGGGAAACCTGCCCAGGCCAGGAAAGAGGCCTGGAGGAAAGGTGCGCGATGGCCAGGGATTCCGGCCCGGCTCCCTTGGTGAAGTTCGCCCGGGCCACGCGCGGGACCCTGCCGCCGGTGTCCTCCACTGATTCGTGAAGGGCCTCGCCAACAGCATCCTGGAGAGCATCGACCCGCTCATGCAGGCTGCCAAGGCCAAGGCCAGAGGAACCCAAATTGAATGGGCAAGTGGTCCATTTTGAATAATCCAGTCATGCCAGCAATCCCAGGAATTCATTGTAAATCATTGAAATTAAATATTCTTTTGTTATGGCACAGAACGTGCGCTTTCACCGGGATCAACCGGTTGGAACAAGCCGGGGGTTCAGGAAATGGGGAGTTCCAAGGATTCAAAGGGATGGCAAGCCACGGTGGGGTAGGTGATGGAAATCTTCAAAACGGTCGTGTTGGCGTACCTACTTCACGACCTTGAGCATCCTGAGCATCTACGGCGCACATCGGCTTTGGATGCTCTTTTTGTATTTCCGCATCAAGAAAAACCCGCCCCTCCCCCCAGGGCGGCCCGGATTTCCTCCCCATGGTGACCGTGCAGCTGGCGGTCTTCAACGAAGTGAACGTGGTGGAGCGGCTGCTGGACCACGTGGTGCGCATGGACTGGCCCAAGGACCGGCTGGAGATCCAGATGCTGGACGACTCCACCGACGAGACCGTGAGGGTGGCCCAGGCGGTCTGCGACAAGTACCGGGCCCTGGGCTATGACATCGCCTACCTGCACCGCACCGACCGCACCGGCTACAAGGCCGGGGCCCTGCAGAACGGCCTGGAGACCGCCAAGGGCGAATTCATCGCCATGTTCGACGCCGATTTCATCCCCACCGTGGACTTCCTGCGCCAGGCCGTGCCCCACTTCGCCGACCCCAAGGTCGCCTTCGTCCAGGGCTGCTGGGACCACCTGAACCGCGACTTCTCCCTGCTGACCCAGGTCCAGGCCATCCTCCTGGACGGCCATTTCGTCTTCGAGCACACCGCCCGGCACCGCTCCCACGCCTTCTTCAATTTCTCCGGCACCGCCGGCATGTGGCGGGTGAGCGCCATCGCCGACGCGGGCGGCTGGCAGCACGACACCATCACCGAGGACGCCGACCTCAGCTACCGGGCCCAGCTCAAGGGCTGGCGCGGGGTCTACCTGAAGGACCTGGTGGTCCCGGCCGAACTGCCCGTGGAAGTGAACGCCTTCAAGAGCCAGCAGCACCGCTGGGCCAAGGGCAACGCCCAGGTCATCCGCAAGATGATGAAGACCATCCTGTTCAGCAAGGAGAGCCTGCACACCAAGGCCGAATGCTGGTTCCACCTGACCGCCAACTGCAACTACATCCTCATGGTCGTTCCTGGCCATCATCATGGTGCCCTGCATGATCCTCCGGGCCGGCACCCCGGCCGCCACCCTGCTGCTCACCGACGGCCCCTTCTTCCTGCTCAACGCCGTAAGCGTCGGCCTGTATTTCGGCCTGTCCCAGCGGGAGGTCTACAACAACAAGAACTGGCTGAACCGGATGAAGTACATTCCCGGGCCTCATGAGCCTGGGCATCGGCCTCTGCCTGAACCAGACCAAGGCCGTGCTGGAAGGCTTCTTCACCGACGACATCGAGTTCAAGCGCACCCCCAAGCTGGGCGTGGACGAGAACGGCAACGGCGCCCGGAACCGCAACGGCTGCGCCTACAAGGTGCCCAAGAGCGTGCTGACCTTCCTGGAAGCTGGCCTTCGCCCTCTACTACTTCGCCGCCGTGCTGGTCGCCATCTACATACGCAAGTGGGCCTCGGTGCCGTTCCTCTGGCTGTTCTTCAGCGGCTTCGCCTACGTCAGCTTCATGTCCCTGGCGGACGTCCAGGATCTTCCGCCGCCTGGCCATGAAGGAACTTAAAGAAACAAGCCCCCTGACCCCTGTCGCCCGTTAGCCTGGCCTGATCGCACACCGGATGGCCACCCGTGATTGGCAGGGCCTGGCGTCAGCCTGCCCGCGGAGTGGCCAGGCTCGGCCTGTGATGGCTTCATGATGGAGTCTGGGGGGACGAGCGGCTGCCACCCGAGGGGTGGACCGGCAAGTTGTTCGACGACCGTGGCGGATCCCTCTACAAGCGAGGGTTCTGGATCGATGCCATTGGGGGCAGACAGGCCAGTAGGCCACCACCTGCCCGTGCCGACCCGGGTCCGCCCCGCCCCCATCAGGGCGCGTCAACGCTTACAAATTTTTATTGATATTTTCAATAATCAGTTCAAAATTTGTTTGGATGTTTTCATCCGAAAAATAGGCCCAGAAGGGCGAATTCATGACTACTACCCAGCGAAAAATCATCCTGCGCCTCTACATAACGGGTCAAACGGCCAACTCCCGGACTGCCATGGAGAACCTCCGCAAGATCATCGACGAGGAACTCCTGAGTATGTATGAACTCCAAGTGATCGATGTATCCAGCAGCCTCAGTTGCCCGAAGAGCACAAGATCCTGGCGACTCCCACCCTGATAAAAGTCCTCCCACTCCCCTTGAGGAAGATCATCGGAGACCTTGCGGACAAGGAGAAGGTTCTCCTGGGCCTGGATCTGACCGTGCGCTGATCGGCGCGGCCCGCGACCCTTATTCCGTCATGCCAACCGGTTCATGAATCGTGGGATGCCGGAATGGAAGTTGATCGCCGAACCTGGAAGCCGCGAACCGGCTCCGCAAGACAATCCGCCCGATGTACACGCTCTCATCGACATCTCCATCGTGGCACCCATGCCCACCGCGAAGGCAGGGGATACCTCTGGAATCTAGGCTGAGCAGGACAAGCAGCCATCAAAAAGGTGAAACAATATTTCAATCAGAACGATAACGATTTATAAAGATCTCAAATTCCGATCATCCTGCCCAGGCTCTCCGGGTGCCGGCCCGCTGCTATCTACATGGACTGCCCCCGCTTCAAGGCCAGCTGCCCCAGATGGGTGATCCGGCAGCAGCCCGCTTCCCGTTCCCGGATCAGGTCGTGCTGCTCCAGGAAGGCCAGGTCGGCGGGTTGCACTCCCTTCAGGGCGAGGAGCCGGTCCCGGTGCTGATCCGGATTCTTGTCGATCAGCATCAGCAGCTTCAGACGCAGGGGGGTCATGGCTTCGGACATGGAGGGCTCCTTCTAGGGACCGGGCGACGGCGGGAGGGTCCGCCGGTTCCGTTCCACCTTGAGCAGCGCCTGGATGAGGTTCTCCAGGGCGCCCAGGAAACGGGAGCGGTCCCGGGGCGTGAAGGCCTTGGGGCCGCCCCCCGGCTCGCCCATGTCCCGCAGGAACTGGCTCAGCTCCCGGCTGGCCAGGGCGTCGCCGATGGAGTCCTCGGTGAACACCCGGCCCCGGGGATCCAGCACCCGGGCGCCGGCCTGCAAACAGCGGGAGGCCAGGGGGATGTCCGAAGTGACGACCAGGTCCATGGCGGTGACCCGCCCGGCGATCCAGTCATCGGCCGCGTCGATGCGCCCGCTCACCACCACGGACTGGAACAGCGGATCCCAGGGCAGGCTGATGCGCCGGTTGGACACCAGGTGGACGGTGAGGGCGTGGCGCCTGGCCACCCGGAAGGCTTCGTCCTTGACCGGACAGGCATCGGCATCGACGTAAAGCTGGGTCAAGGGGCGGCCTCCCGGGTGTGCACCTCTTGATCATGGCAGGTCATGGGAATCGGGCGCCGGCCGCGTCGCGGTTGCGGATCGCAACCGCCTTGCCGGAACCGACACCCCCGCCGGACTCGATTCCGTTCCAAGGCACCCTTTGAATAAACCTTTCACCCCGACAAGTCCTGGGGCCCTGGACGCCATCCTGGCCTTGCGCAGGGATGCGCACCAGGCTGAGGCGAGGCAGGCCATCCGGGTCAGGGCCCGGCTGCAGCCTGGGGCTGTATCCTCCGCAGGTCATACAGCGGAAGGCGCAGCTGCTCCGCCAGGGTCCTGGCCAGGGCTTCGTAGAACCCATCCGGATGGATATCCGGGGCCGCGGCTCCGGTCGCATACCTGCCGGAACTGGTGATGACCACGGCGGTGATCCGCACGGACCGACCCGGATCGGTGATGCGGCTGAAGGTGGCCACTTCATTGAATGTATACCGGTCAGGGTGGTAAGGAGGCACCCCCACCAGGTCGGAGGGGGCGCAAGGGTTCGGCGGGCCCGTAGGCTCGCGTGGGGATGATCCCAGTCTGCTGCTCGAAGGCCTGCTTCAGCCGCTCCAGCTCCGCCAACCTCAACCCGACGCGGGGATGGGCGATCTGGTAGCTCTGGACGAATGCGTCGAAGGCCGCTTCCTGGTCCGCGGACAACGGGTTCTCATGCCGGAATCGCTCCCGGAACGCCTTCTGGTCGAAGGGCACACCCTCCATGGGGACCATGGCGTCGGCCGGGCTGGCCACGAAAATGCACTCCAGGGGGACATCCAGGAGGAAGCCGATGGGATACCAGGTCCTGGGACGGGTCACGTCGATCAGAGTGGTGGAAATGCCGTTGCGCAGGGCCAGGACCACCCAGGGGGAAAGGGCGAAGACCTGCCCGGTGCCCAGGTCGTCGGCATTCTCGTAATGGCTCCGCAGCAGGCGGCGCTGGGAACTCATGCCGATCCCATGGAAGATGGCGAAGCGGTGGGCGGGCAGGGCTGCCGGCACGGGATGCGCCAGATGCTCCAGCCATTCCTGGCGCAGGGCTGGATCGATCTCCAGGCCGAGCAGGTCCCGCCACTGCTGGGCCACGGCCGGCGTCGCCTGCCGGCGCGGGTCCAGCCCCAGCAGCGAGAAGGGCGGATTGGGGATCTCCAGTCCCGGCCGCGGCCGCAGGTGGGCGGTCGGCGCCAGGGCCTTGATCTCCTCCAGGCTCACGCTGCGCGGCAGGGGGGCCGGCGCAGCCTTGCTCTCCCCTGTCGGATCCCCCGGGCCGGCTGCGTGGGGGACCTGGTCTCCGGGTGGCAAGGGCATGGCCCAGGCGCCGCCCTGGGCCGGGACGAGGGTCACCTGCGCCGTTTCGAAGCGGGCGGGGTCCCCCGCCTCCTGGGCCCTGACCAGGATCGTGCGTGGACGATCGGGCCCGACCCCGGGAGCCTGGTAGAGCCCGGCCGCGCTGACGCTGCCGGCGGCCTCCGGAACAGGCTGGCGTTCGGGATCCACCAGGGTCCAGATGAAAGCGGCCGGGTGATCGCTTGGCGCCGGATCCAGCCGGGCCTGGAACTGACACGTTTCGCCGGGGCCCAGGACGGCATGGCGGGGAAAGATGGTCACACCCTGGGCCTGGAGGGCGGGAATGCCCGCCACCACGACCAACGCGGGCACCCGCAGCCAGGCTGGAAGGAGGGGAGGAAGGATCCGTCCGGAAGACATCAATCCCACTGCGCCATATCCGGGATCCACTCGACCCGGGGGACCATGAAGTAAGCACCATCGATGCGCTGGCCATCGGCTTGCATCCTATAGACCCTGACTTGCTTATCTACATTGGGCAGGGCCACGCTGAGTCGGGCGCCAGGCGGCAGCTGAATCCAGCCGGATTCATGGCCTGCAAGGGTCTGGATGGGGCCGTCGCCCACCCGGTAATGAACGATGGAATCGGCCCCCGGGAGGGCCCGGTCGACCGTGTAGAAGAGATCGTGTTCCATGGGATTCCGGAGAACGTACGCACCCTCGCCTGCCAGGGCATCGGCGCCTGCCACCGCCGGATCGGGCAGGCCCGTCGCCAGCAGCAGGGCCGGGCACAGGGCGATGAATAGGGTTCGGAAGTGTTTTGTGATCACCTGGAGGTCTCCATGAAGGGGCCAGAACCCGGCCACCTTTCATGGATGCTGGATTTTGTCGAACGGTTCATAAAAAATTGGCCCCCAATTCCGCCACGGGCGGACTCGGGGCCGGGGCAACTGCGCCAACTTCTGGGGGGGATCATCGCCGTGCCCAGGCCGCCGTCGCTGGTGCGGACCACGCACCGGGGCTTGCCCTTGAAAGTGAAGGCGCACGGGGTGCTGACCAGAGTCTGGGCCGCGGCGGCGAGGCTCGCCAGGAGGGCGGGGATGAGGACGATCGTGGTCGGGATGGGCAAGATCCATTGCTCCCGGGAAAAAGCGGCAGCAGGTGGGGATTCCGTTGCGCGTAATTAGTTATTTGTTAATCGATTTGGTTCCCCGAATCGGTCCATCTCGCTCCCAGGAACTTTTTTAATTATCAATTCATTAAACAATAACCGCCGGGCGTCCGGTGGCTCCAACCGTTCGAGGCTTCCATGTCCTTTCCAGCGAATTTCCAGCGGATCCCCGCGACCTTGCTCCTGGCGGGGCTGCTTCCGACCCTTTCGGCCACCCCCCCCCTTCCTGGACCTGGTCACCCACGAGCGGGCTGACGCCGCCCCCGTCGTTGCATCGAACCGGGATCTGGGGGCGTCCCCCCTGCGCCTGGCGCCCGGCCCGCCCCAGGTCTTCCGGTGGGCCCCCCAGCCCGCCGGGGCCATGGTGCGTTTATCCTACGTGGAGGACGGGGTCTGCCGGCATGTGAATGGCACCGGACGGGCCTCCCTGGACGTGACGTTCCGGGGGAAGATTTCCGCCTGTGCCCTCCAGGTGCTGGAATACCAGGAGACCTTTCATTATTGGACGAGCGCGATGCAATCCGTCCGGGACACTCCCGGCGTCGGCTGGCAGGGCGCCGAAGGGGAGTTCGACCTCCCGGACCCGAAGGCGTCTCCGTTCCCACCCGCCGGGAAGCGCCCGGTGAGCGCCAGGGTGCCTGGTCGCTTCCTCTCGTTCATCTACGAACCCCTGGAGCCATCCGCCCCCATCCTGGACACCCATGCCCATGCAGCCGTGGAACCGCCGGTCGGTTCTGCGCCTGCCCATGACCTTGCGTCCCTGCAGCCCCTCGGCCTGCCCTGGAGTGGATCCGCCTATGGCCCCCAGACACTGCCTCCCTTCCCCGGCGCCGCCTCTGCCCATCAGCGTCCTGGGCTGCCCGTCGCCTCCGGGGTTCCGGTGGGCGCCAGCGCGCCCGAGGGCTTGGATGATGGTTGGCGGATCCCCAAAGGCCTGTGGCAGCGCATGCTCGAGGCCGCCCCGGCCCTGAGCGACGCCAGCCTAGGTGGCAACTTCTCCGATCGGGAGAAGATGAATTCCCTGCTGCTGGTCGCGCGCAAGCACCTCACTGCCCAAGCCCTGAAAAACGTGCCCCCGGGCAGCAGGCTCGTGAAACCCGCCACGGCTCTTGGCTGCCTGAAACAATGGAGAGACAGGGGGATCTTCCAGCAGCTCGAGGAGGCGGGCATCTTCCGGGACCGGGAAATGAAGG
>CAWFOJ010000208.1:0-7730 GCA_963816585.1 uncultured Holophagaceae bacterium | reverse complement strand
GCGGCCACGGCAGATCTTGTCATCACTTAAGGCCACATAGGTGGCCTTAAGTGGTGACAAGATCGTTACGCTCGTCGACCGATTATCCAAATCGCTCTCCTCGCGTGCCTTGTCCTGCCATGGCCGGTGCCACCATCGCGGGGCCTTCTAATACGTAGTCAGGCTCCTAGGATTTCTCCCTCGCCCAGCACCGATGGGAGATCCGGTAGCCCATGCGGTCGTAGAGTCCGCTGGCCACGGCGTTGTCGTCCATGACCAGCAGCCAGCAGTGCCTGGCCCCCCGGGCCATGGCCTGGGCCTGGGACAGTTCCATGATGGCCCGCCCAAGCCCGCGGCCGCGGAATTCCGTCCGCACCACCACGCTGGAAATGCCCGCCCATTCATCCTGGCGCACCGCCAGGGCGCAGGCGGCGGGACCTTCGCCGGTTTCCAGGTGGATGAACCAGTGCTCGGGCACGATGCGCTCCAGGATGGTCCTGGCGGTGGTGGTCTGGCGCTCGTCCAGAGTCCGGCCCGCCGCGAAGCAGGCCATCCATTCCTGTCCCACCCGGCCGCGAGCCTCGGCCCGGGTCCCGGCGGGAAGGACCGGCGGCACGGGGGAAGGGCTGTCCAGCACCCGCAAGGTGGAGTCCGCCACCCGGGTGTAGCCCCGGCGCTCCAGTTCCCCGTCCAGCGACGCCGGTTCCGCCTCCGGGAACAGCCTGAACCGGGGCCTCGTCCCCTCCCGCAGCATCAGATCTTCGCACTGGGCGATGCGCGTCGCCAAGGGCAGGGAACCCGGGTACAGGGGCAGCACGCTGTTGCCCCGGCGGGTGAACCCGTCCGAGAGACGCAGGATCCAGCCGTCCATCACCATCCAGCGGATCCCGGGCCAGGCGTTGTGGTTCAGTTCCTCCAGGATGCGCATGCTAGTCCAGGTCCACCAGGCGGACTTCAGCGGCGTGCACGGCAGTCTTCATGGAGCCTCCGAGAAATGTTTCATTATCACTCCTAAATTTGCATCCGGGCGGGTTCCCGCAAACGCCCGGCGCCTTGCGACAATGGAGCCATGTCCTTCGTCCACCTCCACCTCCATACTCAGTACTCCCTTCTCGACGGCCTGACCCGCATCCCCGACCTGGTGAGGAAGTGCCAGGACGCGGGCATGCCCGCGGTGGCCGTCACCGACCACGGCAACATGTTCGGCATGATGAAGCTGGTGGACGCCTGCGAGAAGGCCGGCGGGTCGGTGAAGCCGCTTCTGGGCTGCGAGGTGTACGTGGCGCCCCGCTCCCGCCACGACCGCAAGCTGGACAATGCGGCCATGGGCGCCGAGGGCCTGGAGGACTGCCTTGACCCGTCCGGTTCCCGGGACGCGGGCTACCACCTGGTGCTCCTGGCCAAGAACCCGGCGGGCTTCGCCAACCTCTCCAAGCTGGTGTCCCGGGGCTTCACCGAAGGGTTCTACTACAAGCCCCGGGTGGACAAGGAACTGCTGCGGGAGAACCACGAGGGGATCATCGCCCTCACCGCCTGCCTGGGGGGCGAAGTGCAGGCCCGGCTGCTGTCCGGGAACCTGGACGCCGCCGAGCGGGTGGCCCGGGAATACCGGGACATCTTCGGCGAGGACTTCTACCTGGAGATCCAGGACCAGGGCTTCGAGGCGGAGCGGATCATCATCCCGGCCCAGTACGAGCTGTCCCGGCGCACCGGCATCCCCCTGGTGGCCACCAACGACGCCCACTACCTGAACCACGAGGACGCCGACCTGCACGACACCCTGCTGTGCATCGGCACCAAGCGCTTCAAGAGCGAGCAGCGGCGCATGCGCTTCGCCACCGACCAGTTCTACGCCAAGACCCCGGAAGAGATGGCGGCGGTGTTCCGGGACCATCCGGAGGTGCTGGAGCGCACCCTGGAGATCGCCGCCAAGATCGACCTCTTCCCCATCACCCGCAAGCCGGTGACCCCCCTGTTCCCGGTACCCGCCGGGCACACCCTGGAGAGCTACTTCCTGGAGGTGGCCCGGCGCTGCTTCGAGGAGCGCGTCCGGGAATGCCGGATGCTCTGGCAGCAGGGCGTGCTCAAGTACACCGAGGACAAGTATCGGGCCCGCCTGGACTTCGAGCTGGAAACGGTCATCAAGATGGGCTTCCCGGGCTACTTCCTGCTGGTGTGGGACTTCATCGCCAAGGCCCGGGAGATGGGCGTGCCGGTGGGCCCCGGGCGGGGCAGCGCCGCCGGCAGCATCGTCGCCTGGTCCATGCACATCACCGACATCGACCCCATGCAGTACGACCTGCTGTTCGAGCGGTTCCTCAACCCCGAGCGGATCTCCATGCCCGACGTGGACATCGACTTCTGCCGGGACGGCCGCCAGAAGGTCATCGACTACGTCACCTCCGCCTACGGCAAGGACCGGGTGAGCAACATCATCACCATCAACCAGCTCAAGACCAAGGCGGTGATCAAGGACGTGGCGCGGGTGTTCGAGAAGGATTTCGCCTTCGCCAACAACCTCACCAAGCTGGTGCCCCAGGAGCCCGGGAAGCCCATCACCGTGAAGGAAGCCATCGAACAGAGCGAGAAGCTGCGGGAGCAGTACGAGGCCGACCCGGACGTGAAGAACATCCTGGACATCTCCGCCCGCCTGGAGGGGCTGGCCCGCAACACCGGGGTGCACGCCGCCGGGGTCATCATCGCCCCGGACGACCTCACCCGCTTCGCCCCGCTGGCCAAGGACAAGGACGGCAAGGTGATGGTCCAGTACACCATGACCGAGGCCGAGCGGGCCGGGCTGCTGAAGATGGACTTCCTGGGCCTGGAGACCCTCACCCAGATCGCCAAGACCCAGGACTACATCGCCAGGACCCAGGGCCGGCCGGTGGACATGGTGGCCATCCGCACCTTCGACGACAGGCGGACCTTCGACCTGTTCTCCCAGGGGGACACGGACGGCATCTTCCAGTTCGAATCCGGAGGCATGAAGCAGCTGTTGCGCAACCTGCGCCCGGACCGCTTCGATGACCTGATCGCCCTGAACGCCCTGTTCCGCCCGGGCCCGCTGGGGGCGGGCATGGGCGAGACCTACGTGAACCGCCGCCACGCACGGGAGGCGGTCACCTACCTGTTCCCCTCCCTGGAACCCATCCTGGCCCCCACCTACGGGGTGATCCTCTACCAGGAGCAGGTGATGCAGATCGCCAGCCTGGTCGCGGGTACTCCTTGGGCGAAGCGGACATGCTGCGCCGGGCCATGGGCAAGAAGGACAAGGCCAAGATGGCCAAGGAGAAGGACAAGTTCATCGAGCAGGGCGTATTGAGAGGTTATGACCGTACAAAGGTAAGTGACTTGTTTGACCTCATTGAATACTTTGCTGGATATGGGTTTAATAAATCACACAGCGCCGCCTACGCCCTGGTGGCCTACGAGACCGCCTACCTGAAGGCCAACTGCCGCACCGAGTTCATGGCCGGGCTGCTCTCCACCAAGGCCGCCCGCACCGACGACGTGGTGAAGTACATCCAGAACTGCCGGGAGCAAGGCATCGAGGTGCTGGGCCCGGACATCAACCAGAGCGAGCTGGACTTCACCATCACCGGGCCCAGGCAGATCCGCTTCGGCTTCGCGGCCATCAAGGGGCTTGGGGAGGCGGCCCTGGAGGCGATCCTGGCGGCCCGGACCAGGGAGGGCGGGTTCAAGGACGTCTTCCACGCCCTCAAGGCCACGGACCTGCAGAAGGCCAACCGGCGGGTGTGGGAGTCCCTCATCAAGGCGGGCGCCTTCGACTCCATGGAAGGCAACCGCGCCGCCCTTCTGGCGGGGCTGCCCTCGGCCCTGGAAAACGCCGGGAAGAGCGGGGTGGACACCGGCATGACCTCCCTCTTCGACGAGGCGGAGATGGCCAGCCTGGCGGACAACTGGGCCCTCCCGGAGGACGTGGAGCCCTGGTCCCGCAAGGAGCGCCTGCGTTGCGAGCGGGAGGCCCTGGGGCTGTATGTTTCCGGGCATCCCCTGGAGGAGTTCCGGGACGCTTTGCGGGTGCACACGGTGGGTTCCTTCGCCGCCCTGCGGGAGGCGGTGGCCGCCGGGCGGATCAAGGACCGGGACGAGGTGACCGTAGGCGCCATGATCACCACCGTCGCCTTCAAGACCAACGCCAGGGGCGAGCCGTGGGCCATCCTGTACCTGGAGGACCTCACCGACAAGATGGAAGCCCTGCTCATGGCCGCCCATTTCGATCCGGCCACCCGCAAGCGCGCCCGCACCTTCGAGCTGTTCCGGCACATGGCCCTGCCGGACGCCCTGCTGCGGGTCAAGGGCGAGGTGAAGGTGGAGACCGCCGGCGAAGGCAACGGCAACGGCGAACGGCAACGGCAACGGCGGCGACGAGGATGAGGAGGAGCAGACCACCGTCAAGCTTTTCGTCACCGGCCTGGAGAGCCTGGAGGACTTCCAGGGCAAGGGCTTCAGCGGCGCCGTGGTGAAGCTGCCCAAGGGACGCTACCCGGACCGCCTGCTGCCCCTCCTGCGCCTGCACAAGGGCCCCCTGCCCCTGCACATCGAGTTCCAGGGCCAGGACGGCACGGTGGCTCGGGTCAAGGCCGGGGCCGACCTGGGGGTGCGCTTCGATCCCGACCTTGCGGAACGGGTGGCCAAGGAAGCCGGGTGCGCGCTCAGTTGGATCTACTAAGGGGGGCCCGATAGCGACTGGTTGGCGCTGAACGGCTCAAACCGGGTGCGGGGATCGGCGCCTTGGCGTTTTCCGGGTTGAATGCCTTCTGGCTGAAGTCGCCGAAGCGCTGGGATCGGCGGCCATGACTCCCTCGATTCCAGGCGGCTGGGGTAGGCCTGGATGATTCCGCTGAGCCCCTCGGCCTGCACTGGAATCGGAAAATATTTGAAATATTCAATCAACAGCCATGTATACATCAATGCTCTAGTACAGTTTTCACGATATTCAAGGTTAATTTTTTAATAAAGCCATGAAATTCACGGATTTTTTTCTTGACATGCGAATTTCAGAGGTCTTTTATATGTATACATCTTTAAACACGTCCCTCCTCATGCTTCCACCCATCGCGGCTGACCTCCGGCGCCCTTCCATCCGCCGGTGATCCCCCTGGGTTCCGCGCAACCCACTCCCCAGGGCACCCTCATGCTGAAGCAAGCAGCCGCCGAGAACATGGGAGACTCCGCCTACCGGGCCATCATCCGGATGATCCTGGACTACCGGTTCCGTCCCGGGGACGCCCTGCTGGAGACTGAACTGGCCGAGCGCCTGGGCCTGAGCCGCACGCCGGTGGCGTACGCTCTGGGCCGCCTGGTGGCCGAAGGCTTCCTGGAGAAGCGCAAGAAGATGGGCTGCATCATCCCCGTGCCGTCGGCGGATGATGCGCGCAAGGTGTTCTACGCGCGCCAGATCATCGAAGGGCAGACCGCCGCCGCGGCGGCCCGGAACGCCTGCCCCGAGGAGGTCGCCGACCTGGCCGGGATCCTGGACCAGCAGGGGGTATCCCTGGAGACCCACAGCAAGGAGCAGTTCTCGGACACCAACGAGGCCTTCCACCTGGGCATCGCCCGGATCGCCCAGAACCCGTACTTCGAGCGCTACTGCCGCCACGCCTTCTGGCGCTCCAACGCCTACATCTTCTTCTTCGACACGTTCTACCGGGACCTGCAGCAGATGACCGCGCCCGGGTCCCGCACCGCCGACTACCACCAGAAGATCTTCGACGCCATCACCCGGCACGACCCGCAGGAAGCGGGCAAGCTCATGGAACAGCACATCATCGTCACCTACGAAGGCCTGCTCACGCGCCTCCGGTAGCGGGCCCCGCGCACCCCGCCGCCCTGCCTGGGCCTTGTCAACGGAACACTCCTCATAGAGGTTGCCGAATGAAACACCTACTGATCCTCGGGGCTGGCCGCATCGCCCGGCCCTGCGTGCAGTACCTGCAGAAACACGATTGGCTGAAGCTGACCCTCGTGGACGTGTCCCGGGAGAACCTGGACCGGGTCGCGGGGAACCATCCCCGCACCACGACCCTGGAACAAGCCCTGCCCGAGGATGCGGCCGGGTTCATCGCCGCCCGCCAGCCGGACCTGGTCCTGAGCCTGCTCCCGACCGGATTCCGCACCCCGGTCGCCGAGGCCTGCCTCAAGGCGGGAGTCAACCTCATGTTCCCCTCCTACGCGGACGCGGCCATCCGCGCCCTGGAGCCCCGGGTCAAGGCCGCCGGGCTCACCTGGATGGGCGAGCTTGGGGTGGATCCGGGCATCGACCACATGTCCGCGGCCCGGACCATCAACCATATCCACGCCCAGGGCGGCAAGGTGGAATCGTTCCACTCCATCTGCGGCGCCATCCCGTCCGCCGAAGCCAACACCAACCCCTGGGGCTACAAGCTGTCCTGGGCTCCCGAGAGCCTGATCGGGGCTTCCCGGCGCACCGCCAGGATCCTGGTGGACGGCCAGGTGGTGACCTGGCCGGACGGCGCCACCTATGAGCACGTCCACCTGGAGGACGTGCAGGGCATGGGCTGGTACGAGGTGTACGCCAACTCCGACTCGCTGCCGTACCTGGAGACCTACGCCATCCCCGAGTGCCGGACCATCTACCGGGGCACCATCCGCTACGTGGGCTGGAGCGAGACCATCGTCGCCATGAACGAGCTGGGCCTGTTCAGCCAGGAGCCCGAGGACCTGGCCGGGCTCACCTTCGCCGCCTTCACCGCCCGCAAGTGCGGCGCCCCCAAGTCCGCGGACGCCGGCCAGGCCCTGTGCGCCCGGCTGGGCCTCAAGCCCTCCTCGGCCATCATCGCTGCGCCTCAAGTGGCTGGGCTTCCTGGACGAGCCGCCCGCTCCCCCGGGCGTCGCGCTGCAGCCGCGACGTGGTGGGCGCGCTGTACGGCGAGAAGCTGTACTTCGAGCCCCGGGAACGGGACCTGATCATCCTCAAGGACGAGACCGTGGCCGCCTACCCGGACGGCAGCCGCAAGCGGCACACGTCCACGCTCATCGACTTCGGCATCCCGGGCGGGGACTCCTCCATCGCCCGCACCACCGGCCTGCCCCCGGCGATCGTGGCCAGGCTGTTCCTGGAAGGCCGGATCCCGGGCCACGGGCTGGTCCTGCCCATGCGGCCGGACATCTACGAGCCCTGCCTGGCGGAGCTGGAGCGGGAAGGCATCCGCCTGCAGGAGACCACGGTCGAACTATGAACCGCGGGACGCCCAAGGCTCCGGAAATCAAGTTGAACGTCCACCCCAAACCAAGGAGAAACCCATGAAACGAGTATCGGCAAACCTGGGCCTGATGATGGCGCTCCTGATGGGCGCAGGATCCCCGTGCGCCTGGGCACAGCCCAAGCCGGTCAAGCTTCGGCTCATCGCATCCCTGTCCTCCCTCGACTGGGAGCACTCGACCAGCATGCGCGACATGAAGGTCTGGCACCAGATGTTCGAAGGGCTCTACGGCATGGACGAGGCCAAGAACGGCTACTACCTGGAGCTGGCCAAGAAGGTCGACCTGAGCAAGGACCAGAAGGTCTACACCATCGCCCTGCGGGACAAGGTCAAGTTCCAGAACGGCGACCCGCTCAAGGCCTCCGACGTGGTGTTCAGCTTACAAGCGGGCCATGAAGAACCCCAAGTTCAACTACCTCACCTCCCCGATCAGCGACGTGGCCGCGGTGAACGACGGCATCGTCAAGATCACCCTGAACAAGCCCTACTCCCCCATCGCCTTTT
>CAWFOJ010000207.1:0-4748 GCA_963816585.1 uncultured Holophagaceae bacterium | reverse complement strand
GCTGATGGCCGGATTGGCGTCGACGCTGTGGCAGGCTCGCGTCGCCGCACGCCGGTTTGAGCAGGTGCGCAGCCTGGCGCACGTATTTCTGTTCGACGTGCACGATGCTATTCAGTATCTGCCTGGCTCGACCGCCGCACGCTCGCTGATTGCCAGGACGGGCACCGAGTACCTGGATCGCCTGGCACGCGAGGCGCGGGGCGACGCGTCGCTAGAGCGCGAACTGGCGCAGGGATATCTCAAGATCGGCGACGTGGAAGGAAATCCATACGGCGCCAATCTGGGCGATTCCGCCAAGGCGATCGAGAACTATCGCAAGGCCCTGGCGATTGCGGATTCGGCGATGGCGCGGGGTCCCACCGATGTCCAGGCGCGCCAGCTTGCGGCGAAGAGCCATATCGATCTGGCCTTCGTATTGCCCGGCGCCGGCAAGCTGCCGGAGGCGCGGCCTCCCCCCCCAGCGCGGGGTGCATGTGGCCGGGCAGGTGAACCTGGTGCCCAACGAGCGGCTGGAGATGATCGCGGTCCTGGTGACCGCGCCGGCCGGTTCCATGGGCAACTACATGGTGATGTTTTCCATGGCCATGCTGCCTGTGGCCCTGGCCGGCCAGGAGCGCGCCACCGCGGGAGCCATCCTGGCCAGCTTCCAGCCGGACCAGGCGGTCATCGCCAAGCAGGCCGGCGCCATGGCCGCGCCGGCCATCGCCGCCATCCACCAGATCGGCGAGCAGGCCAAGGCCCGAGCCGCCGCCGACACCACCCGCCACGACACCCAGAACCAGGCCTGGGAGAATGACCAGGCGGCCAAGGAGGCCCAGAACCGCCAATGGGAGAAGAGTCAGGATGCCCTGGAAAGGAACACCCAGGGTTTCAGCAACTACCTGCTGGACCAGTCGGTGGTCCAGGACAACGAGGCCAACGCCCACGGCACCCTCTGGAACAACACCGCCTACGCCCTGGTGAAGGCCAACCCCGAACGTTACGAGTTGGTGGACACTCCCAACTACTGGAAGGGGATCGACTACTGATCCGGGCCACCCCCTCTCCCCTGCGCTCCACCTTGGCCGTGCCGCCGTCCTTCGACTCCCCGAACAGGACCTCGTCCAGCAGCACACCCTTTCCGGCATCCCCGTTCGGTTCGACCGACGTCCATGGCCCTGGAGCCATTCACCAGTACTTCTCCAGATGGATCTGCCCAGGATGCCGAGTCGAGTGTCCGGTGAAACCTTCAGCCTCCAGCATGGCTTCCATGGCCTCCACCATGGCCGGGTTGCCGCAAAGGAAGAAATGAGTGTTGGCGGGGGACGGCGGGAACCCCCAGGCTTGTTCCAGGACCCTGGTCTTCCAGAATTCCGGAAGCCGGCCGGTATGCCCCTTCCAGGGCACCGGCTCCGATTCAGGACGGGTGAGGACTGGAATATAGGTGAAATTCTGGGCCAGGCGCTCCATTTCCACGAGTTCCTCGCGATATCCCAAGTCCCGGGAATTTCGGGCGCCGTGAATGACTCCGTACCTCCGGGTTCCGCCGGCTTCGAGACGGGTACGCAACATGGACATGTAGGGGGCGAGGCCGGTTCCGGTGGCGATGAACACCACGTTCTGGTCCGGGGGCACTTCTTTGAGTGTGAAGAGGCCGGTTATTTTTGGGCCAAGCCAAAGCCGGTCGCCTTCCTTCAAGGCAAAGAGCCTTGGCGTCAGGGCTCCTGATCGCACCTCCACCAGGTAGAACTCCAGGAATTGTTGCTCCCGGGAAGAGGAGGCGATGGAGTAAGCCCTTCTCAGGAAGCTGTCTTGGGGCAGGGGCGGATCCTCGGGTTCGGCCCCGTGGTTTCTGGGAGCGGAAGCCGGAAGGCCAAGCACGGCGAATTGGCCGGGGATGAATGGCGGCAGTTCCCAGCCGTCCGGGGCGACCTGGAGGATCCTCAGGCCTGGCGCTAAATCGACGCGCAGCGTGACGATGGCGTTTAGATCGGGCATCCAATGATCCTTGCGCTCCCTGAGCCGAATGGCACAGCACCGGCATCGCCAGCCGACTATTATTTGATGCCGTCTGACCTCCACTTATTCCCCGGCTTCTGCCAGGGCTTAGTTCGCCTTGGTGGAAATGGCCAACCCCTCTCCCCTGCGCTCCACCTTGGCCGTCCCTCCGTCCTTCAGCTCCCCGAACAGGATGGCGTCCGCCAGGGGCTTCTTCAATTGCTGCTCCACCACCCGGGCCATGGGCCTGGCCCCGAAGGCAGGCTCGTAGCCCTTGTCCGCCAGCCACTCCCGGGCGGGCTGCGATACGTGCAGGGTCACGCCCTTTTCCGCCAGCATGGCCTTCCAGTTCCTTCAGGTTCTTGTCCACCACCTTCAGGATCTCGGGCCGTCCCAGGGGGGCGAAGGTGACGATGGCGTCCAGGCGGTTGCGGAACTCGGGGCTGAAGGCCTTCTCGATGGCGCCCCGGGCCGAGGTGCCCGCGCCGGGGTCGCTGAAGCCCACCCGGCGCGCGCTCAGGTTGCGCGCCCCGGCGTTGGTGGTGAGGATCAGGACCACGTGGCGGAAGTCGGCCTTGCGCCCGTGGTTGTCGGTGAGGGTGGCGTGGTCCATCACCTGCAGCAGGATGGCGAACAGGTCCGGGTGGGCCTTCTCGATCTCGTCCAGCAGCAGCACGGCGTGGGGGGCCTTGCGCACCGCGTCCACCAGCAGCCCGCCGTCCTCGAAGCCCACGTAGCCCGGGGGCGCCCCGATCAGCCGGCTCACCGCGTGCTTCTCCATGTACTCGGACATGTCGAAGCGGATGAATTCCACCCCCAGGATCCGGGCCAGCTGCTTGGCCAGCTCGGTCTTGCCCACCCCGGTGGGGCCGGCGAACAGGAAGCTGCCCACCGGGCGCTCCGAGCCCCGCAGCCCGGAGCGGGACAGCTTGATGGCCGAGCACACTTTCTCCACCGCCGGGTCCTGGCCGAACAGCACCCCCTTGATCCCCTGCTCCAGGCTGGCCAGCTTCTCCCGGTCATCGGAGCCGACGCTGTGCACCGGCACCCGGGCGATCCTGGCCACCACCGCCTCCACCTCCGGCACGCCGATGGTCTTCTTGCGCCGGCGGGCCGGCAGCAGCTTCTGGGCGGCCCCGGCCTCGTCCAGCACGTCGATGGCCTTGTCCGGGAGCAGCAGGTCCCGGATGTGCCGGGACGACAGGCGCACCGCCGCCTCCAGGGCGGCATCCGAGAACCGGACGCCGTGGTGCTCCTCGTAGCGGGAGCGCAGGCCCTTGAGGATGGCCACGCTGTCCGCCTCGCTGGGCTCGGTCACGTCGATCTTCTGGAAGCGCCGGGACAGGGCCCGGTCCCGGTCCAGGGAGGCTTTCACGTCGTTGTAGGTGGTGGCGCCGATGCAGCGCAGCTCGCCCCGGGCCAGCACCGGCTTGAGCAGGTTGGAGGCGTCCATGGCGCCCCCGTTCACCGCCCCGGCGCCCACCAGGGTGTGGATCTCGTCGATGAACAGCAGGGCCCCGGGCTGGTTGGACAAGGCCTCCAGCACCGCCTTCACCCGCTCCTCGAAATCGCCCCGGTAGCGGGTCCCGGCCAGCAGGGCGCCCATGTCCAGGGAGTACACGGGGCGCGCCCTTCAGGGCATCGGGCACCTTGCCCTCCTGCAGGCGCAGGGCCAGGCCTTCGGCGATGGCGGTCTTGCCCACCCCGGTCTCCCCCACCAGCAGGGGGTTGTTCTTGCGGCGCCGGCACAGCACGTGGACGACCCGCTCCAGTTCCGTCTCCCGGCCGATGAGGGGGTCGATGCGCCCTTCCGCGGCCCGGGCCACCAGGTCCACCGCGTACAGCTTCAGGGGATCCTTGGCCGAGGGTTCGGCGTCTTCGGCGGCCTCGGCGCCCTCCTTGGGCTCGGGGCCCAGACCGGCCTCCAGCTCCACCCCGCCGTGGGCCAGGTGCTTGAGCAGGGGCAGGCGGTTGACCCCCTGGCGCTTGAGCAGGTACGTGGCCTGGCTCTCCTTTTCCTGGAGCAGGGACACCAGCACCGAACCGCTGTTCACCTCGGCCCGCTCGGAGGAGATGGTGTGCATGATGGCCCGCTCGATGACCCGGTTGAAGCCCCGGGTGGGCATGGGGTTCACCGGGTATTCCTTGGGCAGGGCCTCCATCTGCTGGCGCAGCCAGTCCTCCAGCTCCCGGCGCAACCGCGCCGGGTCGCCGCCGCAGGCGGTCACCGCGTGCACCACCAGGGGATCGTCCTGGAGGGCCAGGAGCAGGTGTTCCAGGGTGAGGTCCTCGTGCCGGGAGTCCCGGGCCAGGTTGAAGGCCTGCTGGATGCACCGGTTCAGGGCGGCGGTGAGGGAAGGGGAGGAGGAGGGCACGTCAGGACTCCGGTTCCAGGGTGCAGAGCAGGGGGAATTCCTTGGCTTCGGCCATGGCCTTCACCTGGGCCGCCTTGGTGTCGGCCACGTCGAAAGGGTAGATGCCCGCCATGCCCTTGCCTTTGCGGTGCACTTCCAGCATGACCCGCACCGCCTCCGGCTCGGGCTTGCGGAACACGCTTTGCAGGATCCACACCACGAATTCCTGGGTGGTGTAGTCGTCGTTGTGCAGGATCACCTTCCACAGGACCGGCGGACTCAGGCGCAGGTGCGCGCGCGGCTTGGCGCCGGTCTGGCTCGTATTGTCTAAAACCTTGGACGCATTTGGCTTGGACATTTGGAAGTTCCGGTGTCTCAATCTCTATTCTATCAACATCCACCTGGGCGGAGGCTACA
>CAWFOJ010000206.1:0-10290 GCA_963816585.1 uncultured Holophagaceae bacterium | reverse complement strand
TTGTAGATGCGCCGGGTCCGCACCCGGTCCCCTTCCTGGAACAGGAGGATCCTACGGATGACCGGTTCCTTGGTGGCGGCATGGAGGTGGTCAGCGGCCCGGCCGATAAAGGTATTCTCTTCGGGTTTGGAGAGATCGAAGACATTGCCGATCTCCACCGTGATCTTGCCGATGATGGCGTTCCGTGCCTCCAGGGCGGCCCACGGCAGCGGAGGTCGCGGGGGCGGGACCGGCTTGGCGGCCAGGAGCGGCAGGGCCAGGGCCATCGCGATGATTACGAGGCAGATGGCCGGAGTTCGACGGCTGCCCAAGGTCACTCCCACAGTGAGGGCGGGATCCAGAAGCAGGCTTGAGGTTCAGTCAAAAATTTGGAGTAGGGATCAGGGAAGTCGTGATCCTCACCAGGAGGCTCCGATGATTCCGGAGTCGGAATGGGAGACTATAGCTCCAAGGGGAGAACCCAGCCCAGAGAGCCGTTGCTGGCGTCATACATGAACCACCGCAAGGCGGAATAAAGAGGAGGAACCATTGCTTCTGGCCATTCTGGTCAGACCGCTAATGCTATAAGCAATATCAATGCCATGAAATTAACATTATTGAAATCAAATAAATCCCATAAAAAAATGGATCCGGCAAAAACCATGACCCGATCAAAATGAAAAAAAGTCTCATTCGCACAAGTCAATCCAGGCGCGCCGGCAGTTCGTTGGTTTGGCCAAGCGCCCCTGGGCCGACATCCGCTCTTGTCGTTGGGACCAAGGCACCGCATGAGCCAAG
The DNA here is from genome assembly GCA_963816585.1 of uncultured Holophagaceae bacterium. Taxonomy (GTDB): domain Bacteria; phylum Acidobacteriota; class Holophagae; order Holophagales; family Holophagaceae; genus Mesoterricola. The sequence continues at coordinate 9,513 of CAWFOJ010000206.1, read as the reverse complement.
GGCCTGCCAGCGGACCGAAGTGATGACCCCCCAGGGGCCGGGTGCTGATGAGGCCCTTCGCCTCCTCGGGAATCGTTAAGGGGGGATACTCCGATTCATGAATACCCGTGCTCGATAGGTGCCCGATGAGCCCCCAAATGGGCCTCTGGAAAATTTTAAAACATTTATTTTCAATATTTTGACGAATTGACCTCATCCACGTTGATGCCGCGGAAGGCCAGGCGCACGGCGAGGCTCTCCAGGCTGCAGGGGCCGTACAGGTCCTCGGCGGCGCGGATCGCCCCATGGCGCGCGTCCAGGTAGCGGCTGGTGGGGGTCAGGTAGGTGGAGAGGGTGCGCCACCAGATGCGCAGGGCCTTGTCGTTCCCGACGCCCTTCATGCCCTTGGGCAGGTGCCTGGTGTGGGTGTCGTCCCTGGGGTTGGCGCTGGCACCCTGGCTGAGGAAGTAGAAGGCCCGGTTCATGGGGCCGGAGTTCATGTGCACGTCCATCTGGTCCAGGTCCGGGGTCCAGTCGTCGGGACTGAACCCGTCCAGGCTGGGCTTGTACATGTAGCGGATGGGGGCCGGCGCCAGGGGCGTGGCCAGGTCCGCGCCGATGGTCCACACCGCCCCCTGCGCCGGCAGCCGGGTGCCTTTGCCCCGCCCGGCGGTGCCGTACAGGCGGATCATGCTGCCGAAGATGTCCGAATTGGCCTCGTTGAGCCCGCCGGATTCGCCGTCGTACTCCAGGTCGGCGGTGGCATGGCAGAGCCCGTGGGATACCTCGTGGCCCACCACGTCCAGGGCCGTGAGGGTCTTGTACATCTCCCCGTCGCCATAGGTCATGCAGAAACATTGGTCGTCCCAGAAGGCGTTGTCGTACGTGGTGGCGTAGTGCACCAGGTTGTAGACGGTGCGGCCGGTGCCGTCGATGCCGTCGCGCTGGAGGACTCTCCCGTAGAAGTCCCAGGTGGTCTGCAGGCCGTACCTGGGCGTCCACCGCCGCGGTCTGGCCGTTCTCGGACCTGGTGCCCCGGCTGGGGTCGTAGTTCTGGCCGTCGCCCCACAGGCCGGTCTGGCTCACGTAGAGAACCCCGTGCCCGAAGGTGCCCCCCGCCAGGTCCCGGGTGGAGATATAGCCCCGGGTGGGGTCGGACATGACGTAGCCGCAGTCCATGGACAGGCTCCCCAGCCGCACCTCGCCGCTGTACTGGGACTTGCCCATGGTGGTGGCGGGCTTTCCCCGTCCCTTCAGGGTGAACAGGGTGGACCAGCGCTTGAGGACGGCACCGGTGTGGGCGTCCACCAGGAAGTCGTCCCGGCGGGTCTCCGGGGCGCCGTTCTGCAGCTCCGTGTGGATGTGGTAGGCCAGGTGGTGGCGGGTGACCCGGGGCGCGAAGTCCCGGGCGTTGTCGCCACCCCGGGAGCCTTCGGCCCGCTCCAGCGCCGAGGCCGGGTAGACCACCAGCTCCGTGGTGGGCGACCGGTTGTAGGAGCCGTGGGGCGCCCCATCCTGGTTGGTGATGGCCAGGGCTTCGGAAGGGCCCAGGTTGGGGTGGGTGTCCACCTGGATGCCGCGCACCAGGGCATCCGTGGGCGGGCCTTCCACGCCCCGGGGGTCCAGGTGCAGGATCGCCTGTCCACCCCAGACCCGCAGCCCGCGGTAGCGCTGCTGCAGGCGCACATGGCGGCTGCCGTCCGGATCCCGGAGCACGTCCTTCACCTCCAAGTCGCAGTCCGGCCCCGGGGCCAGGCCGGCCAGGCGGCTGTGCAGCTCCCGGGCCAGGACCTCGGTTTCCGGGGCCTTGGCCGGGACTGGGCCGGGATCCGCGGCCGGGAGGAACGCGGCGGGAAGGATGAAAAAAAGGCACCATGGCAGAGGCCTGTGGAAAGGCATGGAGCACCCCGCAAAGGCAGATGGCGGAACAGGATGAAGTCCTGGAACGCGTGATCATGGTCTGATGCCGGGGGGGCTGGGGGAGTGCCAAAAAAAACTGGGCCTCCGGCAAAGATTCCGGCCATGGCGGCAAAGCCTTGGTTATGGATATACTCAACGGGCCGTCACGGGTCCCGGTTTTAAATTCTGTATCAATTTATAAATAACTATTTTTAATTGTTATTAAAGATGGAGGAGCGTTTCATGGAAAACGCGGCGGAACTGGACCATGAAGAGCAGGCCTTTCCCATGAAGCAGGAATCGCGGCGGGTGGCGCGGCCTGCGGGATCTCCCTTCGCCGCCCTTGGGGTGCTGGGCTCCCTTTATTTCATCTTCGGCTTCATCACGTGTCTGAACGACATCCTGGTGCCGCACCTCAAGGCCGTCTTCCGCCTGAACTACACCCAGGCCATGTTCATCCAACTGAGCTTTTTCTCCGCTTATTTCCTGGTCTCCCTTCCGTCCGGGTGGCTGGTCGATCGCCTCGGCTACCAGCGGGGCATGGTCTGCGGGCTGGGCGCCATGGCCTGCGGATGCCTGCTCTTTCTCCCCGCCGCGGGCGCCCGCAGCTACCCCATGTTCCTCCTGGCCCTGTTCCTTCTGGCGGCGGGCGTGACCCTCCTGCAGGTGGCGGCCAATCCGTACGTGGCCATCCTGGGCAGGCCGGAAACCTCCTCCAGCCGCCTGACCCTCACCCAGGGGTTCAATTCCCTGGGCACCACCCTGGCGCCCCTGTTCGGCTCCGCCCTGATCCTGGCCCGGACCGGGGGCCGGGCCCCGGGCGGCGCCGAGGCGGCGGCGGTGCGGCTGCCCTACGTGATCCTGGCGGCGGTTCTGGCGGGCCTGGCCGTGTTCACGGCCCTGTTCCGGTTCCCCCAGCCGGCCCTGGCCACCGCCCCCGGCACGGAGGCCGGCGCCGGCACCCGGGCGCCCGGCGCCCAGGACCGCCCCTGGCGGCACAGGCCCCTGGTGCTGGGCGCGGTGGGCATCTTCCTGTATGTGGGGGCGGAGGTGGGCATCGGCAGCTTCCTGGTGAGCTACCTGCACCGGCTGGCCCTGCCCGGCGTCACCCTGGCCGGGGCGGCCCGCTACGTGGCGTTCTACTGGGGCGGCGCCATGGTGGGCCGGTTCCTGGGCTCCGCGGTGATGCGCCGGGTGGCCCCGGGCAGGGCGCTGGCCGCCAACGCCATCGCCGCCGCCGCCATGGTGTGCGCGAGCCTGCTCGCCGGCGGCTGGGTGTCCCTGTGGGCCATCCTGGCCGTGGGCTTGTGCAACTCCATCATGTTCCCCACCATCTTCACCCTCGCCATCCGGGGCCTGGGAGACAACATGGGCGAAGCCTCGGGCATCCTCTGCATGGCCGTGGTGGGCGGTGCCCTGGTGCCCCTGGCCCAGGGCGTCCTGGCCGACCTGCAGGGGCTGCGCGTGGCCTTCCTGCTGCCCATCCTGTGCTACGGTTACGTCGCCTGGTACGGGTCGGCGGGCCACCTGCGGCCGGGGGCGCCGGGACGTCTATGATGGGAGCGGAGGGGAACGCCATGGACACCTCGAGGGAATGGGTGCTGGGGGTCGACATCGGCGGCACCAAGACGGCCTTCGGGTACGTGGACCGGTCGGGCCGGTGCGTGGGCTCCGGGGTCATCGCCACCGATTCCCACCTGCCGGTGGAAACGTTCTTCCGCCGGCTGCACGAGGGCGCCCAGGCGCTCCTGGCCACCCTGGAACCGGATCACGCCCTGGCGGGCATCGGCGTCGCCGCTCCCAACACCAACTACTACACCGGCACCATCGAGCGCCCGGCCAACCTGAAGTGGCCCTTCGTGGATTTGAAGGCGGAGCTGGCCCGGCATTACCAGCTGCCCGTGGCCGCCACCAACGACGCCAACGCCGTGGCCATCGGCGAACTGCTGTTCGGCGCGGGCCGGGGCATGCGGGATTTCATCGCCATCACCCTGGGCACCGGGGTGGGCGGCGGCGTGGTGGTGAACGGCCAGCTGGTGTACGGCGCCGACGGGTTGGCGGGCGAACTGGGCCACCTGCCGGTGACCGCCCATTCCGGGCGGGAATGCGGCTGCGGCCTGTGCGGCTGCCTGGAAACCTATGCCTCCGCCACGGGCATCGTGCGCACCGCCCTGGAACTCATGGCCGTCCGCCGTGCCCCCTCCCCGCTGCGGGCCATCCCGTGCAACGGCTTGACGTCCCTCGTGCTGTTCCAGGAAGCGGAGAAGGGTGACGCCCTGGCCCTGGAGGCCTTCGAGGTCACCGGCCGGATCCTGGGCGCCAAGCTGGCGGACATGGTGCTGTTCACCCGCCCGGAGGCGATCATCCTGTTCGGGGGCCTGGCGGGGGCCGGCGACCTGATCTTCAAGCCCACCCGCAAGGCCATGGACGAGAACCTGCCGGACGCCTTCAAGGGCAGGATCCCCCTGCTCCCCTCGGGGGTGCGGGGCACCGACGCGGCCATCCTGGGGGCCGGCGCTCTGATCTGGAACGAGCTGCTCCGTCCGCCGGGCTAGCACCGTTTTTTTTTTGGAACCCGGGGCGGCCCTTCGCCCACGGGGTTTTCGCGGCCCGAGGCCTGCCTGGGGCCGGGTGTTCTTTTTTGGAGATTCCGATGCTACGTCTTTCCCTTCCCATCCTGGCCTGCCTGGGCCTGGCCGGCCCCCTTGCCGCGGGCCCGGCGATTGTGGGCAAGCCTTGCCTTTTCAGTGACTATTTTGCCGAATGGCGAACCTTCCCGGCCATCCTGAGGGATGCCCAGGGGAACCTCACCTGCGGGCGCAACCTCCTGAACCGCGGAGGCGCCACCCAGGCGCCGCCGGCGGCGGGCGACCCGGCCGCCACCCCCACCCGGCGCACCCGGCGCTACGCTCCCCAGGGGCCTTTCACTTACCGGGACACCGGGGGCAACATCCAGGACCTGTGGTCCGACCGCTACCGGGAAAAGGACCGGTGGCACGCGGACCAGCTGAACAACGGTGGCCGCACCACGGCCCCCGCCGCCGCCGGGGATCCCAGCGGAGTGGAATGGGAGGGCGTCTTCCACGTGGTCTACCGGGACCATGCGGGCGTCATCCAGGATCTGTGGGCCGGGCGGGAATGGCAGAGCCGGGCCCTGAACCTGGGGGACGCCACGGGGGCGGCCGCGGCCGCCGGGGATCCGGTGCAGCTGGTGCACGGCGGGGTCCGCCACGTGCTGTACCGGGACACCCGGGGCGTCATCCAGGATCTGCGGTTCGTCGGCGGCACGTTCGTGCACTGACCCGGAAGCAGGGAGCGCCGGGGGCGGCCTGGGGCGAGCCAACAGAGTGGTTACAATGAAGGCATCCCACCGCCCCAAGTTCCTGTAGAGACGCCGCCATGCCCAACCGCCCAGGCCATGCTTCCCCGGTTCCCGCCGCGGCCGCAGGGGCGGGGGCGGGGGGCTGGGAGCCGCGGTTCATGGTGCCGGTGGACGGGCGCCTGGCCTCCGCCGGGCTGATCCGGGAAACCGCCCGGATGGCCGCGGCCCAGGGTGCTGTTTGGCTGGCCGTGTATCTGGACGCCTCCCAGCGGACCCTCTATACCCGCCAGGAACTGAGCCGCCTGGGGGCCAATCTGTGCCTTGCGGAGGAACTGGGGGCGGACCTGGTGTGCTTCCAGCCCGCCGAGCGTCCCCCGGGGCGGGAACTCCTGGCCTTGGCCAAGGCCCACCGGGTCACGGACCTGGTCCTGGACAGCGCCGGGCGCTCCCGCTGGCTGGGGCAGCCCAAGGGCGCCCATCCGGAGCCCCTGAACCCCCGGGACCTGGGCCTGGTGATCCAGATGGTGAACCCGCTCCCGGAACATTCGGATCCACGCCTCAAGGCCTGGCCGGAATCCATGGACTGGGGCCACCTGGGCCTGGCCCTGTTCATCGTGCTCCTGGCCACCGGAGTGGGGTTCGTGGTCTACCACTACCTGGGCGTGGCCGACGTGATCATGCTCTACATGCTGTGCATCACCGTGGCCGCCACCCAGTTCGGACGCTGGACCACCTTCATCGCCTCGGTGGCCGCCATCCTGACCCTGGACTTCTGCTTCATCGAGCCACGCTACACCTTCGTGGTGACGGACTTCCAGCACATCGGCACGTTCGGGCTGATGTTCGGGGTGGGCTGGGTGATCCTCGGCCTGGCCGAGCGCATCCGCTCCCAGACCACCCTGGCCCAGGAGCGGGAGCGCCACAGCCGGGCCCTGTTCCGGCTGGGGCAGGTGCTGGCCGAAGGGGGGTCGCCGGAAGCCATCCAGCACCGGGTGGAGGAGTACCTCCGGCGGGAGCTGGAGGTGCCCCTGGCGGTCCTGCTCTGCACGCCCAAAGGCGACCTGGCGGACGGCAACGGGCCGGACGCCCCGTTCACCCAGCCCGACCTGGCGCTGGCCCGGCAGGCCTTGAAGCTGGGCGCGCCGGTGGGGCAGGGGACCGAGACCAGCCCCCAGTCCCGATGGTTCATGCTGCCCCTGGCCGGCCTGGAGCGGACCGTGGGGGTGCTGGCGGTGCAGCCCCGGCCCGAGGCGGTGTCCCTGCCGCCGGACCGCATGAGCCTGCTGGTGCCCCTGGCCTCCCAGGTGTCCCTGGCCCTGGAGCGGGCCAGCCTGGCCGAGGAGCGCACCCAGGCCCGGATCCGGGCCGAGCACGCCCAGCTGCGGGCGACCCTCCTCAGCAGCCTCTCCCACGACCTGAAGACCCCCCTCGGGTCCATCACCGGCGCCATCACCACCCTGCTGGACCCGGGCCCCAACACGGCCCCCGGGGACCAGAAGGTCCTGCTCAACGCCATCCACCATGAATCCCGCCGGCTGCTGCGCATGGTGAACAACCTGCTGGACATCACCAAGCTGGAGTCGGGGCAGGTGCAGGTGAAGAAGGACTGGGTGGCGGTGGAGGAGATCGTGGAGGCGGCCATCAGCCACATGGAGGAGCAGATGGGGTCCCGGCCCCTGTCGGTGGACCTGCCGGAGCAGTGGGTGCACGTGGACCCGGTGCTCCTGGACCAGGCCCTGGTGAACCTCCTGGACAATGCCCTCAAGTTCAGCCCCCCGGGCAGCGCCATCCGCATCCACGGGGCGGTGCAGGACGGGGCCTTCCGCCTCCAGGTGGAGGACGAGGGCCCCGGCATCCCGCCCGGGGAGGAGGAACTCATCTTCGAAAAGCTGTACCGGGGCACCGGGGGCGCCCTGGCCCCGGGGGCGGGCCTGGGGCTGGCCATCTGCCGGGCCATCGCCGAGGCCCACGGGGGCACCGTCACCGCCGGCAACCAGCCCGGCGGCGGCGCCCGGTTGACCATCTCCCTGCCTCTGGAGAACGGCGACCCGGGGGCCGTCCTGTCCCAGCTGAATCCTGACCTCGCGTCCGACCTTCCAGGTGCTGCCCATGAATCCTGACCATCCCCTCATCCTGGTCATCGAAGATGACCCCTACCTGCGGCAGTACCTGAGCACGACCCTGCGCTCCCACGGCTACGGGGTCGAGGAGGCCACCACCTGGGAGGAGGGCCGGGCCAAGGCCCACAAGCTGGCGCCGGACGTGCTGCTCCTGGACCTGGGACTGCCGGACGGGGACGGCCTCAGCCTGGCCCGGGACCTGCGGGCCACCAGCCGGGTGCCCATCATCGTGGTGAGCGCCCGGGGCCGGGAGGAGGACAAGGTCCTGGCCCTGGACATGGGGGTGGACGACTACGTCACCAAGCCCTTCGGCTCCAGCGAGCTGCTGGCCCGGATCCGGGTGGCCCTGCGCCATTCCGCCGAGGTGTCCGGCCCGCCCCCGGCGGTGGTGGAGCTGGGGGGGCTGCGCATGGACTTCGCCAGCCGGGAAGTGACCCTGGACAAAAAGCCGGTGCGGCTCACCAAGAACGAGTTCGACCTGCTGGGGGTGCTGGTGCGCCACGCCGGCCAGGTGGTCACCAACGGGCACCTGCTCCAGGAGGTCTGGGGCGACACCACCGGGGCCCACCCGGCCTACGTGCGGGTGTACATGCGCAGCCTGCGCAAGAAGCTGGAGCCGGACCCCACCCGGCCCAGGTTCCTGCTCACCGAGCTGGGCATCGGCTACCGCCTGAAGCCGGATCCGGACGCCTGAACCGGGTCCCTCCCGGCCAGGGACCCTCCCCAAGGAGCGAGCGATGCTGCCCCAGATCAACACCGGCAACACGGGGTTCATGGTCCTGTGCGCCAGCCTGGTCATGCTCATGACCCCGGGGCTGGCCTTCTTCTACGGTGGCCTGGTGCACCGCCAGCAACGTGCTGGGCATCATGATCCAGAGCTTCGTGTCCATGGGCTGGACCACCGTGTTCTGGTGCGCCTTCGGCTACTCCATGTGCTTCGGCCCGTCCCTGGGCGGCATCATCGGCGATCCCTTCGCCCACGCCTTCATGCGCGGCATCGACCTGCACACCTTGTACCAGGGGGACGCGGCGCTGGGCATCCCCACCTTCGTGCACGTGGCCTACCAGATGATGTTCGCCATCATCACCCCGGCCCTGATCACCGGCGCCTTCGCCAACCGGGTGACCTTCAAGGCCTACATGTGGTTCCTCACCGCCTGGCTGATCTTCGTCTACTTCCCGTTCTGCCACATGGTCTGGCGCCCCGGCGGCCTGCTGGCCCAGTGGGGCGTGCTCGACTTCGCCGGCGGCATCGTCGTCCACAACACCGCCGGCTCTGGCCGCCCTGGCCTCGGTGCTTTACGTCGGCAAGCGCAAGGCATCGAGAGCCACGCCGCACAGCATCCCCCTGGTCGCCCTGGGCACCGGCCTGCTGTGGTTCGGCTGGTACGGCTTCAACGCCGGCAGCGAGTTCCAGGTCGACTCGGTGACCACCTCCGGCCTTCATCAACACCGACATCGCCGCCTCCTTCGCCGCCGTCGCATGGCTGGTCGTGGAGTGGATCAACGCCAAGCAGCCCAAGTTCCTCGGCCTGCTCACCGGCGCCGTCGCCGGCCTGGCCACCATCACCCCGGCCGCGGGCTACGTCTCCCCCGCGACCGCGGCGCTCATCGGCATCCTCGCCGGCGTCGTCTGCTACTACGCAGTCGCCGCGAAGAACAAGCTGGGCTGGGACGACGCGCTCGACGTCTGGGGCGTGCACGGCGTGGGCGGCTTCATCGGGCATCATCTTCCTGGGCATGTTCGCCAACAAGGCCTGGAACCCGACCATCGTCGACAACGGCCTGTTCATGGGCGGCGGCTCCGGCTTCTTCGGCAAGCAGCTGGTGGCGGTATGGTGAGAGTGGGGCAGGGGAATGAACCTGCGATTCTTGCAAACGACAAACGCGACGACAAGTCCGGCACTGCGAGTGGGGAGGAGGCGCCGCTGCTCACGGTTGCGCCCCCGCTGCCCGACCGCTTTTGGCACGGGGGAAGATTCGCCTGGTGGCTGGGTGGCAGGAGGTGGCTGGCTTTGGTGGAGAAGACGCGGAGGACAAGGCAGGCGCGAAAAGGGGCAAGAAGAAGGAGGCGACGAGGACGAGCGAGCCGTGCTGCCACCCCTGGCCGAGGGCCAGCGGCTGGATGCATTACTCTGAAGACGCTGGCCAAGAAGACCAAGCCGCCCGCGCGGCACAGCGAGGCGACTCTGC
>CAWFOJ010000205.1:0-4824 GCA_963816585.1 uncultured Holophagaceae bacterium | reverse complement strand
CGCACACGGTGGGGTCGAAGATTGTGCGCTGCGTGCTGGGAAGCTCCGCGGACCGCGCGGGCGCCGTCCCGTTAGAGGCCCACATCGAAAACACCGTGAAGGTGCTGCGCAATGTGCGCTCGCGCGTGGTGGATGCCGGGCTCAAAGTGGCCGTCGAAAACCACGCCGGCGACCTGCAGGCCCGCGAAATGAAAATGCTCATCGAAGCGGCGGGGCCGGACTTCGTGGGCTCCTGCCTGGATTCGGGCAACCCGCTGTGGACCATCGAAGACCCGCACCCGGGCCCGGGGCGAGGACCGCCCGCGCCTGCCCATGCTCGCCGACCCTGCGGGGGAATCCCGCCATCCCTGGCGCCTGGAGCCCCCCTGCCTGCCCGAGGAGGTGCCTCTGGCCATCTGGTGCCTGGAGCGTTTCTGGAACGACGGCCGCTCCCCCCGCCGGCTCACCCTGCGCTGGTGGGACGTGGACGGCCAGGCCCACCGCTGGCAGGCCCCCGAGACCGCCCTGGCGGAGCCGCCCGTGCTCCTGGCCCGGCTGGTGGAGGCCGGCTTCCGCCAGGGCGCCCTGCGGCGCATCCTGGTGCACCGCCTGGAACTGCACCTGGCCTGGGGACTGGGCAGGCCGAGGGGGCTGTTCGAGGCGCCGCTGACGCGCAAGCTGGGGGCCCTGGAGCCGGCCCTGGCCCGGCTGCGCAAGCGCTTTCCGGCGCAGCCGGTGCTGCCCGGGTGGGCGCGCCGGGATCAGGGATTCCGCTCCCGCCGCGCCTGGAAGGCCTGCAAGTGCAGATGCGCCAGTTCCAGCAATGGCCAGGCCCCGCCCCGCTCCCTTCCCCGGCGCAGCAGATCGCCGATGACCGGCCCGGCCTCCAGGCGCCGGCCCCGCTCCAGGTCGTCCAGCATGGACGCCACCACCGCCGACCCGGGCTCGGTGAGGATGCCGCGCATGCGCTCCAGGGCCGCGGCCCGGGGCGGGAAGCCCTGGCCGGCTGCCACCGCCGCGCACTCGTCCAGGAGCGCCGCCGCGAAGCCGGCGCCCCCGGCGGCCACCACGTCCCCCACGGTGCCGCGCATGAGGCAGGTGAGTCCGGCGGTGGCGGCGATGAACACCCACTTCTCCCACAGCTCCTGGATGATCTCGCCGCTGCGCCGCGCCTCGAAGCCGGCACCGCCCAGGGCCGCGTCCACCGCTTCCACGCGGTCCGCGCCAACGCCGCCCCGGTCCCCGTACACCAGGCCATGCATGCGGTTGCGGTGCAGGATCCGGCCCTCCGGGTCCTGCACCGAGGAGATCAGGCACAGTCCCCCCAGCACCCGCCCAGGCCCGAAGCGCCGGTCCAGGGCGTCGAAGTGGGCCATGCCGTTGAGCAGGGGCAGCACCAGGGTGCCCGGCCCCGCCCCCGGGGCGCAGGCGTCCATGGCCCCGTCCAGGTCGTAGGTCTTGCAGGCGAGCAGCACCAGGTCGAAGGGCCGCTTCAGGGCGCCAGCCACCACCGTGGGGGGCGCCGGCAGGTCCAGGTCGCCGAAGCCGCTGCGGATGCGCAGCCCGTCCGCGGCCAGGCGCGCCGCCCGCTCCGGACGCACCAGGAAGGTGACGTCCCGCCCGGCGGCCAGCAGCCGTCCGCCGAAATAGCCGCCGATGGCGCCGGCGCCCACCACCAGGATCCGCATGGTTCCTCCTGTAGACAGGCCCCATGCTACTCTGCCCGGCGGTCCGGGGCAGAAGGTGGCCCGACCAAATGCGACTATGCTTGCATATAGTCAGACTAAACGACAAAGTAGTTGTATTTGGTCGGGCCAGGCTCTAGCATGCCCGTTATGATCCATCGAAGCCACTGGGAGTCCCGAATCGAGCGCGCCTGGGAATCGAAATCCATCCTGTGGCTGGCGGGAGTCCGGAGGAGCGGCAAGACCACCCTGTGCCAAGGCCTCCCGGCGATCGAGTATTTCGACTGCGAAAGGCCCCGGGTCCGCCAAATGATGCAGGATCCCGAGGGGTTTCTGGACGACCTCAAAGGCCGGCGGATCGTCCTGGACGAGATCCATCGCCTGGACCACCCCTCGGAACTGCTCAAGGTCGCCGCAGATCACTATCCGGAAGCGCGGATCCTCGCCACCGGCAGCAGCACGCTCGGCGCCTCCGCCAAATTCCGGGACACGCTGGCGGGCCGCAAACGCACCCTGCGCCTCACCCCGATGGTCCGGGCCGACCTGGAGGATTTCGGCAAGGCGAACTTGAGGTTCCGGATGCACCGCGGCGGCCTGCCGCCCTTCTTCCTGGCCCCCGAATGGCCCGAAGCCGATTACCAGGAGTGGTTTGATGGCTACTGGGCCAAGGATCTCCAGGAATTGTTCCGGCTGGAACGCCGTGCCGGATTCCAGAAGCTGATGGAGCTGGCTTTCATCCAAAGCGGCGGCATTTTCGAAGCATCGTCCTTCGCCGCCCCTTGCGGGATTTCCCGCACCACCGTCAGCACCTACCTGGCGATCCTGGAAAAAACCATGGTGGTCCAGATTCTTCGCCCGTTCCACGGCTCCAAGGGCCGTGAACTGGTCCAGGCACCCAAGGTCTACGGTTTCGATACCGGGTTCGTCTGCCATTACCGGGGGTGGGATCGCCTCCGGGAAGAGGACCTGGGCTTGCTCTGGGAACACCTTGTATTGAACGAACTGGCGGCCAGCCTTCAGGACCGGCCCCTCCATTACTGGCGGGACAAGGACCGGCACGAAGTGGATTTCGTGCTGGCCAGGAAGCCGGAGGCTCCCACCGCCATCGAGGCCAAGTGGAAGGCGGACGCTTTCGATCCGGCCAACTTCAAGGTCTTCAGGAGGCTCTATCCGGACGGGCTCAACTGGCTGATCGCCCATGACGTGGACCGGCCTTACAGCCGCCGGTTCGGGGATCTGGCCGTACGGTTCCTGGGCCTTGCCCATGTGCCGGAAGCGCTTGGGCACGACTAACACAAGACCAAACCCCCCACGCTCCACGGACCTTCAGGCGGCCAGGAGGAGGTCTGGAGCGACCACTCCAAAGGCAGCCGAATCTTGATTTTCGCTTTTTTTACGGTACCCTTTGAGGATCGGAGCTCCCCCGCATGCCCTTCCTCCTGGCCGTCACCGACTTCGCTCCGGGCGAAGGCGTCTACACCGCGGAAATGGTGGCCCAGCTGGCCCTGCGCCTGGGCTACGAGCAGGTGGCCGCCTGGGATCCGGGGCTGCACGGCTGGCCCCGCCTGCGGGAGGCCTGCCGGTCGGCGGGGCTGCAGCCCCTGCTGGGCTGCCGGTTCACCTGGCGGGGCATGGGCTTCGGCGCCCTGCCCCACTCCAACCGGGGCTACGCGGAGCTGTGCCGGCTGCTCACCGACCAGGCCCACGGCCGGGAGGGTGATCCGCCCCAGGACTGCGCGCTCCTGGCCGAGACCCTGGAGGGGCAGGAGTACCTGGCCCGGGAGGGATTCGCCCCCGCCCTCCTGGCCCACGGGCGCAACCAGGGGGAGGCGGCCCGGGCCCTGGAGGGGGGCCTGCCGGTGGCGGCGCCCCAGGTGCTGCGCTTCCGACGGGAGGCGGGACTGGAACTGCACCGGCTCAAGCGGGCCATGGCCACCCAGAGCACCGTCACCCGCACCGGGCCCCTGTGGGACCCCCGGGACGCGGCGGTGCCGCGCCGGGAATGGGAGGCCCGCTTCCCCTGGGCCGAGCCGGAGGCGGCCCGGGCCACCGGGGCCATTTTGGAAGCGGCGGGCGCCTGGCGCATGCACTGGGGGGACTGGGTGATGCCCCGCCCCCTGGGCCCCGCCGACCTGGACCTGGACGAGGAACTGCGCGCCCGGGTGCGGGAGGGCCTGCCCCGGCGCTACCCCCAGGTCACCCCCAACCACCGGGCCCGGGTGGAGCAGGAGCTGGACCTGATCCGGCGCAAGCGCTTCGCCGGCTACTTCCTCACCGTCCACGACCTGGTGCGGGAGGCCAGGGCCACCCGCACCTGCGGGCGGGGCAGCGGCGCCGCCTCCATCGTCAGCTACCTGCTGGGCATCACCAACGTGGATCCCATCGCCGCCAACCTCATGTTCGAGCGCTTCCTGTCCGACGCCCGCGCCGATCCCCCGGACCTGGACGTGGACTTCGCCTGGGACGAGCGGGACGAGGTGATCGCCTCGGTGTTCCGGCGCTACGGCCGGGAGCGGGTGGCCATGGTGGCCAACCACGTGTTCTTCCAGGCCCGGGGCGCCCTGCGCGACGTGGCCCTGGCTTACGGCCGGCCCGAGGCGGAGCTCAAGGTCCTGGCCCGCTACGTCCGGGGCTGGGACGAGGGCCTGCAGGGCATCCAGGACCACCCCGCCTGGGCCGGCATCCTGGCCCAGGCCCAGGCCCTGGAGGGGCACTTCCACCAGCTCTCGGTGCATCCCGGGGGCACCGTGATCACCCCGGGCCCCCTGTGGCACCACGTGCCCTTCCAGCCCGCCCCGGCCAAGGAGGGGGTCTCCATCACCGCCTGGGACAAGGACGGGATCGAGGACTACGGCCTGGTGAAGATCGACCTGCTGGGCAACCGCAGCCTGGCGGTGGTGCGGGACGCCCTGGGGGAGCTGGGGGAGCGGGCCCCGGAGCCCCTGCACTGGCAGCCGCGCCTGGACCCGGCCACCCAGGACCTGCTGGCCCGGGGCGACTCCATGGGCGTCTTCTACGTGGAGAGCCCGGCCATGCGCCAGCTGCAGCAGCGGGTGGGCAAGGGCGACTTCGAGACCCTGGTGATCCACAGCTCCCTGATCCGCCCCGCCGCCAACCGCTGGATCGACACCTACGTGAAGCGCTCGCGCGGGGAGGAGGC
>CAWFOJ010000204.1:0-6429 GCA_963816585.1 uncultured Holophagaceae bacterium | reverse complement strand
GGAAACGCAGCCGGTGATTGATCTTCTGGATGGCGTCGTTCAGATTCCTCATGTTGGCTCCTTCGCTCAGTCGATGTAGCGCTCGGCAATGGTGCCCCAGTCGGTCACACGGTAGGAAACCTGACCATCCCGGACCAGCCGCACCAGCGTCGGGGTGTATGAATCACCCTGGTTAATGTAATCAAGCGAAACCCGGGGCGTCTGGCAGTTAGAGAACGCATCGGGCGGGTCCAGGGCTGCGCCCTCGACGCCGTGTCCGCGCATGATCTCATTGGCTGCGTACAGCTTCAGCAAATGGATCGGCGGGCGGTGATAACACTGGGCATCGTAGCGGCGGGCATCCTCGGAGACGCCGAAGATGTCCTCGCGCCTGGTGGCGGTGAGCTCGGCCCGCAGCTGCCGCGCGCCGGCCAGGTCGACGTCCGGGATCTGCTGCAGGGTTTGAATGGACGGATAACGCACGGGTACCTCCAGCGTTTCGGATTGGCGGTGAGGCCTACGCGGCGGAACCCGGATCGGGGCCGCGGAGAGTGGCGAAACACGCGCCGCAGGTGCCGGGCCCGCCAGTCCCGGCGCCCGGCCAGGGCCTGGCCAAGCAGGTCCAGGGCCGCTTCCCGCACCAGGTCCGGCGCCACCACCGCGTCCACGATGCCCAGCCTGAAGGCGGCGTCGGCCGGATGCTGCTCGCCTCCGGCGATCCATTCGATGGCGTTGTCCGCCCCGGCCAGGCGCGCAAGGCGCACGGTTCCGCCCCAGCCCGGGAACAGCCCCAGCTTGGTCTCGGGCACGCCGATGCGGGTGTCCCGGGCCATGACCCGGTAGCCGGCGGCGAGCGCCAGCTCCAGCCCGCCGCCGAACGCGTAGCCGTTGATGGCGGCCACGGTGGGGAACGGGAAGTCCTCGATGGCGTTGAACACCCGGTCCACCCCCAGCAGCCAGTCCCGGAGCTGCTCCTGGGAATTCCTGAAAGTACCCCGGGAATTCCGTGACGTCCGCGCCCACCACGAAGGAATCCTTGCCGCTGGCGACCAGGAGCCCCCGCACCCCCGGCTCCGCCTGGAGCAGCTCCACCGCCTCCTGGAGCTCCGCCAGGGCGGCCCGGTTGAGCTTGTTGACCGAATCCTCCCGCAGGTCGATGCGCAGCTCGGCGATACCGCCTTCCAGCAGGGAACATTGGATGCACTTGCCTTCGAATCGCATGGCCCGGGCGCTCCTCATGGTGGTCGTGTCAAGGATCCCGCCGTCTGCCGGCGGGGGCGAAACCGTGGCCACGACGTTAGCACAGGTGGAAAAAAGAGGGTATAGTCGGGAGCCGTCAACCCGCCCCGGAATTGGAACCATGGACTACTTTTACTTCAAGAAACGAATGGCCTCGGGGGCACCCGGCCCGGACCTGGGGGACGGGCTGCGGGTGGTGATCTGGCGCCCGACCCCGGGCCGGCCGGTGCGCCGGGACCTGCCCCTGGTCCCCTTCGGCATCTGGTCCCTGTTCCATTTCCTGGGCGTGTTCGCCAGCCGGGACTACTTCCTGGTGCTGGTGCTGGCGGGCCCCAGGCTGGTCCACCGCACCTGCATCTTCCCCGCCCACTACCGGTTCCCGTTCATGGCCGCCCGGGACCTCCAGGCCGGCGGCCTCTGGACCGATCCCGGCTGGCGCGGGCGCGGCCTGGGCCTGGCCGCCCTGGGGGAAGCGTTCCGGCGCCCCGAGTGCCAGGGCAGGACCCTGTGGTACATGGTCCGGGAGGACAACCGGCCTTCCGTCCGCCTGGCGGAGAAGGCCGGGTTCCTCCTCTGGGGCCGGGGTGGCCGGGTGGACCCCTGGGGCATCGGCGCCCTGGGGCGCTATGAAGTGGCGGAGGTGCTCCCTTCCAGGCCCCCCGAACGAGGGTCGGTGTGGGAACCGGACCCCGGCCAGTGAAGGCCGATCGTAATGGCGGAAGCATCTCGGCCCACCCCGGCTGCCAGGGATCTGCAACCACCTTCCCGGCCCATTCCATGAGCTGACGAGGAACAGCCCGGGTGGGTCGGCACGGTTCCGCCAATCCCACCGGCCTGCACTAGAAACGCCATCCCTTGAGCCCGGTGAGCCGCTCCAGCACCGCCTCCACCGCCGCCGGCCCCGGCTCCCCCCAGGTGCGCACCTCAGCCCGGCCCGGGCCGGCCAGGTGCACCAGGTGCACCGAGGCTCCGGCGGGGAAGTCCGGATGGCGCGCCAGGGGGCGGGCGAGGCTGTCCAGGTCCAGCTGCTCCAGCCAGCCTGAGGGCAGGGAGGCGGTGCGGGCCCCGGGCACCAGGGCGCCCACCTCCCGGGGCTGCACCAGCACCAGGTGGTCGCGCCCGTCCTCCCGGCCCCGCCAGGCCAGGAACGGCGGCAGGTCTCCGAAACCCACGCCGCCTTTGCGGAATTCCGGCCAGGCCCGCAGGGTGGGGACCCCGGCGGCGTCGGCGGCCGCCATGGCCAGCCGGGCCAGGTCCGGATGGTCCGGGGGCAGCCAGGGAGCGATTGCAGGTGACGCCATGGGCCTATTATAGATAGGCTTTTCCCATGGCATCTTCGCCCTGTCCCCTGGTGGCGACCGGTCAGCAGATCGGGGCCGGATGGACCCCGGCCCTGTCCGTGGTGAAGGCTCTGGCGGCCCTTGCACAAGCACGGCGCCTGGGAGGGCGGGCCGTCTACTGGCTGGCGGACGAGGACCACGACCGCCTGGAGGTGGCCACCACCGTGGGCCTCCAGGGCGAGCGCCTGGTGCGCCACCGGTTCCGGTTCCAGGCCCCGGAGGCCACCGCCGCCGGCTGGCTGCCCTGGACCGGGCTGCAGCAGGCGGCGGCGGAAGCCCTTTGGGGGCCCCTGCCGACACCCCGGGAACCCACCCTGCGCGGCCATGTCCTGGCCCTGGGGGAGCCTCTCTGGAACCGGGGGCTCACGCCCTTCTCCCCCACCGAGCCCGGACGGCGCCAGGCCATCCAGGGCGAGCTGGAGCGCTGGCGCGGCCTGGGGCTGGAAAGCCTGCTCATCCGCCAAGCGGAGCGGCTGGAGCGGGAAGGGGTGCCCGCTGCCCCTGGATCCCCGGGTCCAGGCCGCCTGGTTCGCCCTGGATCCAGACCGGGGGCTGCGCCGCCGCCTGGAACCGGGCGCCCCCTGCCCCAAGGGACACTGGCTCAGCCCCGGCGCCGCACTGCGCCCGCTCATGCAGTCCCTGCTCCTGCCCGGCCTGGCCGCGGCGGTGCTGGGCCCGGCGGAGCAGGCCTACTGGCGCCTGGCCGAACCCCTCTGGGAGCGCCTCGGACTGGAGCCGCCCCGGATCATTCCCCGGCCGTCGGTGTTCGTCCTGCCCAAAGGCCCGGCCCTGGCGCCGGAGCAGCTGGAACCCCTGCGCCGGGGCTCATGGGAGGTCTTCCTGGCGGATCCCCCGCCGCTGCCCAGCGCGGCCCTGGCCGCCGCGGGCCTGCGCCCGGACCCCCGGTGGAGCCCGGAGCTGGCCCAGGCCTACCAGCGGGAGCTGGAGCGCACCGCACTGCGCCTGGGCAGGCTGGACCGGCGCCTGCGGCGGGACCTGGCGGCCCAGTCCCTGGGCCGGGACCCGGAACGCCTGCGCCAGGCCCTGTTCCCCCTGGGCCGGCCCCAGGAACGCGTCCTGCCCGGGCTGTACTGGCTCCGGGACGAACCCCTCCTGGACCGCATGGAAACCGCCCTGATCCCCGGCGCCCGGCTGGTCCTCCTGGAGACCCCATGAGCGAGAACCTGGACCTGCTGGTGGTGGGCGCCCATCCGGACGACGCCGAGGTGCACGTGGGCGGCATCCTGGCCCTGGCGGCCCGGAACGGCCTGGAGGCGGCCATCCTGGACCTCACGTCCGGGGACCTGGGCACCCGAGGCACCCCCCAGTCCCGCCAGGCCGAGGCCATGGCCGCGGCGGCCATCCTGGGGGTGCGCCGGATCATCCTGGACCTTCCGGACGCCCGCTTCGACACGGGCGAGGCCAACCGGATCAAGGTGATGGTCCAGGTCCGGGCCCTGCGGCCCCGGGTGCTGGTGCTGCCGGCGCCCGAGGACCGCCATCCGGACCATCGGCGGGCCTTCCGCCTGGTCCGGGAGGCGGCCTACTATTCGGGGCTGCGCAACTATCCGTGCCCGGGCGAGCCCTGGCGCCCCCTGGCGGTGGCCTGGATGGGCGGCGAGAACCCCGGGGCCCCGGACCTGGTGGTGGACGTCACGCCCGTCTGGGACCAGCGCATGGCCGCGTTCGACGCCTTCGGCTCCCAGTTCTCCGCCGATCCCGCCCTGCCCCCCACCCGCATCTCCGACCCGGCCTTCCGGCGCGGCGTGGTGGGCCGGGCCATGCACTGGGGCTCCCTGGTCCTGGCACCCTGGGCCGAGGCCCTGTGGACCGAAAAGCCCGCCGCCCCGGCCCTGCTGGACCTCCTGGGCAAGCTGCGATGAACCGGTTCGAGGCCACCTGGCTGGAGGCGGTGCGCACCGGCGGCGACGGCGTCCGGGACGCCAAGGTGGTGGTGGCCTGCTCCGGCGGTGGCGATTCGGTGGCCCTGCTGGCGTTCCTGTGGGCGGCGCGGCGCAGCCTCGGCCTGGAACTGGTGGTGGCCCACGCCCACCACGGCCTGCGCCCGGAAGCGGACCGGGAGGCGGAACTGGTGCGCGGGCTCTGCCGGGCCGCGGACCTGGACCTGGTGGAGGCGAGCCTGGCCGTGCGGGCCCGCGCCCAGGAGGCCAGCCTGGGCCTGGAGACGGCCGCCAGGGACCTGCGCTGGACCTGGCTGCGCAGCCTGGCCGCGGCGGAAGGCGCCGAGGCGGTGGCCACCGGGCACACCCTGGACGACCACACGGAGACCGTCCTGCTGCGCCTGGCCCGGGGCGGCGGCGCCGGCTGCCTCACGCCCCTGCCCCGGCGCCAGGGCCTGCGCTGGTCGCCTCTGGTCCAGGCGCGGCGGGAGGAGTTGCGGTCCTACCTGCGCATGAAACGCATCCCCTGGCTGGAGGACGCCTCCAACCAGGACCCGTTCACCCCCCGCAACCGCTGGCGCATGCTGCTGGAGCCCATGCGGGCACAAGCCCCGGCCCTGGACCAGCACCTCTGGGAGACCCACCGCCAGGTGGCGGAGCTGGCCGCCTTCCGGGACCGGCAGGTGGAAGCCTGGCGCGGCGCCCGCTGGGACCTGGCCCGGGAGCCCGGCCCGGGCCTGCTTCTGGGCGGCCCCTGGGAGGAGCCGGAACTGCGCTGGGCCCTGGAAGCGGCCTGCCGGGCCCAGTCCTGGCCCCGGGAGCCGGACCTGCTGCGGGACCTGGCCGCCTGGATGATGCCCCACTTGCATCGGACGCCTGAAAAAAACCAAGGAGTGGGGAGGGTGGGTGCTGGCTCCGGCGGCTGCGGCCCAGGGTAGACTATGGTCCTGGGTCCTGGCCCGGAAATCCGACTTTTCTGGTAAAGAATGCGCGCAAAGTTAAGAATCCCTTGGCCCGGTCAGGTTAAACTGGTCGGGAAGGGTATGTCGCCCCTGGAGGCACCTTGAATTCAATGATGAAGAGCGCCCTGGTCTGGATCGGGATCATCGTGCTGGTCCTGCTGGCGCTCAAGCAAATACCCGCCAACTCCAAAGTCAATGAAATCCCTTTTTCCACATTCTACACCGAGGGCGTCGAAGGCAAATACCGCAGCGTGACCCTTACGGGGCAGGACGTGGAGGGAGTCTACAAGGCGCCGGTCAAGGGCGCCAAAGGGGAGGTTTTTGACCGCTTCAAGACCATCGCACCCCCCATGCAGGACCTGGGCAAGTCCATCCTGAGCTGGAAGCAGGAAGGCCAGCTGGACGAATTCCGGGCGGCCAAGCCCAGCGAGAACAACTTCATGTACATGCTGGTGTTCTGGGGCCCCCTGCTGGTGTTCGTGGTGCTCTGGTTCGTCTTCATGCGCCAGGCCCAGATGGGCGGCAACAAGGCCTTGAGCTTCGGCAAGGCCCGGGCCCGGGGCCTGAACACCTCGGCCCGGCGGGTCACCTTCGCCGACGTGGCCGGCTGTGACGAGGCCAAGGAGGAACTGCAGGAGATCGTGGAGTTCCTCAAGGATCCCGCCAAGTTCGTCAAGCTGGGCGGAAAGATCCCCAAGGGCGTGCTGCTCATGGGCCCTCCGGGCACCGGCAAGACCCTGCTGGCCCGGGCCATCTCCGGCGAGGCCAAGGTGCAGTTCTTCTCCATCTCCGGCTCGGATTTCGTGGAGATGTTCGTGGGCGTGGGCGCCAGCCGGGTGCGCGACAGCAATACGCCGAACCGAACCAAGCAACAAATGGCAACGCATCGCTCCCAGTGCGCGTATCTGCGCGGGCGTATCGCCGAGTTGCTGGAAGAGGAGCGTGCGCCGGTAGCTCTCGATGGAACTGATCGGCGCCGTCTCAGGCAAGGGCTGGTTCTGCGCGTCC
>CAWFOJ010000203.1:0-7513 GCA_963816585.1 uncultured Holophagaceae bacterium | reverse complement strand
TGTATGTGACTACCTGACCTTTCTGCAGCCTGCTGTGCTGGTGGCCGGTTAAACTCCATAATGGAACCCCTACACTCTTCCTCAACGGCGAGCCCACTTTCGCCGGGATGTGCTGGGTAGCACCCATCGACAGAAGGCTGGCGGGATAGCGAACACGCCCGCGCTGTGGCCCAGGCGGGGATTCACATTTATTCCTTTGACGCAGGGAAGGATTTCGAATGGGTCGAGCCCAAGGCGGGGAGGACTGACCCTTTCGATTTCTCCACGGTAGAAGCTCGCTTCGGGAGGATTATCGACGTTGACCCGCTTGCCCGCTTTCATCTCCGCTTGCACTTCGGGTTCAGCCGGGCGACTGGTGGTGGAAGGCTTACCCGGCAGGAGTGCGAGGTTGCCTCGGACGGGAGGCCGGCGCATGCCAATGGCCCTTCAGGAAAGCCGGGGCATCAAACGGGAAGGGGTTGGGGTCGGACATGGTTGCCATCACCTCGTTCGGGGTAAAAAAGGTTATCGCGCGGTTTTCCGCCCCAGGGGCGTCGCCGTCGTCCCGCGCGGCCGCGAGCGAAACTTGTCCCGCCGGGATCGCCCCCAGACGATGGGATGGGAACATTCAACCCGGCCGGGACCATCCACGATGGCGCTTGAGCCCAGGAAGATCGGCGGGTCCAAGGTCAAGCGCGTGCTCGGCCGCGGCTCCATGGGCGTCGTCTACCTGGCCTTCGACCCGCTCCTGAAGCGTCCCCTGGCCATCAAGACGGTGCGCGAGTTCGGCGCCGACCCCGATTTGACCCTGCTGCGCTTCCAGCGGGAGGCGGAGATCTCCGCCCGGCTCAACCATCCCAATGTGGTGACCGTCCACGACGTGGGCCGGGACCCCGAGGCCGGGCCGTTCCTGGCCATGGAATACGTGGACGGCCTGGACCTGGCCGGCCTGATCCCCAAGGGCTTGCCGGTCCCAAGCGTGATCCTCCTGCTGCTCCAGGGCATGAGCGCGCTGCAGGCGGCGGAGCGGGAGGGGATCATCCACCGGGACGTGAAGCCCGCCAACATCCTGGTGGGCCGCGACGGGCGGCTCAAGCTCATGGATTTCGGCATCGCCCGCGGGGAAGGGACCCGCCTCACCCAGGCCGGCCAGTTCATCGGCACGCCCTCGTACACGGCCCCCGAGGCCCTGGGCGGCGCCGAGCCGAGCTTCGCCGCGGACCGCTACGCGTTCGCGGTGATCGCGTTCCAGATGCTCACCAACGAGTTGCCGTTCGAGTGCCCCACCATCGCCGCCACCCTGTACCGGATCGTCCACGAACCGCCCCTGTTCCCGGCGGACATGCCCGGACCCGTGCGCGCCGTGTTCCAGCGGGCCTTGGCCAAGAATCCCGAGGACCGGTACCCGGACCTGCCCGCCTTCGTGACCGACCTCATCAATGCGGTGGACCTGCCCCCCGAGGCGCGGGCCGAGTGGCTGGCCGCCGTGGCCCGGGACACGGGCGCCGAGGTGGCGCATCTGATCCAGGGCGGAGCGGCGGAACCGGCCGGATGCGAACGGAACCTGGAGACCCAGGCCACACCGGCAGCGCACCGGACCCGTCCCCCGAGCCCCCGGGACATGGCCACCGAAGCCTTGGGCACCCCGTCTCCGGAGGTTCCCGCGCCGGCCGCCCCCTGGGCCGAGGTGACCCTCATCCTGCCGCCGCCCGCGCCGGCGGCACCCCCGGCCGAGGCGACCGCCGCGGCAGCCACGCCGATCCTGCCGTCCAGGCCGGAGCCGACCCTGGGCGAGCCTGGGCTCGAGGACACCCTGATCATGGCCCTGGAGCAGCTCCCGCCGCCCCCCGTTCCCGTGCTTCGCCGCCGGCGCCGCGCCTGGGCCTGGTGGGCCGCCGGCGCGGTCCTGGCCGCGGCCATCCTGGGGGGCGCGGCAGCCCGGCTGCACCGGGGCCGTCCTTTGCGCTGGACATCGTCTCCACGCCCGACGGAGCCAAAGTGATCCTGGACGGCCGGGAGATCGGCGGACCATCCTGTCCGCCGTGACCTTCCCGGCCGGCGGGGGTTCCGTGCGCCTGGAACGGGACGGCTACCAGCCCCAGGAGATCCAGGTGCGTCCGGGCGCCGGGCCCCTGCAGGTGGCCCTGGTTCCGGCGCCGTACACACCTGCGCGTGGTGACCGACCCGCCCGGCGCCGAAGCCCTCCTGAACGGAGCGTCCAAGGGGCGCACGCCGATGGACCTGCAGGTTCCGGGCGAAGGCGCCCAGGAGCTGGTCCTGCGCCTCCCGGGCCGCATGGAGTGGACCCGCGTCCTGGACCGCGGCGCGCCGCTCCCGGCGGTCATCCGGCTGGAACCCGCCACGGCCGCGGTGCGCATCGTCACCGTGCCTCCCGGGGCGGAGGCTTTCGTGGAGGGCCGCCGGGCCGGGGTGACGCCCATCGACGGCTTGGCCGTGCCCGCCGCCGCGGCGCAGCGCCTGGTGCTCCGCCTGAAGGGCTACCAGGATTGGCATGGGGTGCTCCGGTCCAGCCGGATTTTGCCCGACCCCATCCACCTGGTGCCCCGCATCGCCCATTTCGCGGTGCGCACGGATCCGCCGGGAGGCACGGTCTACCTGGACGGCCAGAGGATGGGGGTGGCGCCCCTGGACGACTTGGCCGTGCCCTTCCTCGGCACCCACCTGCTGCGCGTCACCCGGGACGGCTGCGAGGACTGGAGCGCCACCCTGGACCCCGCCAGGCCCTTGCCCAACCCCATCGTCCTGGCCAGGACGCGCCGCGCCCCGGCCCCGGCCCCGGCCCCGGCTCCGGCCCCGGCGCCCGTGGCGGTTGATGCCGCCAGGAAGGCGCCCGAAGCCCCGGCCAAGGTCCAGGCCCCGCCCCGGGGCGGGCGGCACTGACCAGGGGCCTTCTGATACGTCATGAGCTAGTCGAGCAGCAGCCACACCCGCAGGGCCTCGGTGGCGCTCCAGGCCTGGGCGTCGCAGCCCCGCTGCCGGTGCGGGGCGTCCCCGTCCAGGATCTCCGGCAGGTGGCCCACGCAGCCGGACGCCAGCAGCCCGTCCAGGGAGCCCAGGTAGGCCTTGGCCGCGGCCACCGCCTCGGGCTGGAACGACCAGGCCCGGGCCAGGGCCTCGCAGAAGGAGGGCAGCAGCCACACCCAGGCGGTGCCGTTGTGGTAGGCGGGCTTGCGCCGGGTGTCCTCGTCCCCTTCGTAGCGGCCCCAGTACGGATGCCGGGGATCGTTGAGCAGCGCGCCCCCGGGGCCGTGGATGGGCAGGCCCTCGGGCGCCGGCAGGGGCGCCAGGCTGCGCAGGGCCCCGGGCACCAGCAGGTGCCGTTCCACCGCGGCCGCCACCTGGCGGGCCCGGTCCCCGGCCACGAGGCCCAGGCTCACCAGGAACACCTGGTTGGGGCGCACCAGGCCGTCCGGGCGGGCCTCCCGGGCCGGGCAGCCCGGCCTGGCCGCCAGCAGGTCCTGGAAGCAGCCCAGGGCCGGGTCCCAGAACAGCTCCAGGGAGGCCGCGGCCCGGTCCGCCAGGGCTCCCCAGCCGGCCTCGGGGCGCAGCCGCGCCAGCTGGCGCAGGAGCCGGATCCACAAGGCCTGGATCTCCACCGGGTAGCCTTCGCGGGGGGTGCCCGCCGGGTGGTTGGTGTCCATCCAGGTGAAATGGGAAGGGCTCCACACCAGGCCGGAGGCAGGATCCACCCGGATGCCGTTGGGGGTGCCGTCCCGGTAGCCGGCGGCGATGCTCTCCAGGACCTGGACCAGGGTCCGCCCGCCGGCATCCTCCTGGAGGAAGCCCGGGGTGCCGGCGGCCGCCTCCTCCACCGCCACGGCGAACCACAACGGCGCGTCGGAGGTGTCCCGGTCGGCGGTGGAATCGGCGTTCAAGGCGTTGGGCAGGGTGCCCCGGTCCTCGAACCTGGCGAAGGTGCGCAGGATCTCCCGGGCCTGGGCGTCGAAACCGGCCGCCACCAGGCCCCGGGCGGCGATGAAGGTGTCCCGCCCCCAGTCCAGGAACCAGGGGTAGCCGGCGATCACCGTGCTGCCGTCGCCGCGCCGGGCCAGGAAGGCTTCCACCGCCCGGCGCAGCTGGCCGGCGAAGGGGTCGGCGCCCGCCGGAAGCGCCGGAGAGGCCGGCTCCAGGGCCTGGGAATCCGGCTCATCCGGGTCGGCGCAGGCCACCAGGGTCACCCCCTGCCCGGGCGCCAGGGGCAGTTCGAACCACCCGGGGCTCCAGGCGTCCCCCTGGGCGATCATGCCCCGGGAGGCCTCCACCGGGTGGGCCAGGCCCACGCTCCACTCGGGCTCGGGGTGCCAGGCGCCCCGGTCGGCCCACACCAGCAGGCGCCGGTCCCCGGCCGGCTGGAACAGGAAGCCCGGCCGGCCCTCCAGGTCCCGGGTGTGTTCGCGGAAGTGCCGGTCGGTCCCCGGGTCGGCCCGGGTTTCCCCATGGAAGCCCCGGTCCTCCAGGTCCAGGCGCACGGTGAGGGCCACGTCCCGGTCCGCGGGCAGGTCGTCGCCCGGGAGGGAGGGCGCCGGGCCTGGCCGGCGCTGGAACCGGGCCACCACGGTGTTGCGCATGGGCAGCATGGCCATGGTCAGCTCCACCTGCACCGTGCGTCCGTCCCCGGCGGGGCAGACGAAGCTCCAGCGGGCCGGCGGGCCCGGCTCGAAGCGCACCAGCCCGTCCCGGTCCAGGGCGGTGAGGAAGCCGTCGGCGTTGACCCAGGCCCGCAACCGCTTGGCCAGCACGTGCCGGTCGCAGGGCACGCGCGGATTGAGGTTGGCGCCCAGCAGGCAGTCGTACTTGGAGCTCACCGCCCCCAGGTCCGCGTGCAGGCGGGCCATGCCGCCCCGCCCGTTGGTGAGCAGGCACAGCCCGGAGCGCCCCGGCACGGGAAGGGCGGGCGTCTCGGCCAGCAGGCGGATCCGCCCGGGGGCCGGGTTGCGCGCCTCCCGGAAGCGCTCCAGGACGATTTCCGCCTCCACCGGGCGCGGCACCGCCAGGGCCGAAGGCGGCAGGGCGGCGGCGAAGCCGTTCGCCACCGGGATGGAGCGCAGGTGCCGGGAATGTTCCCCGGGCAAGGTGACGGTGACCGAGAAGGGGGCTTCATCCTGGATCAGCAGCCAGTGGCCCGGGGACAGGGGCACCACCCGCCCCAGGTCCTGCAGGCACCAGGGCACCACGCGCCGGTAGCCGGGCTGGGCCGACACCAGGGCTCCCAGCAGGTCACGGCGGGCCGCCTCCCGGTCCAGGGCGGCGAGGGAGCCCAGGAACCCGTCCGGATCCTGGGCGGCCAGGGCGCCCAGAGCCTCCCAGGGGGCCGGGCCCACGTCTTCGGCGGGAAGCACCGTGGCCAGGGCCTGGTAGGCCCAGGCCGCCTGGGCCCGGCGCGCCCGGTAGTCGGGGCCGGCCAGGCCGGCCGGGGCCTCCTGGGGGCTGAGGCAATAGGCGCCCCAGGGGGGCAGGGCGAACACCCGGGCCCCGTCCTCCTGCACCCGCACCGGGGGCGGCGCCTGGCCCAGCAGGTCCACCGCCGGCTCCCCCAGCCGGGCCCACCGGGGGGCGTCCAGGGCCCACTCCCGTTCCTCCGGGTCCAGGTTCACCAGCACCAGGCACTGGTCCCGCCCGTCCCAGGAACGCCGGGCCAGGGCCAGTACCGTGGAGTCCTCGGCGCTGAGCCGCTCCAGCGCGGCGCCGTCGAAAAAGCACGGATGGCTGGCCAGGAGCCGGTTGAGCCGGCCCAGCTCCGCCACCAGGTTCTCCCTGGCCCCCCAGGCCAGGCCCCGGGCCTGGTGCACCTCCACCCGTTCCGTGGCCAGCCATTCCACCCCGCTGGTGAACCCGAACGCCCCGCAGTGGCTGGCCAGGGCGCACAGGCGGTTGCGCAGCAGGGACCAGGCCGGGGACTTGGCCGCCAGCCGCTCGTTGTCGTGGGTTTCGCTGTAGTGCACCAGGGGGCCCATGCGCCGGCCCTGGCGGATGGCGTGGTCCAGGTAGCCGGACACGTTCCGGGGGCCGTAGTTCTGGAACAGCTCCGAGTAGGCCCACTGCATGCCGCCCTCGGTGAGCAGCGCTTCGGTGATCTCCCAGGCGCCCCCCAGCCCCTCCAGCAGGAACGTGCAGTCGGGAAACTCCCGCCGCACCCGGGCCACGATGTACTGCCAGGCGGGCAGGGGCACCATGTAGCCGGCGTCGCACCGGAAGCCGTCCACCCCGCGCCGGCACCAGGTGAGCAGGGTGCCCGCCACCGTCTCCCACAACCTGGGGATGCGGTGATCCAGCTCCACCAGGTCCTCCCATACCACCCCCCAGGCGCCCGGGCTGCGGAAGGTGCCGTCCGGGTTGCGCTGGAACCAGCCGGGGCGCTCCTCCATCAGGCGCGAGCCCCAGCCGGTGTGGTTCACCACGATGTCCAGGAACACCAGCCCGCCCCGCAGGTGCACCGCGTGGGCCAGTTCCTGGAACTGCTCCACCCCGGTGGTGCGGCTGTCCATCTCCACCAGGGCCGGGTCGATCCCGGCCATGGACAGCTGGGCGTAGGGGCTGCCGAAGCGGCCGAAGCGGGCGTAGGTGGTGGGGGTGGGGCTTATGGGCAGCAGGTGCAGGATCCGGCAGCCCAGGGTGTCCAGGATGTGGGGCACGCACGCCGTGAGCTCGCGCAGCTTGCCCGAGGGGGGGATGACCGTGTAGCCGCGCCGGTCCAGGCTGGCCAGCTGCTGCTCCAGGTCGGGGCGGCGCGTGTCGCGCTCGCTCCGGCCCGGCCCGAACATGCGCGGGAAGGCGCAATAGATGGTGTTGCCGGTGCGCAGGTGGTCCGGGTGCACGCTGATGCCCACGTCCTCCCCCTCGGGCCAGCATTGCCGTCCCTGGGGGTCCAGCAGGTAGGCCTTGGCGCGGAAGTAGCCCACTTCCGTGAGGGGCAGGTCCAGTTCCCAGCAGCCGTCGCCGGCCGTCAGGGGGATGTCCCGCCAGGCCGCGCCGGCGAAGGTGCGCGGCACGCTGGAAGCGGCGCCGGAAAGGTCGATGGTCTCCTCCCTGGCCCGGGCGCCCCGGGTGAGGTTGGTGCGCAGGAGGGCCCGGTGCCCGGGGCCGGCGTCCATGGGCGGGCGCAGGGTGAACCGCAGGCGGTCGCCCACGTACTGGACGATCCGGCTGCCGGGAGCGGGCATCATGGCGGGGCGGTCCATTGAAACTCCAGGGAAACCAAATCAGATCTTCGTTTCGGCCACCGGAAGCCGGAAGATGAATGTGGAGCCGCGGCCCAGTTCCGTCTGCATCTCCACTTCCCCCTTCATGAGCACCGCCATGTGCTTGACGATGGCCAGGCCCAGGCCGGTGCCGGGGATGCCGCGCACGCTGGGGGCCCGGTAGAAGCGCTCGAAGATGCGCTTGGCGTCGTTCTCCGAGATGCCGGGCCCCTGGTCCGCCACCGACCAGACCAGCCAGGCGCCCTCCCGGCGCACCCGGAACGCCACCCGGGAGCCGCCGGGGCTGAACTTGATGGCGTTGGACAGGAGGTTGT
>CAWFOJ010000202.1:0-10961 GCA_963816585.1 uncultured Holophagaceae bacterium | reverse complement strand
AATCGCCCGGCGGGGGCCCTGAAGGCGACGCCGCAGCCCGAGGCCCACCGCCTGGGCCCCGGCACCGTGCCCTACGCCGCCATCAAGGGCGCCGGGCGGCTGGCTCGAATTACCTGGTGGAGCGCCGGGTCGAGCCTGGGGCGGGTTCTGGCCCGACCCGCGCCTCGGACCCGGGCCTGTTTTTCTGCATGCTCGGCCCTGGCCGCGGTGGGACCACCTCACCAACAACGTCGGCCCGGGGGAGTATGCATGTCTTGTGCTTTCTACGAACGGGTGTTCGGCTTCGCGGTGACGCGCACCTTCCGCATCCAGGGCCACCTGGCACTGGGGGGTCCAAGGTCGTGCAGAGTGCCAACAGCAGAGTCATCATCCCCATCAGCGGCCGCCGACCCAGGCCGATGCAGGAGTTGGTGCAGCCCAACGGGGCCAGGGTCAGCACATCCCCATGTCCACCAACGCTCCCGGTCCTCCGGTGCTCGCGGCCATGGGCATCGCCTTCCTCAAGGGTCCGGCCACCTACTACGAACTCCTGCCCGGCCGCATCGAACGGGCCGGCTACCAGGTCACCGAGGACTTGCGGGACTCCGGAACCGGCATCCAGTCGGACGGGGACGACACCGGCCACCTGCTGCAGACTTCACCGACGACCAGATCGCGCCCTGTTCAGATCATCCAGCGCCGGGCAACATGGGTTCGGGGGAAGGGAATTCCAGGCGCGGGCCAACTCCATCGAGTTGGACCACAGCGGCGGGCGTGCTCTACTTCGGCGCCCGGCTGCCGGGATAAAGGTGGTAGGCTCCGGCCATGGACCCGATCGCCGCTTTCGAACAGGACCCTTACCTGACCCGCCTGGAGAACCGGTGCCGTACCGCGGGGGAGGGCGGCCGCCCTACGCGTCCTGGACGATTGGGTTCTGTTCCCGGAAGGAGGCGGCCAGCCCCCGGACCATGGGTTCCTGGACAGCCTGGCGGTGCTGGACGTGCAGAACGGGAAAGGGAACCGCGCCACTACCTGGCCGGGCCGCTTTTCCCGGGCCAGCCACCCTGCGCCTGGACTGGGATACGCGCTTCGACCACATGCAGCAGCACACCGGCCAGCACCTGCTCCGGCGGTCCCAAGCTCCACGCCGGGCCACCGCCGCCTTCCACCTGAGTCGCGGACATCGAGCTCGACACCCCCAGGATCAGTCCGGACGCCCTGGCGGCTCTTGAAGCGGAGGTGCCGCGGAGATCCGCCTGGCCCGCCCGGTGACCTGCCGCCGGGTGGCCCCCGAGGAACTGCCCGGGCTGGGGGTGCGCTCCCGGGGGCGGCCCAAGGCTTCCAGGGGGACGTGCGCTTTGTGGAGGTCCAGGGACTCGACTTGACACCTGCGGCGGACCGCCCACGTGCGCTCCACCGCCGAACTGGAATGCCTCTGCCTCCTGGGGCACCGAGACCCTGCCGCGGCACTCGGTGTTCTTCGTGGCGGGCGGGCGGGCCCGGCGCCGCATGGCGGCCCACGAGCAGCGCAACGCCGCCGCGCACCCTGCTGGGGGCTCCGGATCGGCCCTCGAGAAGCGGTCGCCGCCGGCTCGGGAGCAGCGGGGCCTGGAAAAGCTCGTCCGCCTGCTGGAGGAGGAACTGGCCGACCTGGCGGCGGCGCCGGCGGAGCGGGGCCGAGGACCTGCGGAAGCCATTTCGAAGGCAGGGACCTGGCGTTCCTGCAGCGTGCCGCCCGCCAACTTTCGGCCCGGGCCCCCGCAAGACCGCCTTCCTCACCGCCACCCGGTAGCCACACGCCTTCGTCCTGGCTCCGGCGGGCTTCCCCGGTGGACACCGCGCCGTGGGCCGGGAAGCCGCGGCCCTCCTGTCCGCCCGGGGCGGCGGCTCCCGACGCCTGTTCCAGGGCAAGGCGGATCCCTGCAGGCCCGGGACCAGGTCCTGGCCCGGCTGCGGAATATTTAATGGTCCGGGTCCCAGGCGGGCGCAGGCCCGTCGCCGGGTCCCCTTCGCCGCGCCGCCCCGCCGGTGCTCGGCTTCGTCGGGCCGCGCGTGGCGCGTTCTAACGAAACACCGCTTGCTTTGCCGGGGCCGGCCGAAAAACTCAGGTTTCGGTGCCTTCAGGGTGAACCGCGGACATCTCGTTCTCCAAACTTTAAAGGTCCTCCCGGGCCCGCCAGACCAAGCGGACCCGCCAAGCCCCCGAATCCGGCAAGAACGCCTTCTGGCCCGCCCGCAAATCACCGAACCCCAAGTCCGATGCCGGCTCGACGGCCGGGGTGTCCGGCGAATCGGAGTGCGCACGCACTCCGATTCGCGGACACCACCGTTGGGGGGCGGGCCGCGTTTCCGGGACCTGCCGCCGCACCGGGACCCGGACTAGGAGCCTGACCATGTATTATTCGGCCCCGCGCTGGTGGCACCGGGCCTAGCCAGACAAGGAAGGTTCCGAAGGGGGTATAGGTTATACCTCCGAGGAACCTGACGCCGGATGGCGGGGCCTGCTGCCACCAGCCGAGGGTCGGCGCCCAGACCCGCGCCTCTCGTGTGCAAGTCCCTTGAAGGTAGCACCACTACCTCCTGCGGGCCTTGCGCTCGATAGGCACGGGTCTGGATGCCTACGCGGGGCCGAATAATACATGGTCAGGCTCCTAGAACACCAGCCGCGCCTGGATTGCCAGGACGTCCGACGCCGTCTCGTAGGTGCCGGTCCCGTCGCTGTCTTTGAAAGGACCGGCCGGCGTTGGCGGGATTGTTCCCCGCCGAGGAGTCGATGGGGGCGTCCTTGCAGAACAGGCTGGGCGCGTAGCCCGCGTCGATCCCGAAGGCCTTGGTGAACTGGTAGCTCGCCCCGGCGGAAAGCCAGGTGCGGTCCGAGTTGGGGATGCGGGGGGTGCGGGTGGCCTCGGGGGCACGGGGTCTGGTCCAGGGCCACGCCCAGGCGGTAGTTCCACCGCCCTTCCGGATGCCAGGCCGCGCCCATGTGCGAAGAACCAGGAATCCTTCCATTTAATGGTGACGTTGTCCGGCCGATAGGAAGGATTGGTGAGCGACATCTGAGCCTACTTAAGCAGGACCACTTGGTCCAGGCCAACCTGGCCGCTTCCTGGCAACGGGCCGTCACCGGACAATTCCGTCTCGGCGGTGCTGCGCATGCCCGCCACCCTGTCCCTGGGGGCCGCCTGGGACCTGTCCAGCACCATCAACCTGGCCTCCGAATTGGCCTGGACCAAGTGGTCCTGCTTCCATGAGCTGCGAGTGCGCTTCCCGAATCCTTCCTATCAGCCGGACAACGTCACCGTTGAGAACTGGAAGGATTCCTGGTTCTTCGCCGTGGGCGGCACCTGGCATCCGGAAGGCCCCTGGACCTACCGCCTGGGCGTGGCCCTGGACCAGACCCCCGTGCCCGACGCCACCCGCACCCCCCGCATCCCCGACTCGGACCGCACCTGGCTTTCCGCCGGGGCGAGCTACCAGTTCACCAAGGCCTTCGGGATCGACGCGGGCTACAGCCACCTGTTCTGCAAGGACGCCCCGGTCAACCTGTCGGCGGGGAACAATCCCGCCAACGCCGGCCAGTATTTCGACGGCAACCTGACCGGCACCTACAAGAACAGCATCGACATCCTGGCAATCCAGGCGCGGCTGGTGTTCTAGGAGCCTGACCATGTATTATTCGGCCCCGCGTCGGCGTCCAGACCCGTGCCTATCGAGCGCAAGGCCCGCAGGAGGTAGTGGTGCTACCTTCAAGGGACTTGCACACGAGAGGCGCGGGTCTGGGCGCCGACCCTCCGGGCTGGTGGCAGCGGGCCCAGCCATCCGGCGTCAGGTTCCTCGGAGGTATAACCTATACCCCCTTCGGAACCTTCCTTGTCTGGCTAGGCCCGGTGCCACCAGCGCGGGGCCGAATAATACATGGTCAGGCTCCTAGTCCGGGTCCCGGTGCGGCGGCAGGTCGGCCAGGCGGGTTCCGGGCGTCGCGCCGCCCCAACGGTGGTGTCCGCGAATCGGAGTGCGTGCGCACTCCGATTCGCGGACACCCGGCCGTCGAGCCGCATCGGACTTGGGGTTCGGTGATTTGCGGGCGGGCCAGAAGGCGTTCTTGCCGGATTCGGGGGCTTGGCGGGTCCGCTTGGTCTGGCGGGCCCGGGAGGACCTTTAAAGTTTGGAGAAGCGATGTCCGCGGTTCACCCTGAAGGCACCGAAACCTGAGTTTTTCGGCCGGCCCCGGCGAGCAAGCGAGTGCTTCGTCAGACCGCGCCACGCGCGGCCTGACGAAGCCGAGCACCGGCGGGGCGGCGCGGCGAAGGGGACCCGGGCGACGGGCCTGCCGCCGCCTGGGACCCGGACCATTAAATATTCCGCAGCCGGGCCAGGACCTGGTCCCGGGCCTGCAGGGATCCGGCCTTGCCCTGGAACAGGCGTCCGGAGCCGCCGCCCCGGGCGGACAGGAGGGCCGCGGCTTCCCGGCCCACGGCGGCGGTGTCCACCGGGGAAGCTTCGCCGGAAGCCAGGACGAAGGCGTGCTGGCCGTCCCGGGTGGCGGTGAGGAAGGCGGTCTTGCCGGGGGCCCGGGCCGCCAGTTGGCGGGCGGCACGCTGCAGGAACGCCAGGTCCCTGCCTTCGAAATGGGCTTCCACCAGGTCCTCGGCCCGCTCCGCCAGGGCGCTCGCCGCCAGGTCGGCCAGTTCTTCCTCCAGCAGGCGGACGCGCTTTTCCAGGCCCCGCTGCTGCTCCAGCCGGGCGGCCACCGCTTCCCCCAGGCCCTGATCCGGAGCCCCCAGCAGGGTGCGCAGGGCGGCGTTGCGCTGCTCGTGGGCCGCCATGCGGCGCCGGGCCCGCCCGCCCGCCACGAAGAACACCCGAGTGCCGCCCCGCAGGGTCTCGGTGCCCAGGAGGCAGAGGCATTCCAGTTCGGCGGTGGAGCGCACGTGGGTGCCGCCGCAGGTGTTCAAGTCCAGTCCCTGGATCTCCACCAAGCGCACGTCCCCCTGGAAGCCTTCCGGCAGCCCCCGGGAGCGCACCCCCAGCCCGGGCAGGTCCTCGGGGGCCACCCGGCGGCAGGTCACCGGGCGGGCCAGGCGGATCTCCGCCGCCACCTCCGCTTCCAGAGCCGCCAGGGCGTCCGCACTGATCCTGGGGGTGTCCAGCTCGATGTCCGCCACCTCCCCGCCCAGGTGGAAGGCGGCGGTGGCCCAGCCGTGCCGAGCCTGGGCCACCGCCGTGAGCAGGTGCTGGCCGGTGTGCTGCTGCATGTGGTCGAAGCGCCTATCCCAGTCCAGGCGCAGGGTGGCTGGCCCGGGAAAAGCGGGCCCGGCCAGGTAGTGGCGCACTTCCCCTTCCCGTTTCTGCACGTCCACCACCGCCAGGCTGTCCAGGAACCCATGGTCCGGCGGCTGGCCGCCTCCTTCCGGGAACAGGATGGAATCGTCCAGGACCGCGTATGGGCGGCCGCCCTCCTCCCCGGTGCGCGACACCCGGGTCTCCAGGCGGGTCAGGTAGGGGTCCTGTTCGAAAGCGGCGATCGGGTCCATGGCCGCAGCCTACCACCTTTATCCCGGCAGCCGGGCGCCGAAGTCAGAGCACGCCCCGCCGCTGCTGGTCCAACTCGATGGAGTCGTACAGCGCCTGGAAGTTCCCTTCCCCGAACCCCATGTTGCCCCGGCGCTGGATGATCTCGAAAAACAGCGGCCCGATCTGGTCGTCGCTGAAGATCTGCAGCAGGTAGCCGGTGTCGTCCCCGTCCACCTGGATGCCCAGTTCCTGCAGTTCCCGCAAGTCCTCGGTGACCCGGTAGCCGCCCCGTTCGATGCGGCCGGGCAGGAGTTCGTAGTAGGTGGCCGGCACCTTGAGGAAGGCGATGCCCATGGCCGCCAGCACCCGGATGGACTCGGCGATGTTGTTGGTGGACATGGCGATGTGCTGCACCCCCTGGCCCCGGTGGCGCTGCACGAACTCCTGGATCTGGCTCTTGGGGTCGGTGGGCTCGTTGATGGGGATGATGACCCGGCTGTTGGCACTCTGCACGACCTTGGAGCGCAACCCGGTGCCCAGGTGGCCCTGGATGCGGAAGGTGCGCGTCACCGCGAAGCCGAACACCCGTTCGTAGAAAGCCACCAGGGCGTCCATCTCCCCCGGGCCGACGTTGTTGGTGAGGTGGTCCGCCCGCACCAGGCCGGGCGTGCACAGGGGCAGGCCCGGGTCCGGACGCAGGTCGGGCCAGAACCCGCCCGGCTCGCCCCGGCGCTCCACCAGGTAATTCAGCACGTCCCCCACGCCCTTGATGGCGGCGTAGCGCACGGTGCCGGCCCCCAGGCGGTGGGCCTCGGGCTGCAGCATCACCTTGGCCCCGGCCGCCCGGGCGTGCTCCATGGCCACCTCCAGGTTCTCCACCTGGAAATTCAGCGCGCACACCCCTTCCCCGTGGACCTGGTAGTAGCGGCCCGCCGGATGGGTGTCGTCCGCTTCGAAGATGAGCACGTCCATGCGGTTCTGGCGCAGGTGCAGCTGGCGGCCCCAGGGCATCTTGCCGGACGCGACCCGGGAGAAGCCCAGGCGCCGGTACAGGGGCTCCAGCCGGTCGATGGTGCCGGCCATCTGGAAGTGGTCGATGCGGATGATCCCCAGAGGGTTGGCCGCCGCCGCCCCATGGTCCGGTTGGTCCAGGGAAAAGGTAGGTTTCCGCATGGTTCCGCCTCCGCGCTCGGGCTCGCGCAAGGCGGGAGGATAACAGATCCATCCGGGCTTGGAAACCGTTCCGGTTCTTATGACTTACCATTGTAAAAAAACTAGTTTAAATGGGATCGCTAAGTTCTTTTTTCCCGGGTAGACTTTGGGCGGACCTTCCCGGATCTCCCCATGCGCCTGACCCATGAGATGAACCTCTTCCCCCTGCGCAAAGGCGCCGTCGCCCGCCAGGCCCATGTGGACCTGCCGCCCGGGACCTTCGAAGAGGAATTCGCGCGGCACGGCTTCTATGGCCGCACCGCCCACCTGTACCGGCGCCACCCGGTCACCGCCTGGACCCGCATCGAGGGCCCCCTGCGCCCGCACAGCTACGACCTGAATCGGGTGTCCTGGGACCAGGACCTGGACGATTCCCGGTTCGGCAGCCGGGAACCCGCCTTCAGCCCGGTGGGTCTCCTCTACAACGAGGACGTGGCCCTGCACTGGGTGGCCCCGGGCGCCATGGACTTCTACTACCGCAACGCCGACGGGGACGACGTGGTACTTCATCCACGCGGGCGGCGGGCGCCTGGACTGCAGCTTCGGGGTGCTGGACTACGCGGCGGGGGACTACCTGGTGATCCCCCGGGGCACCACCTACCGGTTCCTGCCCGAGGCCCAGCCCCAGCGCTACCTGCTCATCGAGAGCGCCGGGGAAGTGACCATCCCCGACCGCAACCAGCTGGGCCCCAACGCCCTGTTCGATCCGGCCATGATCGACACCCCGGAACTGGAGCCGTACCAGGACGACGGCCAGCGGGAATGGGCCGTGCACATCAAGCGCGCCAACGAGATCACCCGGGTCTACTACCCCTTCAACCCCAACGACGCGGTGGGCTGGAAGGGGGACCTCACCGTCTGGCGGATCAACGTCAAGGACATCCGTCCGGTGTGCAGCCCCCGCTACCACCTGCCCCCCAGCGCCCACACCACCTTCCTGGGGCGGAACCTGGTCATCTGCTCGTTCCTGCCCCGTCCCCTGGAGGAGGACCCGGGGGCCGTGAAGGTGCCCTTTTTCCACTCCAACATTGACTTCGACGAGGTGCTGTTCTACTCCGCCGGGCATTTCTTCAGCCGGGAGGGGATCGCGCCGGGGATGGTCACCTGGCACCCCCAGGGCATCCACCACGGGCCCCACCCCAAGGCCATCGAAGCGTCCCGGGCCAAGGCGCGCACCGACGAGGTGGCGGTGATGGTGGACACCTTGCGGCCTCTGCGGGCCACCGCCGCCGCCGGCCGGGTGGAGAGCACCGGCTACTGGGCCAGCTGGAAATAGGGGCGTCGCCGGGCTGGACTGTGACTTGGCGCAAGCCTGGAACATGGGAAAATCCCTTTTCCGCGCATGCCCCGCCCGGACCCGGAGGTGTCTTCTTGAATCGGAATCTCATTTCAGGCTTGGCCATCGGTGTGTTCGTCGGCTTCCTAGCCGGCTATTTCACGGGGGCGAGCCGCTCCAGCGACGAGGCGCCGGCGGTGGCCACCCCGGCCCAGGCCCAGGCCCCGGCGGCGCCGCCCCGCCCGAACCCCATCGAACTGCAGCAGCGGATCGCTTCCAACCAGCAGGTCGTGGCCGCCGATCCCAGGAACGTGACGGCCTGGATCGCCCTGGGCAACGATTATTTCGACTTGCAGCAGGCCCAGAGCTCCGTGGACGCCTACGCCAAGGCCCTGGCCCTGGAGCCCCGGAACCCCGACGTGCTCACGGACCAGGGAGTGATGTACCGCCAGCTGCAGCAGTACGACAAAGCGGTGGCCAACTTCCAGAAGGCCATCCGCCTGGACCCCAAGCACGTGCAGAGCTGGTACAACCTGGGCATCGTCTATGCCCAGGACCTGAAGCAGCCTGACCAGGCCATCAAGGCCTGGAACAAGCTCATCGAGGTGGCCCCGGACTCGTCCCAGGCGGCTCAGGTGCGTCAAATCATCGCCCAGCTCAAGCAGGGGAAGCCGTAGGGCGGCCGTGCCGCGCGCTCAGGTCCCCGTCGGGGCCCTGAGCACGACGATATTGACGTTTGAAACCACATCAAGCGGTTTCAAGCGTCAGTAA
The DNA here is from genome assembly GCA_963816585.1 of uncultured Holophagaceae bacterium. Classification (GTDB taxonomy): domain Bacteria; phylum Acidobacteriota; class Holophagae; order Holophagales; family Holophagaceae; genus Mesoterricola. The sequence goes on along the minus strand of CAWFOJ010000202.1, from coordinate 2,209 downwards.
CGCAACCAGCCGCCAGGCCTCATCCAGGTCGTCCAGGTCCAGGGCCCGCTGAATGGCCCGTTCCAGGGCCGGCGCCGCATCGGGGTCGCCGTCCCGGCGCCGGGGGTGGGTCAGGTCCGGAAGCACGGTGCTGTGGGCCAGACGGCCAAGATCATTGCCGGTGAGGAGTGTGCTGCGCTTGAGGGGCTCCGGCAGGGCGTCGAAGCCGATGGGCTGGCCCATGGGCTTGGGCCGTTCGAAGATGGCCGCCCCCGAGGCCCGGGAATAGAAGGAGCCGCCGTGACGTCCCACCAGGTCCAGGCGCCCCGGATGCAAGGCGCCCCCTTCCCAGCAGTCCTCCCGGGCGTGGAACGCCAGCACCTCCCCCAGCAGGAGCAGTCCGGAGCCCGGGCCGCTGCCCAGCTCCACCACCTGGTGCAGGCGGCACTCCATCTGGAAGGGCGCTTCCCCCACCAGGGCGGGCTGCACCCGCAGGGCCGGCCGGGGGGTGAAGCCGGACTTGACGAATTCGTCCACCGTCTCGGGGTATTCGGCGCTGGCGATGTTCATCTGCTGGACCATGGCGTGGCTCACCGCGGCGATGACGAATTCCCGGGTGGCCACGGCGTTCCGGTAGGTGTCCTTGACGGAGCCGTCGCGCCCCCGGCGGTTGGGGGCGAAGCCGACCATCGGGGGATGCGCGCAGAAGGCGTTGAAAAAGCTGAACGGAGCCAGGTTGCGCGCCCCTTCGGGGGAAACGGTGCTGGCCAGGGCGATGGGCCGGGGCCCCACTCCGCCGGTGAGCAGCGCCTGGACCTGGGCCGCATCCAGCTGTTCCGGGAACAAGGTGCGCAAGCTCATGGCCGGTTCTCCTCCGCCCGGCCCGCGTGGCCCACCAGGCGCGGCCCTTCGGCCACCAGGGAGAAGGGCAGGTCCGGCCCGGCGCCCCGCACCACGGTGTTCACCAGGCGTCCCAGCCCCTCCACCTCCATGACCACCTCGTCGCCCTCCCGCAACCACAGGTCGTCGGTGACCTTGGAGCCGTTCAGTTCCAGCAGGCACCCGGTGCCCACGGTGCCGCTGCCCACCACTTCCCCGGGGCTCACCATGGCTCCGTAGGCGCAGCGCTGCAGGATCTGGGCGAAAGTCCAGTTCATGGTGGCCGCGTCGCCGTCGCTGAGCGGCCGCCCGTTCACCGCACAGGTCATGCGCGCATAGAGCACCTGCCCCTGGGGGGAGGGCTCCAGGCGCAGTTCGTCCTTGGTCACCAGCCAGGGCCCCAGGCCGGTGGCGAAATCCTTGCCCTTCCAGGGACCCAGGGAGAGCTTCATCTCCTCGGCCTGGAGGGCGCGGGCGCTCCAGTCGTTCATGATGGTGAAGCCGAAGATGGCCTCGTCCGCCTCCTGCAGGGTGCAGTTCCGCAGCGGCCGGCCGATGATGGCCGCCACCTCCAGCTCGTAGTCCAGGCGGCGCAGGTGGTGCTCAAGCACTTCCACGGGGCCCGGCCCCACCACCGCCTGGTGGTTGGTGAAGTAGGCCACGGGGAACAGGTCGAACTCGGGAATCATCTCCAGCCCGCGGTTGCGCCGGGCGGTGGCCACGTGCTGACGGAAGGCGTAGCCGTCGCGCATGGCCACGGGGCGGGGCAAGGGCGCCAGCAGGGCCGCCGCCCCGGGGTCCAGGAGGCCCCGGTCCGGGGCGGCGGCCAAAGCCCGGGCCAAGGGCATGAGCTCGTCCTGGCGGCGGATCAGGGTCAGCATGTCCACCGCCAGGCGCGGCTCCAGGGCGTGGAAATCCAGGATGCGGCCGTCGGCCATGACCGCCCCGATGCGTTCCTGGCCATCGCGAAGAAAGGTCACCAGTTTCATGAAAGCTCCCCGGGGAATGTGCTAACGTGTTGCGGACATCCGTGCTTCAACTCAGTGCCGATTTTTACCACCTTTAGAGAATTCTTTCCAAAAGGATATAACATGACCGACCTTGCCCCCCAGGCCTCCCCGGGCCGTCTCTCGCCCTTGGACGGGCTTATCCGCCCTTTCATCGGGCTGTTCCGGTCGCCCCGCCCCCTTTGGGCGGTGTACTTGAGTTCCCTCACGGAGGGGTTCGTCTACTTCGGCATGCTCATCTACCTGGCCATGTACTTCAACGAGTACGGCGGGCTGAGCGACCTGCACGCCGGATGGATGGTGGGCACCCTCACCTCGGGCATCACCCTGAGCATGCTCTTCTT
>CAWFOJ010000201.1:0-4876 GCA_963816585.1 uncultured Holophagaceae bacterium | reverse complement strand
GCGCCGCGCCCCCCCAGCGCGGCGCCCTCTTTCACTGTTAACTTGATATCAAGGAGGCCTCATGGCGGAATCCAGTTTCCAAACGGCATGGTTTTCTCGGCACCGGCAAATTGGTCAGCGCGGTGGTGGAGGGGTTCTGCACCTGCACCCAGCCCCCGCCGATCGTCGTGTCGCCCCGCAACGAGGCCAAATCCCGCAGGCTGGCCGAGCGCTGGCCCAACGTTCGCCGGGCCGGCTCCAACCAGGACGTGGTGGACGGCAGCGACATCGTGTTCATCGGCCTGAAGTCGGCGGTGGCCCTGGAGGTGCTGCCCCAGCTGCGCTTCCGGCCCGGACCAGACCGTGGTGTCCCTGATCCCGGTCCTGCCCTATGCCCGGACCCTTGCCCTGGTCCAGCCCGCCTCCCGGCTGATCCGGGCGCTCTGCCTGCCCTTCGTGGCCAAGCATTTCGGCCAGATCCCCCATTTTCCCGCCGGGGACGAGGCGGCCGCGGTGCTGGCCGGCCTGGGTGAGCCCCTGCCCACGCGGAGCGAGCGGGAACTCCACCGCCTGTGGACCATCACCAACCTCATCTCCACCTACTACGCCCTGCTGGAAACCGCCCACACCTGGTGCGTGGACGGCGGCGCCCGGCCGGAGGTGGCGCACAGCTACACGGTGTCCCTGTTCGATTCGCTCACCCGCATGGCGGAGGGAGGGGAGGCCTTCGACGACCTCGCGGCCGAGGCGGCCACCCCGGGGGGGATGAACGAATGGTCCCTGGCCAACATGAAGGCCGGCACCATGTTCCCGGATTTCCTCGCTACGCTGGACATCACGCTGGAGCGCTTCGGCCCTGATCCGGACCAGTGACCCGGCCCGGCTCCAGGCGTCAGCTGAACTCCGGCCGCACCGGAGCGAACCCCAGGTTCCGGGCCATCTCGTCGATGGCGGCGATGACCGTGGTGATCTTGGGTTCGGGGCCGAACCGGGGCTGCCGGTAGACCAGGCAGAACCGGCGGGACAGGTTGCTGGTGATGGGAGTGACGGTGATGTCCTGGGCCTCGGCCCCGACCAGGGCGAGCCTGGGCACCAGGGCGACCCCCTGGCCGGCGGCCACCAGGGAGATCATCGTGGTGAACTCGACGATGACGTGGACGCAGTCCGGGGTGAAGGACATCTTCTCCTTCAGGTACTTGAAGGCCTGGCCGTTGGAAATCTCGAGGGGGCCGACGATCCACGGCGCGCCCTCCAGGTCCCGGATGGAGGTGGGGACCGGCGCCCAGGAGCCCGGAACGATCACCCGGTCTCGTCCTCGAGCAGGGGGTGGATCACCAGGTCCCCGTAGGACGGTTCAGGGCTGTGGATCTCCCGCTCCGTGATGACCAGGTCTGCGCCCCCCGTGCGCAGTTCCCGGATGACCCTGGCCGGGTCGGTCTCCTCCATGATGTGCACGTGGAGATCCGGATGGGTCTTGGCCAGGAGGGGCAAGGTCGGGACCACCAGGAACCGGATGGCGGTCTCGAAGCCCATGAAGGTCACCGAACCGCTCACCCGGTTGCTCAAGGCGGTGAGTTCCCGCCGGGCTTCGGCCAGTTCCTGCTCGATCCGCTCGGCCCGCAGGGCCAGCATCTCCCCGGCAGCGGTGAGGGTGACCCGGCGCTGGGTGCGGTTGATGAGGGACACCCCGGCCTCGGTCTCCAGCTGCATGAGCTGCTGGGACACCGCGGAGGCCGTGAGGTTCAGCAGACGTGCGGCGTCGGTGACACCGCCCCGAAGGGCGACCGCGCGCAGGATCCGGAGTCGGCGGGGGTCGAGGTCCATGAAGCAATACTTAAATACCTCTTTAAAAAAAATCAAGCTATTCCAGAATTGCTTCAATAATTCACCGATCTTGCCCCGAAATATCCGAACCAATTGATCCCTTTCCGCATGGGCAGCCAGTTCCAGGCAGCCCTCGCAGCAGGCGAGGCGCCGGCATCGGGCCCGAGGGCCGGAATACTTGGGACTGTTAAAGAAAAACTTAATCATTTCTTTAAAAATTTTCATATCCGTTCAGGATTGCTTTAGGTAGGGGCAGCGTTTACCTTAGGACCGACTAAAAGCTGATCTACGTATCTTCTTAGGTTGGCGGACACGTCCCGCACCACCCTCCCGGAAGGCGAAATGCCTGGCTCCGGGGTGATTCATTTGCAGGCCAAAAGGAGGTCGACCATGACGGAATACATGGATCGGATCAAGAGACTGAAAGCCCGCCTCGTTGGCACCAAACCGGAGATGGATCTGGAGAACGCATCGATCCTCACCAGCGGCTTCCAGGAAATGGAAGGCCATCCCCTGGTCGTCAAGAAGGCGCACGCCTTCCGGAAACAGTGCCTGGAGAAGACGATCTCCATCGGCGACGATGAGCTCATCGTCGGCCATTCGGGCAGCAAAGTCCGCGGCGGCATCCTTTGCGCCGATACTTGCTGGTCCGTGCTGGACCGGGAACTGGATACCATCAGCACCCGGCGGTACGATCCGTTCTTCCTGAGGCCTGAAGACAGGAAGCTTTTCGAAGCGAAGATCCGCCCCTACTGGAAGGGACGTTCGGTCTACGAGCAATGGGTCGCACAGGCTCCGGAAGAGGCCACCGTGCTCCGCGACAACGGCGTCGTCTACATCGACCGGAAGGCGGTGCGGGGCTGGGGAGAAACCACGGCGGGGTATTCCTGGGTGATTCGGGCCGGGATCAGGGGGATTGCCGAAACGGTCAAGGAGCGCCGTTCGCGCCTGGACCTCACGGACCCGGGAGCCATCGACAAGGACAACTTCCTCAAGGCGCTGCTCATCGTCGCCGAAGGAATCGTCTTCCTGGCGAACCGCTATGCGGACCTGGCTGCAGAGATGTCCAGGAAGGAAGCGGATCCCAGGCGCAAAGCGGAGTTGGAACAGATCGCCCGCACCTGCCGCCGCGTCCCCGAGCATCCGGCCACCAGCTTCCGTGAGGCCATCCAGTCCTTCTATTTCTACCAGATCAGCCTCTTCATGGAGCAGAACGCCGCGGCCTACAATCCCGGCCGGATGGACCAGTACCTGTGGCCGTACTACCGGGATGACCTGGCCAAGGGCGACCTGACCGAGGAGCAGGCCCAGGAACTGCTGGACTGCCTGTGGATCAAGTTCAGCGAGCCTTGCCTGTTCCAGGACGCGACGACCGCCGAGTTCGCCGCAGGGTATCCCATGTTCCAGAACACCTGCGTTGGCGGTGTCGACACCAACGGCATCGACGCGGTCAACGACCTTTCGTACCTGATCCTGCAGGCGACGATGGATGTGCAGCTCTACCAGCCGTCCCTGACCGTACGTTACAGCATGGCCAAGAACCCCAACAAGTTCCTGCGCAAGGTGGTCGAGCTCATCGGCCTGGGGACCGGCTTCCCGGCCTTCCACAACGACGACCTGGGCATCATGATGGTGCTGAACAAGGGTGTTCCTCTCAAGGAGGCCTACGACTGGAACCCCGGCGGCTGTGTGGAGACCAACCTTGAGGGAAGGATGCGTCAGTACACGGCGCTGGCGGACATCAACCTGGGCAGCGTCATCGAGTTGACCCTGAATCGCGGCATCTGCCGCAAGAGCAGGAAGAAGATCTCGGTGGACGCGGGCGACCCGTCGACCTTCGCCACTTATGCGGACTTCGAGAACGCAGTCAAGAAGACGTTCGCCTATATCGACAGAGTGGTGGTCATGGGCAGCCACGTGATCGACGACATCTGCCTGGACCGCGTCTCTCCGGCCCTTTCGCTGACCTTCAGGGAGTGCATCGAGAAGGGCCTCGACTACTCGGCTGGCGGAGCCAGGTACAACAACGGCAACGGCATCATCCTGATAGGCGTGGCCGACCTGATCAACAGCATGGCCGCGGTCCGCTACCTGGTCTACGACCAGAAGCTCGTCACCATGGAACGCCTGTGTGCCGCACTGGCCGCCAATTTCGAGGGATACGAGGACGTCCGCAAGCTGTGTGCCGATGCGCCAAAATACGGCAATGATGAGCCGCTGGTCGATGCCATCGCCGGGTCGATGTTCGCTTTCATGGCCGACGACATCGAGAATTACTCAGGGAAATTCGGCAAGATGACGCCAGGCATCCTGCCCGTGTCCGGGAACACGCCCTTCGGCCTGGAGGTCGGCGCCCTGCCGTCCGGAAGAATGGCCTGGAAGCCCCTGGCCGACGGTGTCAGCCCATCCGGCGGCAGCGACATCAAGGGGCCCACCTCCGTCATCAAGTCCGTCGCCAAGCTGCCTCACGGCAGGTTCGTGCAGGGAACCCTGCTCAACATGAAGGTCGAGCCGGACTTGTTCTCCTCGGAGTTCGGCGCCTCGCAGATGATGGCGCTCCTGAAGAGCCTGTGCTCCCTCGGCGTGTACCACGTCCAGTTCAACGTCATCGACCAGGCCAAGCTGATCGCCGCCCAGAAGCACCCTGAGGAATACAAGGGACTGCTGGTCCGGGTGGCCGGATACACCGCGTACTTCGTGGAGCTCGGCAAGGACGTCCAGGACGAGATCATCGCGCGCACAGTACAGCATCAAGAGGCGTCCGTCTGCTGACGGCGCCTCCCGGAGGATGGTTGCACATGCCAGATACCAAGAACGGAACCGTTTTACGCATTGAGCATGCCTCGATCCACGACGGTGAAGGAATCCAGACGGTCGTGTTCCTCCAGGGGTGCCCGCTTCATTGCGCCTGGTGTTCCACTCCGGAGGGCATGAGTCCCCGGCCGGTGACCACGGCCGGGGGGAAGACCTATGGCCGAGTCATGGACGCGGATGGGTTGATGAGGGAGATCGAGAAGGATGAAGTCTTCTTCTTTCATTCCGGCGGCGGCGTGACCCTGTCCGGCGGCGAGGC
>CAWFOJ010000200.1:0-4317 GCA_963816585.1 uncultured Holophagaceae bacterium | reverse complement strand
CAGGATCACGCCCATGCCCCAGAAGAAACTGAAGGGCCTGGGCAGGCGGACGAAGAAGCGGAAGATCTCGACCTGGGTCCACTCGTAGAGCCAGGCGTCCAGCTTGGGGCCGAGGATGAGGCAGGAGATGGCGGCGATCTGGGCGCCCAGCTTCCATTTCCCCAGCCGCTCGGCGGCGATGGTGATGCCTTCCTCGCTGGCGATGCCGCGCAGCCCGGTGATGGCCATCTCCCGGCCGAGGATGATGAAGGTCATCCAGGCCGGGGCCAGGTTCAGTTCCACCAGGGAGATGAGGGCACCACTGATGAGGAGCTTGTCCGCCAGGGGATCCAGGAGCTTGCCCAGGGTGGTCACCTGTTTCAGGCGCCGCGCCAGGTAGCCGTCCAGCAGGTCGGTGATGCCGGCCGCCCAGAACACCAGGACGCCGATGATCTCGTGGTTGGTGACCCGGGTCAGGAGCACCACCACCAGGATGGGCACCATGAGGATCCGGGCGAGCGTAAGGTAGTTCGGCAGATTCATCGGCGGGGTCGGACAGGGGGACGGGGCAGTCCAGAGTGATGGCAACAGTCTAGCGGCTCCAGTGCCGGGTCCGCACCGAAACAAGGCCGGGAACGGTTTTTCCTCAAAGGATGGTCAGCGCTCCCCGACCGGCCAGGCGCAGCCAGTGGGAATCCTCCATGACCTCGAAGGGCGGGGGCTCCAGGGCGAACAGCTGGCTCTCCCGGGAGACCCGCACCGGCACCCCCCGGGCCTGGAGCTGCTCCAGGGCCGCCAGCGCCTGGGGATCCTCCAGCAGCTCCAGGGCGCCCAGGGCCAGGCAGACCCAGGGCACCGCCGGGTCCAGTTCCTGCAGCAGGCCCAGAAGCAGGCGCCGCCCGGCGTCCTGGGACGGCGAACCGAGGCGGGAACAGGTGATAAGCAGCGGCGGCGGGGCGGGGGCCGGCGCCTGGGCCGGAGCGGCCTGGACCTGGGCCCTCGGGAGCGCGGGAGCCGCCCCCTTGCCGGGCGGGGTCACGTCCAGGCGCCACACCGGGCCGTCCTGGCGCGCCTGGGTCTGCCGGCCGAGGCGGTCCAGCAGGCGCTGGACGTTGTGCTGGAGCATCCGGTCATGGCCCAGAAGGATCCGCAGGGGCCGGTCCGGGTGTTCCTCCAAGGCCCGCCCCACCTCCCGCAGGGCCTCGGAGACCGTGACTTCGAACAGTTCCAGGGTGAGAATTTCCATGATGGGAGTTTAAGACCTTTGGACCAGGCGGCCGCGGAAAGCTTCAAGGACTGGTTGACCCGGGCCGCCCGGGAGCTGGGCTTCGCACGGGTGGGTTGCGCGTCCTGCGAACCGTTTTACGCGGAGCGGTCCCGCCTGGAAGCCTGGTTCGCCCAGGGGCGCGCGGCGCTGCTGCCGTACCTGCGCCCGGCCGCCATGCTGGACCCGGGCCGGGTCTTGCCGGGGGCGGCCACCGCCCTGGTGGGGTTCCTCCCCTACGCCCGGCCCGATGCGGTCCCGGGCGCCGCCCCGGGCTCCCTGAAGCTCAGCCGCTACCTGTGGGGCCGGGACTACCACCAGGTGCTCAAGGCCCGCCTGGGCGCGCTGCTGGCCCGGGCCCAGGAGCGCAGCCCGGGGCTGCGGGGGCGTGCCTGCGTGGACACCGCCCCCCTGATGGAGCGCCAGCTGGCGGTCCGGGCCGGCCTGGGCTTCCAGGGCAAGCACACCCTGCTCATCCTGCCCAGGCGCGGGGGGGATGGGGGCGGCTCCTGGGGTTTCCTGGGCGTGCTGCTCCTGGACCTGGCCCTGCCGCCGGACCGGCCCTTCACCACGGACCACTGCGGCAGCTGCACCCGCTGCCTGGAGGCCTGCCCCACCGGCGCGCTCGCCCCGTTCCGGCTGGATCCCAACCTCTGCCTCACCACCTACACGGTGGAGTCCGAGGCGGAGCCGCCGGCGGCCGTGCGGGAGGCCCTGGCCAGGACCCGGTGGGCGGCGGGCTGCGATCTCTGTCAGGAGGTGTGCCCCTGGAACCGGATGCCGCTCCTGGGCGATCCGGCCCTCTGGGGCGGGCCCAGCCCCCTGCACACCCTGCCCGGGGAGCGGGCGCGCATGGGCGTGGCCCGCTGGCAGTCCCTCACCCGGGGCACGGCCCTGCGCCGGGTTCGCCACCGGCACTGGCTGGCCACCCTGGAGAAGATCCTGGGCGCCTTCTAGGCCCGGATCCGGGCACCGGCAAAAATTTGTGGTTTAGCGCAGGGCCTTTTCCTTTACCGTGGCTACTAAGGGTTGAACCGGGAGAGCACCTCGATGGCCATCAAGAATTTCACGGTCCAGGACGCCATGACCATGTACGGCGTCAAAGAATGGGGCTATGGCTTCTTCTCGGTGAACAGCAAGGGCCATCTGGAAGTGCATCCCACCCGGGACGAGAACCTCAGCTGCGACGTTTTCGAGATCGTCCAGCACCTGCGCAAGAAGGGCGCGGACACGCCGCTGATCCTGCGCTTCCCGCAGATCCTCGCGGCGCGGGTCACGGAAATCAACGAGGCCTTCCAGAAGGCCATGCGGGAGTACGAGTACGAGGGGGGCTACCAGGGCGTATACCCGGTGAAGTGCAACCAGATGAAGGAAGTGGTCGACCAGGTGGTGAAATCCGGCTTCAAGTACCGCTACGGGCTCGAGGCCGGCTCCAAGCCCGAGCTCATGATCGCCCTGTCCATGAACCTGCATCCGGACGCCTTCGTCCTGTGCAACGGCTACAAGGACGAGACCTTCATCCGCATGGCGATGCTGGCCCGCAAGGCCGGCCGCAAAGTGCTCATCACCATCGAAAAGATGACCGAGCTGGCCCTGGTCCTCAAGGTGGCCAAGGACCTCAAGGTGGACCCGCTCCTGGGCCTGCGCTTCAAGCTCAACGCCCTGGGCAGCGGCAAGTGGGAGAGTTCCGCCGGGGACCATTCCAAGTTCGGCCTCAACACCCAGGAGCTGCTGGAGGCGGTGGAGACCCTGGAACGCCGCGGGCTGCTGGATTGCCTCCAGGAGCTGCACTTCCACATCGGCAGCCAGATCACCGACATCCGCCGGGTGAAGACGGCCATGAAGGAGGCCACCCGCCTGTACGCCAAGCTGGTGAAGCGGGGCGTGCCCCTCCAGTACCTGAACGTGGGCGGCGGGCTGGGGGTGGACTACGACGGCTCCCGCACCACCTTCAGCTCCTCCATGAACTACACCGTGGACGAGTATGCCGCGGACGTGGTCTACACCACCAAGGACGTGTGCACCCAGGAGCAGGTGCCCGTGCCCACCCTGCTGAGCGAGTCGGGGCGGGCCGTCACCGCCTACCACGAGGTGGTGGTGGTGGACATCATCGGCCTCATCGACACCACCCACACGAAGTACCGGGTGGACCTCACCGGAGCCGAGCCCCAGGTGCTCAAGGAGCTGGCCTTCACCCGGGACAACATGACGGTGAAGAATTTCGCCGAGATGTACCACGACGCCATCACCCAGAAGGACGAGCTGATCACCCTGTTCAACCTGGGCTACCTGTCCCTGGACGACCGGGCCAAGGGCGAGATCCTGTTCTGGGAGGTGTGCCGCAAGCTCTCCCGGATCTTCAGCTACAAGAGCCTCAAGTACATCCCCGAGGAATTCCAGGACCTGAGCAAGTCCCTGGCGGACAAGCTCATCGCCAACTTCAGCGTGTTCCAGTGCATGCCCGACCACTGGGCCATCGACCAGCTGTTCCCGGTGATGCCCATCCACCGGCTCAAGGAGCGGCCCACCCTGGCGGCCACCCTGTGCGACATCACCTGCGACAGCGACGGCAAGGTGGACAAGTTCATCGACCTCAAGGACGTGAAGGACGAGCTGGCCCTGCACGAGCCCAGGCCGGGCGAGCCGTACTACCTGGCGCTGTTCCTCACCGGCGCCTACCAGGACATCCTGGGCATGCGCCACAACCTGTTCGGGGCCCCCACCGAGGCCCACGTGGTGGTGAACGACGACGAGGACTTCAAGGTGCAGCAGATCATCCCCGGGGACGCCATGGACGACGTCCTGAAGAGCGTGCACTACGATCCCAACGAGCTGGTGGAAGGCCCCACCAAGCGCCGCCCGAACCTCCAGGGGGACGCCTCCGAAGCCCTGAAATCCCTCCTCACCCAGCTGCGGTCCCTGCCCACGTACCCTGCAGACCTAGCGTCCGGGTCCCGGTCGGCGGCAGGCCCGCCGTTCGGGTCCCGTGGGTTCGCGCCGCCCCGCCGTTGGTGGCCGTGAATCGGAGTGCGTGCGCGTGGACCTTGTCGCCTGCGCGCGCACTCCGATTCACG
>CAWFOJ010000199.1:0-6898 GCA_963816585.1 uncultured Holophagaceae bacterium | reverse complement strand
GTTGTGTTGCCTGTACTGGTTCGCCATTACGTATTGCTGCTCCTGGCCGGTGAGGATCTTGATGGCCTCCAGGGCGGCCCAGCTGCCCACGATGCCCACGGCCGGGCCCAGGACCCCCGCGCTGTCGCAGGTGTCCACGTCGCCCCCCGCCGGGGGCTCCTCCATGAGGCAGCGCAGGCAGGGGGTCCGGGGCGGGGCCAGGGGCCAGACCATCCCTTCCCCGCCGATGGCGCCGGCGTAGATCCAGGGGATCCCGGTGAGGATGGACACGTCGTTGATGAGGAACCGGGCCTCGAAGTTGTCCGTGCCGTCCATGATCAGGTCGAACCCCTGCAGCGTCTGGAGGGCGTTGCCGCTGGTCAGGTCGGTCACCACCGGATGCAGCTCGATCTGGGAGTTGGCCTCCCTGAGGCGCTGGGCCGCCGTCTCCGCCTTGGCGTGGTACAGGTCCGCTTCGCCGTACAGGACCTGGCGCTGCAGGTTGGAGAGTTCCACCAGGTCCCGGTCGATGAGGGTCAGGTGCCCCACCCCGGCCCGGGCCAGCCAGGTGGCGATGACCGATCCGGTGGCGCCCAGGCCCACCACCGCTACCCGCCGGCCGCGCAGCCGGGTGTCGCCCTGGGTGCCGAGGAAAATCCGCTGCTTGGCGTAACGATCGATCATGCCACCAGCATAAACGAGCAGGAACGGACCGGGAGTCCGTTCCCGCCCGCGCTCCGGGTTTTTTCAGTTCACGCTGCCCTTCTGGCCATCAGCCACCGCTTTCTCGTAGTCCGCCTGGAGGCGGGTGCCGTCGGAAATGGCGAACTTGTAGACGTATTCAAACCGGTCCGCTCCCTTGGTGAGGCCGATGATCACTTCGTAGATCCCCTCGGCCCCCACTTCGAAGGGGGAGGCGATGACGTTGAAGGTGCCTTCCTTGGCCCCTTCGGGGATCTCCACGGCGCTGTCCCGGATGATGTCCTTGCGCTCGCCGCCGGGGGAGACGATTGAGAAGCTGAACTTGAAGGTCCCGTCCATGCGGGAGAAGCGGGTATAGAAGCAGACCTTGGGCAAGACGAAGGGGATCTGGGGCACGACGATGTGGTGATCATAAAGCCCCATGAGCGAAGTCTTGCCGCCCATTTCCTGGCGGATGTCGTCGCAGAGGAGGGTGAACTCGTGTTTGGGGGCCTTGATCTGGACTTCTTGCATGGTAACTCCCTGGGTGAACTGCCAGTGTACCTGTTGCGTCCAGGCTGTCCAAGCAAAGTGCGAACCGGACCGGTCCAAATCCGCCTCCGGGCGGTTATGGTAAAGACCAATCAGTCCCGGAGGAGGCGGCATTGGTGCGGTGGCTGGCGATCCTATTCTGCGCCCTGACCCTGGGCGCCCAGGAGGCGCGGGAGGTGCGGGTGCAGGTGCTCATGACCGCCGACCTGCACGGCCACGTGCTGCCCCAGGACAGTTACACCCTCCAGCCGGCCAACCACGGATGGGCCAAGCTGGCGACCCTCATCCGGGGCCTGCGGACCACCAACCCCAACACGGTGGCAGTGGACTGCGGCGACGCAACCCAAGGGGAACCTATTAATTACATTTGGTCACGGCTGAACAGCACCCTGCCCGAGCCCTCCATGGCCATCATGAACTCCCTGGGGTACAGCGCCATGGTGGTGGGCGCGCAGGAACTGGACCACGGCCTGGCGCAGGTGCGCGCCATGGAAGACCAGGCCCAGTTCCCCTGGCTGGCGGCCAACGTGGCCTTCGCCGCCGACGGCCATCTGGCTTTCACCCCTTACGTCAAGCTGGACCTGGGTGGGGTGCAGGTGGCGGTCCTGGGCCTGGCCGGGGTGGCCCCGGGCGGCACGTTCCTGGGCCCCCCGGGCGGCACGGCCGTCAGCGACGGCCTGATCTTCCAGGATCCGGTCGCGGTCGCCCGCACCCTCGTACCCCAGCTGCGGGAGAAGGAGAAGGTGGACATGGTGGTGGTGGCCCTGCACGGGAGCGCCGGCAAATCCGGCTGCCCGGGTGGCGAGGACGCCACTGCCGTCTGCCTGGCCACCCAGGTGCCGGGCATCGACCTGATCCTGGCGGGCCGCTCCCGCCAGCAGATGACCACCGAGGCCAACGGCGTGCCCATCCTCCAGGCCGGGTTCGGCGGCCAGGCCCTGGCGCAGGCGGAGTTCGTGTTCCAGAGCCGGCGCCGGGGCCGATGGGAACAGGTCTCCCGGCAGGCCCGGATCATTCAGCCCGGCGCCGACACCGCCCCGGATCCCCAGGTGATGGACCTCACCGCCCCCCTGCGGGCGGCGGTCGAGACCTACCTGAACACCTTCGCCACCAACCTGGCCACGGATCTGGACGGGCGCTGGGCGCGCATGGAGGATACGGCGGTCATGAACCTCCTGCACACGGTGGCCCGCCAGGCCACCGGGGCCCAGGTCACCGCCCTGCCCACCCCCGGCTCCCACCTCTTCATTCCCAAGGGCATGACCTCCGTACGCCAGTTCTACGCCCTGTTTCCCAACGACCACCGCATCGCCCGGATCCGGGTGACCGGGCGCCAGCTCCGGGCCTACCTTGAGAACGCCGCCCGGTTCTACAACTTCAGCCACAACCCGGACCTGTTCAACCGGTCCGTGGCCCCGGAGGACTTCGATACCCTGGACGGCTGCTCCTACGCCCTGGACATCTCCCGCCCGGTGGGCCAGCGGGTGGTGGAGCTCACGTTCCAGGACCAGCCGGTGAAGGACGACCAGGAGTTCACCCTGGGCCTGCCCACCGACCGCCTGGCGGACAGCGGCGGCTACCTGGAGGCCATGGGCTGGACCGGCAAGCCCGACTTCGTCAGCGCCGAGCCTTTCCGCAACCTGGTGCTGGACTACGTCCTGTCCCGGCCCGCCCTGGCTCCGGCGCCCGGGAGCAACTGGCGCATCATCCCCTTCCTGGACCGGGAACGGGTGCTGGCCCAGCAGCCGTGACTATATTTGCCCGGGAGGAGGGCGAGTGATGGAACTGAGCGGCATCGGCCTGGGCACCTACCTGGGGGACCCTGATGCGGCCACGGACCGGGCCTATGAGGCTGCGGCCAGGGCCTATGCCGCCGCCGGCGGGACGGTGTTCGACTCCGCGGCCAACTACCGCATGGGACGGTCCGAACGGGCCCTGGGAGCGGTGTTCCGGGACCTGCCCCGGGACACGTTCTTCGTGAGCACCAAGGCGGGCTACCTGCCCATGGGCGACGGGCGCGGCTCCGAATCGCCCCGGGCCTGGTTCCACCGGGTGCTGGCCGGGCCGGGCATCCTGGCCGCGGCGGACGTGGTGGACGGCTGCCACGCCTTGACCCCGCGGTATCTGGCCCACCAGCTGGCGGTTTCCCTGGAGGCCCTGGGGGTGGCCAAGGTGGACCTGTTCCACCTGCACAATCCCGAGCACCAGCGCCCGCACCTGGGGCCCGAGCGGTTCCGGGCGGCCCTGCGCCAGGCCTTCGCCGCCTGCGAGGAGCTGGCGTCCCGGGGCCTGATCGGCGCCTACGGCTGCGCCACCTGGAACGGTTTCCGGGTGCCCCCCCAGGCGCCGGACCACCTGGGCCTGGAGGCCCTTCTGGAGGACGCCCGGGAGGCCGGAGGCAGGGACCACCACTTCCGCTGGATCCAGCTGCCCCTGAACCTGGCCATGCCCGAGGCCTTCACCCTGCCGACCCAGCCCTTCGGGGGGGCGCTGCTCACGCCCCTCCAGGCGGCCCAGGCGGCGGGACTCGGGGTGCAAGTCTCGGCCAGCCTCATGCAGGCCCGGATCCTGGACCGGCTGCCGGCTGGGGAAGGAGCCATCCTGTCCGGCTGCCGCACCCCCGCCCAGGCGGCCCTGCAGTTCGCCCGCTCCTGTCCGGGGGTCACCACCGCCCTGTGCGGCATGAGCCGCACCGGGCACGTGGCGGAGAACCTGCGGGTGCTGGCCTTGCCCCGGGCCGGGGCGGACGAGCTGCGGGAACTGGTGGGCGGGTAGGGAGGGATCAGGTGCCAGGAACCGGCTGGCCCGTCAGCCCTGCGCCCCACTTGTGACCGAGGTCCATCGGTCCGCCGCTAGATTGGATTTCAACACATCCTCGCGACCGTCGTCGAGATGTGTCTATGGATTTTTAATCCTGGTGTAGCATATTTCCCTCATGTTTGTTTTGGCAATCTCCCCCGGACAAGGGTTCCAGGCATCCCGCTGGGAACGGGTGCTGGAAGCGGGCGTCGATGCTTTCATGCTCCGGGAGCCCGCCCTGGACGCTGGCCACCTGCTCCAGGCGGCGCGCTGGGTCAAGGACCGGGCCCCCGGCCTGGAACTCTGGGTGAACGGTCGGCTGGACGTGGCCCTGGCGGCGGGCTGCGGGCTGCACGCGCCCGAGGCCCATCCCCCGGTGCTCCCCGGACTGGTCTCCCTGTCCCGGCCCATCCACGATCCGGCCCAGATCCCGCCCCGGGCCACTGCCCGCCAGCTGATCCTGTCCCCCATCTTCCCGGTGCCCGGCAAAGGGCCGGCCTGGGGGCCCGAAAGGCTGGCCGCGGTCCTGGACGCCATGCCGGCCGTGGCCGGACGGGTCCTGGCCCTGGGCGGCGTCACCCCCGGCAACGCGGCCCGGGTGCGCCACCCCCGCCTGGACGGCGTGGCCCTGGTGCGCAGCCTGTGGGCCACGGACGACCCGTCCGGGACGGTGGCCCGGCTCCGTTCCGCCTGGGCGGCCGGAGCCGCCCCGTGACCCCCCGAACCTTTCCGGAGTCCCGATGAGACTACGTTTTGCCTGGCTGCTGTTCGGGTTGAGCACCCTGTGCCTGCGCGCCGACGCGGACTGGAAGTCCCTGGCCGCGCGCTTTCCCCAGGCCATGGCGGTGGTGGAGGACAGCCGGGACACCTACGTGGTGGGCGCGGACGGCAAGTACGTGGGCACCTCCCACTACCGGGCCACCATCCTGCAGGAGCCCGGGATCGAGCGCCTGTCCAAGTACGGCGACAGCTACTACGAGAAGTACGACCAGGTGAAGGTCAAGCGGGCGGTGATCATCGGTCCCGACGGCAAGATCACCCCCGTGGGCGATGAGAACATCAAGGACCTGCCCATGCCCGCCGAGGGCCCGTTCTACCTGCAGAACGTGCGCCTGGTGCTGATCACCTTCCCGCACCTGCAGGTGGGTTCCACCGTGGAGGTGGATACGGAAACCCACCGCAGCGCCCCGCCCATGGACCACACGTTCTCCACGCTGCAGACCCTGCAGACCGACCAGCCGGTGCTGCGCCAGGACCTGACGGTGACCCTGCCCGCGTCCATGCCCCTGGCCTGGAAGGTCTACCGGGGTGAAGTCCAGTTCGCCCGCCAGGAGCAGGATGGCCAGGTCACCTGCCGCTGGCAGGTGGGAGAGGAGCCCCAGATGGTTCCGGAGCCCTCCATGCCTCCCGCCCAGGAAGTGGTGCCGGTCCTGGCCATTTCCACCATTCCTTCCTGGAAGGACGTGTCCCGGTGGTACGCCGGCCTGTCCCGGGACGGGCAGAAGATGACCCCGGACCTGGAGCGCCTGGTGGCCCAGGTCACCGCCGGCAAGAGCCGGCAGGAGGACAAGGTCCAGGCCCTGTTCTTCTGGGTGTCCCGCAACATCCGCTACGTGGAGACCGCCTTCACCGGCGAGAAGGCCGGCTTCATGCCGGCCCCGGCCGAGCAGACCTGGCAGCGCAAGTACGGCGTGTGCCGGGACAAGGCCCAGTTCCTGGCGACCCTGCTGCGGTCCATCGGGGTGGACGCCTACAACGTCCTGATCACCTCGGGAGTGCGCCGGGACGTGGACATCCCCGGCATCCAGTTCAACCACGCCATCGTCGCGGTGCGCCGTCCCGAGGGCGGCTACACCTTCATGGACCCCACCGCCGAGGATTCCCGCCAGTACCTGCCCTACTCGGACCAGGACAAGTACGCCCTGGTGTGCACCCCCGAAGGGGAGGACATCCAGCTCACCCCCCTGGCGCCCCCCGCCGACAACCGCATGGACATCACCCTGGACACGGCCCTGGGGGCCGACGGTTCCCTGCGCACCCGGGTGGTGATGCAACCCACCGGCATCTATGACCTGGTGTTCCGCCAGTACCTGAACAGCATGCCCCCGGCCCGCCGGGAGATGTTCTTCACCTCCATGGCCGGGCGCATCTTCCCGGGCGCCACCCTCTCGGGCCTGGCCCTGCCGGACCTGGACGACCTGAACCACCCGGCGCGCATGGCCTTCGACCTGTCCGCCCCTGACCAGGGCATCCGGGCCGGCGACTACCTGATCTTCACCACGGCCGGCCAGGGCGGCCAGCTGGACCTGCTCCTGGGCTCGCTGCTCTCCGGGGCCACGGCGGCCAAGCGCCGCTACCCGCTGGAGCTGCACCGCCACGGTGGAATCCCGGATCCGGGAAACCATCCAGCTGCCCTCCGGGTACCAGGTGCGCTCCCTGCCCTCCCCCCTGGACCTGAAAGAAGAGGGCGCCGCCCTCGCCCGCAGCTGCCGGGTGGTGCCGGAAGGCCTGAGCTACCTGGAGGACTTCTCCGCCTCGCAGCTGTACTACTCGGGCAGCGCCTACCAGGGGCTGCGCCGGCTCCTGGAGCAGCGCGGCCGGCTGCGGGACGGCAAAGTCATTCTCATGCGCCAGGGAGGTGCCCAGTGAAGCGGTTGGTTCAGACCCTGGCCCTGATCGGCGGGCTGGCCCTGCGGGCCCAGGACCCGGCCGCCGTCGCGGCCGCCATGGCCCGCCCCGCCGACGCCGCCCGCTATCCCCAGGCCGGAGCCGTGGTGCTTCTGGACCAGACGGTGATCACCCTGGATGCCCAGGGCCGCAGCACCATCGAGGGCCACCGGCTGATCAAGATCCTCCAGGACCGGGCCATGCGCCAGCTCAGCGACCA
>CAWFOJ010000198.1:0-11782 GCA_963816585.1 uncultured Holophagaceae bacterium | reverse complement strand
CAGGGAGGCCATGAGGAAGACGCCGTCGGCGCCGAGGATCTTGCTCTCCTCTATCTGGTACTCCTCGAAGATGAAGTCGTTGCGCAGCACCGGCACCTTCACTGCGCCCCGCACCTCGGAGAGGTGCTTGTCCTCCCCGTAGAACAGGAACCGGTCCGTCGCCACCGAGACGACCCGCGCCCCGTTCTCCACCAGGCTCTTGGCGTGGGTGGAAGCCCGGTAGGCGTCCCGTACCTGGCCGCGCAGCGGGTTGCCCCCCGCCGTCTCGGCAATGATGGAAATGCCCGGCTGGCTCAGTTCCTCCTTGAGCGAGTGGTGCCCCTTGTAGGCGTCCTTCACCGCTGCCGGGCCTTTCTGCTTCTTGATTTCGATGTCCAGTGCCTTGAATATCTGGACTTTTTTCAACATTTACAACCCCCGGGTCCCATCGGTTCCTGACACAATTTTGTGCGTGGTGTCGAGTGGGATGCTTCTTACTAGAATCCACTAAACCAGCGTTTTCAATACGGTCAACAGATTTGTGAACGATTTCTTCGATATTCTATTCGTGGTTTTTGCCTGCCTCAACACTTCCCTGATCCGCTGGAACCCGCCAGCCGCCTACTTCACAGGAGATCGCCCCATGGACGCCACCGTGCTCGACCACCCGCTCTGCCACCACAAACTCACCCTGCTGCGTGATGTGAAAACGCCTGGGAGCCTGTTCCGGAAGGTCATCGAGGAGATCGGCCTGCTCCTGGCGGTGGAGGCCACCCGCATCCTGCCCACGGAGCCGGTGGCCGTGGAAACCCCGCTGGAGCGCACTCAGGGGCGCCGCCTGCTGCCCCTGGACCCGGTGCTGGTGCCGGTGCTCCGGGCCGGGCTGGGCCTGCTGCCGGCCTTCCTCCAGTTGCTGCCCACGGCCAAGGTTGGGCACCTCGGCCTGTACCGGGACCACGACTCCCTGGTGCCGGTGCCGTACCTACCCGGAACTTCCCCCCGCTCCTGGAGCAGCGCCACGTGTTCGTGCTGGACCCCATGCTGGCCACCGGCGGCAGCGCTTCCGAGGCGCTGCGGCAGCTGAAGGTTGCAGGGGCCAGGAAACTCACCCTGGCCGCGGTGATCGCCGCCCCCGAAGGCATCGCCCGCCTGGAGGCGGACCACCCGGACGTGCACCTGGTGGTGGCGGCCCTGGACCGCCAGCTGAACGACCGGGCCTACATCCTTCCGGGCCTGGGCGACGCGGGGGACCGGCTGTTCGGGACGCTGTAGGCCGGCCTCAGGGCCGATAGCCCTCAAGCGCGCGCCGCCCGGAGGCGACCCTGGCCAGGTCCCGGCCCAGGACGTCCCGGGCGGCCCGCACCAGGGCCATGCGCTGGTTCAGGAGGTTGCCCAGGACCCGGCCCCGGGCCTGCACCTCACCCCACCGGGAGCCCCGTTCGGCCCCGGCCAGGGCGCGCTTGAAGGCCTCGTGCCACGTGGCGATGGCGTCGCCGTTGGGCCGGCTCGCCGGCCCGGCCAGGAGGGCTTCCAGGCTGTCCAGCGCCGCCAGGACGTCCAGGTCGGTCATCCCACCAGGCCTTCCACCGACAGGGGCGCGATGGCCTGGGCCTGTACCCGGCGGGCGCCCAGTTCCTCCCAGCCGCTGCGGAGGGCGGCCATCTGGCGCACCACCAGTTCGATCTGCTCCGGCTGGTTCCTGCGGCTGCCTTCGAACATCTCCTTGATCCACCAGATGTAGATGCCGTGCAGCCGGTTCACCACTTGGCGGTCCGCCTCGGGGTTGAGCATCGCCAGGAGCCTCTGCATGATCTGCGAAGCCCGGGACAGCAGGCGGGCCTTCTCCTTGTGGTTCTGGCTCCGGATGGCGGCCGCGGCCTGGGTCAGGAAACGCTCGGCTCCACCCAGGAGCATGCCGGCCAGTTCTTCCGGGCTGGCGTTGCTGATCCGCTGGGCCAGGTAGCTGTTGGCGTAGTTGCCGCCATAGCCGTGATTCATGGTCATCTCCTTGCTCATTGCATCGGCGGGATGGAGAGGGGACTCAAGCCGGAGGCTCAGCCCATTGAACCGATGCTCTGGGACGCTGCCTGGAGCTGGGCCAGGGTGGACTCCATCTGCGAATACTGGTTCTGCAGGGACGTCTGCATGTTGTTGAGCATGGTCTGCTGGCTGTTGATCTGGTTGGTGAGGCCAGTGTTGGCGCTGGTGATGTCATTCTGCAGCTGGGTGATGGTGCCGGTGGCCGGGTTGGTCAGGTTGGCGATGGCGTCCATGGCCGCCTGGCCAACCCCCTTGCCGATGGTCAGGGTGCCGGTGCCGGTGCCGGTCACGTTCAGATAGAGTCCCGCCAGGGGCGTACCCGTCTGGCCGACCAGAAGGCCATTGGTGCCGGTGAGGGTGTACTGGCTGCCGTCCGGCGCGGTGAAGGTTCCGCTCACGGCACCCCCGGACGTGTAGGAGGTGATGTTGAACCCGAAGTTGCCGGCGGTGATGCCGGTGCCGGCGTAGTTCAGGGACACCACACCGTTGGTGCTGGTGCCGGAGGTGGCGAACACGTTCTGGGCGGCGGTGGGGTCGGCCTGGAAAGCGTTCGTGAACTGGGTGGAATCCAGGCTCAGGGTGCCGTCGCTGTTGGTGGAAAGCCCCAGGGCCGAGGCGTCCGTGTAGGTGGCGCCGGCCGCCTGGCCGGCAACGGAGCCGGTGAGGGCGCTCTGGACCTGCTGGATGAGCGCCCGGGCATTGCCGTCCCCGGCCAGGGGGCCGCTGCCGGCGATGTCCGTGTTGTAGGTCGTCATCAAGGTGTTGTAGGCGGAAACCACCGCCTGCATGTCAGTGAGGGCGGTGTTCGAGTCCGCGTTCACCGTAAGGGTGGTGGTGCCGGTCTGGCCCCCTTGCACCAGGTTGAAGGTGACTCCGTTGACCGCGTCGGACACGGAGTTGGAGGCACGGGTGATCTGGATGCCGTCCAGGGTGAACTGGGCGTTCTGGGCCGACTGGTTGGACTGGGTGCCGCCGGTGACGCCGGTCAGATTGCCCTGGGCGTCCGTCGTCACCGACCCCGCGGCGATGCCCAGGTTGTTGACTGCCCCGCCGGAGGTGACGTCGGCGATGGTCAGGTTGGCCCCGGCCGTGCCGATCCCGGTCTGGTCGCTCTGCAGGACCAGTTCGTAGGGGTCGGTTCCGCTGCCCGTGTTCACCACGGTGGCGGTCACCCCCAGGGCCTGGGACCCGGACACGTTGGGGTTGGCGACGCCGGCGGCATTGATGGCGTCCGCCAGCGCATAGATGTTGTTCTGCCCGGCGGTGAGGGTGATCTGCTGGGTGATCCCGTCGGTCCCCTCGATGGCGAAGGTGGCCGTGCTGGCACCGGTGCCGCTGCTGCCCCCGAACACCGGGGCGGTGGCGCTGGCCACCGCCAGGTTGGTGGGGTCGCCGGTGGTGCTGTCCAGGGTGGGGGACAGCTGGGCGAAGGTGGCCAGCTGCCCCACCTTGACCGAGTAGCTTCCCGAGGCGCCTCCCGAGGCGGTGGCGGTCACGTAGCCGTTGGTGGAATCGGAACTGGACACCACCCGCGCGGGCAGGCCGTTCGTGTTCAGGTCCGAGATGGCGGACGAAAGGGCCGTCATCTGGGATTCCAGGTTGCCGTACGCGGTGGACCGGGCGCTGTTGGCGGTCTGCTGGGACTGCAACTGCTCCATGGGCAGGCTGGCCTGGGAAATCTCTGCCTGGATCAAAGCGGTGGTGTTGATGCCGCTGGAGATCCCGGCGAAGCTGCTGGCGCCCGAGCTGCTGGTGCTGAGATTGGAGAGATTGAGGGCCGAGGACATGGTTCCTCCGAGGTCCGGAAGGCTCAGCCCTCCTCATCCACCAGGACGCCGGAGGCAGTCTGGGGATTGGCCATTTCGTGCAACTTGCGTGCCATCGCCAAAACCTGAGCCGAGGGAATCTGCAGGATGGTCTGCTTGGTCTGAGTGTTCACGAACTTCACGAAGGGCTCGCCACTGCCCTTGTCCACCTGGAGCGTGACCGATTCCTGGGGCTTGATGTAGTCAAGAAGGCTCTTGATGGCCTCATCCAGTGCCTGGGGCCCGGCCTGGGTGGCCGGGCTGGCATTCTTGGACGCGCCCTTTCCTGGGGCTGGCGCGGCTGCCTGGGGCGTCGAAACCCCTGCAGCCAGAGCTTGCCCCATGGCCGCGGCGGCGGTACCGTCGGTGGGAGTCCGGTCCTGGGCCAGCTGGGACTGGACCACCGCCAAGGCGGCGACCTGCGCGCCCGAGGCCACACTGCTGGAGCTGCTGATCGCTTCGGCCATGTGGTTTCCTCCCTATTGATATGCGGGAGAGCGGATACGGCCCGCCCTCCCGTCATGTCAATTCAGGCTGACTACTGCAGGAGGGTCAGGATGGATTCGCCGGCCTGGTTCGCCTTGGACAGTGCGCTGATGCCCGACTGGTTCAAGATCTGGTACTTGGTCAGGTTCACAACCTCGTTGGCGATGTTGGCGTCCTGGATGGTGCTCAGCTGGGCCGTCTGGTTCTGCATCGCAATGCCCAGCACGTTGGAGTAGGACTGCAGGGACTGTTCACCGGCTCCGATGTCGCCCCGGGCTGTGCCGAGGTTGGCGAGGGAGGTGGAAATGGTGCCCGAAGCGGCGGTGGCGGCAAGGGCGGAGCTTGTGAGGTTACCGGTCAGGGCTGCGATCCCGGCGACGGTGACCGTGTAGCTGGCGACCTGATTGCCCAGGCCGGTGGTGTAGGTTGCTGTGGCGGTGCTGGTGAGGCTGTTGAAGGTGGACACGATGCTCTGGTATTCAGCGTCCAACGCTGTGTAGTCGGCGCCGCTTCCCTGGGCTTCCTGGGCCAGTTCCGCCGCGCGGGTCAGCAGGTTGGTGGCCTCGTTAAGGGTGCCGTCCAACGTCTGCAGACTGGACAACATGTTGTTGGCGTTGTCCTGGCCCTGGGTATCGACCAGGGTGGCGGTGGTCAGGTTGTTGGCGATCACCAGGCCGGAAGCGTCATCGGACGCCTCGTTGATCCTCTTGCCGGTGGTCAGCCGCTGGATGGTGCTCTGCATCCCCGTTCCGGTTATTCCCAGCTCATAGGCGGCACCTAGAGCAGCAACGTTATTGAGAATGGAAGTGACGGCCATGGCATCCTCCTGATGCGTAGGGCAGCATCCATGCTGCCGAATGGATTCGTGGTTTCCCCACGAATTACCTTTCGGCCATCCCTCCTGGATCCTTTAAGACATTTTTGGATCCAGCCCTGGAGGCCGTCCGCCACGTCCGTCAAGGAAGCCCAATGTTATGATCCCACGATGGCTACTCTTTCCCTGGCGATGATCACCAAGAACGAAGCCGAACACCTGGCCCATTGCCTGGAGTCCGTGCGCGATCTGGTGGACGAGGTGGTGGTGGTGGATACCGGCTCCACCGACGGCACGGTGGCCATCGCCGAGGCCTTCGGAGCCAGGATCGGGCGGTTTCAGTGGTGTGACGATTTCGCCGCGGCCCGCAATGCCTCCCTCAGCCTCTGCACCGGCGACTGGGTGCTGAGCCTGGATGCCGACGAGGCCATCGATTCCCTGGACCACCGCAAGATCCGCCAAGTCGTGGACCGCCCTGTGGGCAAGGGGAAGCAGGACCCCCAGGGCTTCCTTCTGCTGAGCCGCAATTACTTCATGGAATCCCTGGCCCGGGTGTTCGACCAGCAGGCCCAGCCCAACCGGAGCCCGTACCGGGAAGGTTTCCAGTTCCCCTACTATGCGGACGTGCGGATCTTCCGCTTGTTCCGCAGGCTGCCCCACATCAGGTTCGAGGGCCGCATCCACGAACGTGCCGACACCTTCCTGGAGCGGCGGCGGTTGCCCATCGGCCGCCTGGACGCGGTCATCCACCACTATGGCAAGCTCGATCTCGAAGGTGAGCGGGCAAAAAGGGCCTACTACCTGGAGCTGGCTGAACGGGATGCCGCCGAGGTTCCCGGAGACGCCAACCGGCAATTCAACGTCATGGCCCAGGCGGATCTGCTCCAGCAGTGGGACAAGGTACTGGTGGCCGGGCTGGCGGTCATGAAGCTCGAGCGCCGCGGGGTGCCCCCCGCGGTTCCCCTCACTGTCGCCAATGCATACCAGCAGAAGGGAATGCACGACAAGGCCCTGTCTCTCCTGCAGCAAGTGGTGAGGAACCATCCGACCCATCCCCAGGCCGTCCAGGGCCTGGCCTCCTCGCTCCGGGCCCTGGGCCGGGGCGAGGAGGCGCGCCCCTACCTGGAGCGGGCCTGCGCGGTCCACCCGGCCAATCCCTTGATCTGCATTGCGCTCAGTTTCCAGGAGGAGGTGGCCGGACGATTGCGGGAGGCCAGGACCCACCTTCGCGCCAGCATCGAAGGCAACCCCCGGGATCTGAACCTGCGCCAGATCCTCATCAACCTGGACCTGCGCCATGGCCTGGCGGCCCAGGCCGCCGCGGACGCCATGGAGGCGCTGCGCGCCCTGCCGGGGGAGGGGGGCGGTCTGTGGCATGCCCTGGCGGCGGGCTTCCTCTTGAAGGAAGGCCATCTGGGACCCGGCAAGGCGGTGCTGGACCTTGGCCTCGCGGCCTTCCCGGAAAACGAGGATCTGCGCAAGCTGGCTGCCGCGCTGCCCCCGTCGCCCTAACCCCGGTCCTGCCCCTTGAGGATGGACTTGAACTTTTCGAACAGCGTGGGGGCGGGCAGCGGGTTGGCCGGCTCGTTCTCCAGCTCCGCCAGGTCGATGCCATGGGGCATGGGCACCGAGGGGTCGAGCTCGATGGCTTTCTGGAAACAGGCCAGGGCGTTGGTGCGGAAGCCCTTGCGGTGGTACACCTGGCCCATGCAGATCCAGGGCTCGGCGTTGGCGGGGCGGATCCGGGCGGCGGCCTGGAAGGCGTTCACCGACCGGGTGGCCCAGGCGGGGTTGGACATGCGCAGCTGCCCCAGGAGCAGCCACACCGGGTAGGCCTCGTCCGAGGCGGGATCCAGCTGCACCGAGAGCTCGAGGGAATGGATGGCTTCCCCCGTGAGGCTCTTGTACTGGAGCTGCCGGGCCTTGTGGTAAAGGCTGCGGGCCCGTTCCATGGGCGTCTGGGGCTTGCCGGGCTGGTCCGGCCGGGGCGCGGGGGGCAGCGGGGGCAGCGACCCGGACGGTGTGTCCGGGATCATCGGCGGCGGCGCGGCGGGGGAAAAGTCCAGCTTGAGGGGCAGGGGCCCGTTGGGGGAGGGTTCCGGGATCAGGGGCAGAGCGGCGGCCGGAACCGACCCCGGGCGCGCCGACGGCGGACCTGCCGGAGAAAGGTCGTTCCACCCGGGTGGCGGCGGTCCTGCGGGGGACCGGTCCGGACGGGGCCCGGCGGGCGATACGTCCTGCCGGGCCGGAGGGCCTGGGGAGGGCGCATCCTGCCTCACCGGCAGCCCGGCGGGCGGAATGTCCTGCCTCACCGGCGGCCCGGCGGGCGAGATGTCCTGCCTCGCCGGCGGCCCGGCGGGCGACATGTCCTGCCTCACTGGCAGCCCGGCGGGCGACATGTCCTGCCTCACCGGCAGCCCGGCGGGCGACATGTCCTGCCTCACCGGCGGTCCCGCGGGTGACACGTCCTTTCTCGCCGGCGGCCCGGCGGGGCTGCTTCCGGCGCCACCTTGGGCCGGCTCATCCTCCAGGTCCAGGAATTCCGGCTGGTACGCGTAGGAGAAGTCAGGTTCGATCTCCGGGTAGGGGCCGCCCTGGCCTGCGCCGGCGGGCGGTTCCGGCACCGGTTTGGCCGGGGCCTGGGCAGCGGGTCCTGGGGTCCAGGATGGGGGCGGGGCGGGGACGGAACGGGGCGTGGTGGCCAGGGGCGGCGGGGCGGAGAAGCGGCGGGGAGGCGGGGGCGGAGGCTTGAGGGCCGCGGCCGGGCCGGGCAGCTGCCCCATCGTCAGGATCAGGGAGCCCACTGCCCACAAGCTCAGGAAGATCCGCCCCGCTTCCTCCTCGTCCAGGCCGCTGAGGGCTTCGAAGGTGTCGAAGCTGATGGGCTCCGAGCCCAGGAAGGAGATGGCATAGGCGTTGGCGGGGGTGAGGGGAAGGTCCGAAAGGGTTTCCAGCAGCCGGGGCATGCCCTCCCATTTCCAGTCGCCCTGGGCATGCAGGAGGCTGTAGGAGGCCTGGAGGTTGTGGGCCTCCAGGAAGGCGTTCCAGATGAGGTGGCGGTGGTCCAGCTTCAGGTGCAGGTCCTCGCTCAGCTTCAGGTTCAGGGAGCCCGGATTCCAGATCATGCGCACCACCGGATGCTCCAGGGCGTTGAGCATCAGCTGCTCCTGGAGGCGCCGCAGGTGGTTGTCCCGCTGTTCCACGGTCATGAGGCCCCACTGCACCACCTTCTCGCCGATGCGGCAGCGGTCGTCCTGGCTCAGCAGCTTGTTGAGGGTGGCGAAGTCGATGACGCCCTGGCGCAGCAGGTAGCTGCCGAACTGCTCGCCGGCCGCGTCGCTGAGGAGGTACACCAGTTCGCCCTTGCGCCAGTACAGCCGGCGGGTGCCGTCGTTCTGTTCCAGCACCAGTTCCCCGTCCACCCGGTCCTGCCGGAACGCCGCCAGGGTGGTCGGAAGGTCATTGGTCAAGGCCGATTCGCTCACCTTGGCTCCCGGGGCTGTTACTACCAATATTATATAATGATACTCCCATTCCAGGTGCGTCCGCTCCATTTCCGTACCAGCGCCGCGCTAGGATTTTTTCGGAACCGCCGCACCTGACCCGGGAGGCCCGTTGCCAACCAAGGACCCCAATCCCCCGCCCTTTCACTCGGCCCTGGAGGCCGGGCTCGGCTACCGGTTCCAGGATCCCGCCCTGCTGCGGGCCGCCCTGACGCCGCCCTCGGCGGGACTGGCCGCCGACAACCAGCGCCTGGAGTTCCTGGGCGATTCGGTGCTGCACCTGTGCGTGTCCCTGCTGGTGTACCGGGAGCATCCCCAGTGGGCGGAAGGGGCCCTGTCCAAGCTCCGGGGCCTGCTGGCCTGCACCGACGCCCTGCACCAGTGGGCCAGGGACCTGGGGATCCACCTCCTGCGCGGCCCCCGCTCGCCACGCAAGGCCGGCGCCGTGGAGCAGCGCAATCCCCTGGCCGACGCCATGGAGGCGGTCCTGGCGGCGGTCTTCCTGGATGCGCAGGCCCAGGGGGTGGATCCCCTGGCCACCGTGCTGGCCATCGTCGAACGCCGCTGCCTGGAGGAGATCAAGCAGGCCTTCGTGGGCGTATGGGAAACCCGGGACAGCAAGACCACCCTCCAGGAACGGGCGGCCGCCCTGGCCCTGCCGCCTCCGGTCTACCGGCTCCTGGAGCGCAGCGGCCCCGACCACGCGCCGGCCTTCACGGTCCAGGCGCAGCTGGGCGACCGTTCCGCCACCGCCACCGCCGGCACCCTCAAGGGTGCCCAGGCCGAAGCCGCCCGGATCCTCCTCCAATCCCTGCCGGCTGCGCAGGCTTTTTAATAACCCCGGTATGGGTTACCATCGCAGAGTCGCCGAGGGAGAGGTACTGGCCTTGAAGATTCTGCCCACGCTCCATCTCCAGAACGGTTTGGCGGTCCCCTGGCTCGAGGCCGATCAAGGCCCCAGGGAGCCATGCGAGGTGGTGGATTTCCTCCTGGACCGGAGCTGCCACCGGCTGGCGCTGGTGGACGTGGACGCCGCCGGAGGCCAGAGCCACAACCGCAACCTGATCGCCGGCATCATGCGCCAGTACCACCGGCGCAGCGCCAAGGTCTGCATCCAGGTGGGCGGCGGCATCCGCAGCTCGGACCAGGCCCAGTTCTTCCTGGACAACGGGGCCACCTGGATCCTGGTGGGAACCCTCATCCAGCGTTCGCCCCTGGTGGTGGAGCAGCTGCTGGCCCGGTTCCGGGACCACCTCACCGCGGGCGTGGACGCCCGGGCCGGCCAGATCCAGTCCTCCGGATGGCGGGAACCTTCGCCGCTGAAGCCGGACAGCACCGGGCAACGGATCCGGGAGCACGGCTTCAAGCGCATCCTGTTCACCGACATCCCCACCGCCGCCCAGGCTCCTCCCGACTTCACCACGGCCAGGACCATCTCCCAGAACGCCCGCATCCCCCTGTTCATGGGCGGGACCATCCGCACCCGGGACCACCTCAAGCTGGCGGGGGAAGTGCCCGGACTGCAAGGCGTCGCCCTGGACGCCCTGCAGCTGCTTGAAGACCCGGACCTGCTCGGCGCCCTGAACCTGGCCCCCATCTGATGGATGAAGCGGCGTTCATGGCCCGGCTCCCGGAGCAGGACCGGATCCCCTTCCGCAACCTTGCCTTGATCCGGCCCCAGGCGCCCACCCCGGGCCAGCTCCAGCTCGTGGAGAGCCTGGCCCGGAACCTCGCCTCCCCCCGCCTGCTCACCCTCATCGCCCGCACCCCCCATTGGCTGGTGAGCGGCCCGGTGCTCCTGGCCCTGGCGGGCAACGAGGCGACCCCGGAAGCGACGCGGCGGGACCTGGAGCTGGCCGTCTCCCTGTTCGACCTGGTGCGGGAGTTGGACCGGACCCCGGCCGGGGAACGGGAAGAGCGCGCCGAGATGGTGCGCGCCCTCTACCAGCAACTGCCCATGAACCTGCGCGCGGTGGTCAAGCAGCAGGCCAAGCATCTGGCCCGCTCGGTGCACGCTTCCGGCCAGACCCTGGAACTGCCGCCCCTGCCCGCGGGTGAGCAGGACTGGGAGACGCTCACCACCCCGCCCCAAGGGGCGGAGGCCCGGCGGCCGCCGGCGCGCCTGCCCAGGCCGGACCTGCTGGCCCGGGCCGAGTCCACCCCCATCCGGGAGGAACTCGAGACCTTCCTGCTGGACGTGGACGTAGAGGTGCGGGCCGCGGCGCTGCGCAACCCGTCCCTGTCCGAGGAGGTGCTGCTGGAGGTCCTCCCCCGTTGCCCGGTGCCGGAGTTGTTCGATGACATCTACGCGGAGGCCCGGTGGTATTTCCGGGATCCCCTGCGGGAGGCGGTCTACGCTTCGCCTTGCTGTCCCCCGGCCCTGGCCCGGAAGATGGCCGGCTCCCGGGACCTGGTGGGCCTGCTGGAGCGGGGGTCCCTGGACGGGACGGCCCTGCACCGGGCGGTGAGCCTCTTCCACCAGCTGGACGAGTCGGAGTTCCAGTACTTGACCTGGTGGGCCAAGTGCCGGGCCCCGGCCATGCTGCGGGTCGTCAAGATCTTCTTCGACCGCCTGCAGCGGCGGCGCGCCAACCAGGCCAGCGGCCTGGGCGGGGAAGGGGGCGAGGGGCGCTGGGTCACCCTCAAGGAACGGGTGCACATGGCCAGCCAGGCCACCCAGCCGGACCAGTTCCTGGCTGCCCTCAAGGACGGCGACCCGGGCGTGTTCCAGGCGGCGCTGGGCAACCCCGGCCTCACCGCCAAGGTGGTGGTGGCCGTGATTCCGAGCCTGGACGGCGCCCGGGCGGAGCAGGTGGCCGGGCACCGGGCCTGGGGCGCCCTGACCGGGGTGCGGGAGGCGCTCCTCCACCATCCCCGCCTGCAGGAGAAGACCGCCCTGGGGCTCCTGCGGGACGACCTGCCGCACCGGGTCCTGCTGGACATCCTGCGGGATCCGCGCCTGCCCCACCTGGAAGTGAAGCGCCAGGCCCAGGAGACCCGCGGGCCTCCTACCGGAGGATGCCGGTGCCCCAGCGCATCCTGGCCCTGCGCGCCAGCGGCGGGGAACTGCTGCGCCACCTGCCCCAGGAGATCCTGGAAGACCAGGAGACCCTAGCAATACGTATTTCTCATTTTTATGTCCTTGTACTTGGTTC
>CAWFOJ010000197.1:0-23489 GCA_963816585.1 uncultured Holophagaceae bacterium | reverse complement strand
CTCGCCCTTGAGCAGGCGCACCACCTGCCCGCCCAGGAGATCCATGGAGGGGATCAGGCGCATGGCGCCTCCCCCAGCCAGCCGAGCACCGAGCCCACAGATGTTCGCCGAAGGCCCCGGACTTCTCCGGGTGGCCCTGGAAGCCCAGCACCCGGCCCCGGGCCTGCATGGCGGCGTAGGGCCGGCCGTGGGTGGCCACCAGGAGGGTCTCCGGGTTGGGATCCAGGGCGTAGCTGTGCACGTAGTACAGCCAGTCCTCCTGGTAATCCGGCAGGAACGGGTGGGAGGCCACGGCCCGGGTCACCGCCCAGCCCATGTTGGGCACTTTGACCCCGGGGCCCAGCAGGCGCGAGGTCCCTTCCAGCAGGCCCAGGCCCGTCTCGCCCGGGCTCTCTTTGCTGCCTTCCGCCAGCAGCTGCAGGCCCAGGCAGATGCCCAGGACTGGCTGTGCCTGGGCCAAGGCCGGCAGGGCCTGCCACCAGCCGCGCTCCATCAGGGCCGTGCGGGCCGCATTGAAATGGCCGACGCCGGGCAGCACGAGCGTGCCTTCCGGCGCCGCCTCCGCCGGGGTCACGGCCCTCCGGCTGGCGAAGCCCAGGCGCTTGAGGGCGCCCTGGAACGAGTGCAGGTTGCCGGCGCCGTAATCGATGAGGTCATCGATTGGTTCTCCTGGAATGGCCTTTAAGCCGTCAACGTTCCCTTCGTTGATGGGATGCCCTCGCCTTTGTGGCGCAGCGCCCGCTTGAGGGCCACCGCCAGGGCCTTGAACAGGGCCTCCAGCTGGTGGTGGGTGTTCTCCCCGTAAAGAATCGCGGCATGCAGGTCGAACGCCCCCCGCTGGGAGAAGGCGATGAAGAACTCCTGGGCCAGTTCCGGATGAAATTCATTGCCCAGGATCAGCGGCGGCAGGGACCTGGTAGCGGCACCAGGGCCGCCCGAGAACGCCACCGCCACCCGGGCCAGGGACTCGTCCAGGGGCACGTGGGCCTCGCCAACCGGGCGATGCCGGCCCTGTCCCCCAGGGCCTACTTCGAGGGCGTCGGCAGGGCACAGGCCCACGTCCTCGACCAGGTGGTGGCCGTCCACCTCCAGGTCCCCGGTGGCCTCCACCTCCAGGCCCAGCCCGCCGTGGCGGGCCAGCTGCATCAGCATGTGGTCGAAGAAGGCCAGGCCGGTGGTGACCTGGGCGGGGCCTCCGTCCAGGTCCAGGGCCACCCGCACCCGGGTTTCTCCGGTGAGGCGTTCGATGGCGGCGGTCCTCATGTCTGGCTCCTTTCAGGATGGATAGCAGGGCCCGCAGGCTGGGGGCCCGCAGGTCCCCCTCCCGGGCGATGGCGTCCCGCTGCGGTCCCACCGCGGCGAAGGTCCACACCAGGTCGGCCGGGCTTCCCGGGCCAGGCGCAGGGCCTGGGCGTCATCCCGGGTGTCGCCCACGAACACGACTGCTTCGCTGGAACGGTCCGCCAGCTGCAGCAGTCCGCCAGGCAGGGGCTTGCGCAGGTGCGGCGCGCGGGCGGCCACCGCCGGCAGGTGGAATCCAGCACCCCGAACCCGGTGTCCATCTCCTCGTCGTTGTGCCCGGTGAGCACCGCCAGGTCCCAGCCCAGGGCTTCCAGCTCCCCCAGGCTGACCAGGGGGTTGTCCGGCACCGGCACGGACTGTACGACTGGCGACCACGTCGGCGCACCCGGGCTCCAGGGCCTGGACGCGCTCCTCCAGGTCCGGGAAGCCGGTGCCCTGGGTGGTCCAGAGCCGGTCCAGCTCGCCCCGCTTGGCCAGGGCCAGGGCGGCGGCGCAGACCCGGTAATCGTTGTTGAAGCCGGCCACGTGCTTGAAGGCCAGGTAGTGGGCGTCCATCCAGGGCAGCCCCGGGACCAGTTCGGCCAGGGCCTTGGCCACGGCGTTCATGAAGCCGGGGTCGCCGTCCACCATCACCCCGTCCATGTCCAGCGCCAGCAGCCGGCGCGGAGCCCGGGGCCCCGGGGTCGCCAGGCTGGCGCCGAACGCTTCCGCGGTCCGCCGGGTCTCCTCTTCGGTGCCCACGGTGATCCGCCCCGCGCCCAGCTCCGGCAGGGCCCGGGACTGGATCCCGGCCGCCTGCAGTTGCGGGGCGGGGTCGGGGCGCAGGAACAGGAAGTTGGCCGCGCCGCGGGCGGCACCCGGGCGCCCAGGGCGGCGGCCAGGCGCTCCCGGCGCTCGGGCAGCGCCCGGGCCTGCTGGGCGAAGGCGGCCTTGAAGTCCAGGGCCACGTCCAGGGCTTCCAGGGCCGGGGCGGGAAGGCTGAAGGGCAGCTGCAGGGTGGCCAGGCCGGCGATCAGCCCGGGGCGCCGATCAGGTAGCCCAGGCGCGAGCCGGCGCTGGCCAGGGCCTTGCTGAAGGTGCGCAACAGGATCAGGTTGGGGTAGCGGTCCACGGCCAGGCGGTGGGAGCGGGGCGAATTCCGCGTAGGCCTCGTCCAGCACCACCAGGGGCGGATCGGGCAGCGCGGCGCGGCCGGGAGCAGGGGTTCCAGCTCGGCCGGCGCGAGCCAGGCGCCGGTGGGGTTGTTGGGCAGGGTGATCCACACCTGCCGGGGGGAAGCCTGTTCCAGCAGGCGCAGCCAGGGCTCCAGGGGGAAGCCGTCGCCCACCGGCACCCGCACCGGGCGCACCCCGTGCCGGGCCGCCAGGGCCGGATAGAGGCTGAAGCCCGGCTCCGGAAAGGCCATGGCCGAGCCGGGCGCGACCCCGGCGAGCACCACCAGGTCCAGCAGCGCCCCGCTGGAGGGGCCCAGCAGCACGCCCCCCGCCGGCGCGCCCAGGCCTGCGACCAGCCGATCGGTGAGTTCCTCCTGGCGCTCGGGGTAGAGCTGGAACGGCAGGTTCCCCAGGCGGGCCAGCAGCGCCTGCCGGGCGGTGTCCGGCCAGCCCTTGGCGGCTTCGTTCAGGTGCAGCCGGGCCATGGCCTGGCCTTTGCCCTCCCCCTGGGGCCGGACATAGCCGCGAAGCTTCTGGAATTCAGGTCGGATCAGGGGCATGTGCGGGGTCTCCAGGGATGGACGGCCCGGCCGTCCGGGACGGGCCAGCGCGGGACGAAGAATAACGGAGGTCCGGCGCCGGCGCTCTGGCTTTCATAACCCGCCGCAACGGAACATTCCGTAAGGCACTAAGAATGATGCCGGAGCGCCCGGCGCCGGGCGCTTTGGGCATGGTGGACCAGGCCCTCGGCCTCGGCCAGGCGGGCCACCCGCGGCGCCAGGGTGCCGGCCAGGGCCGGGTCCAGTTCCAGGACCGTCTGTCGCTTCATGAAGGTGGCCACCCCCAGGGGGCTGGAGAACCGGCCGGAGCCTCCGGTGGGCAGGACGTGGTTGGGCCGGCGCCGAGTCCCCGAACACCTCGGCGCTGGTCTCGCCCATGAACAGGGCGCCGGCGGTGGTGAGGCCGGGCAGCCAGGCTTCCGGGTCGACCACCGACAATTCCAGGTGCTCGGGAGCCCAGGCCTGGGCGAAGGCCGTGGCCAGCTCCCGGCCGGCCTGGATGAGCCGGCCGTGCCGGCCCAGGCTGGATTCCAGGATGGTCCGGGGCGGGCTGGCGGGGACCGGCGAGGCCAGGTCGGCGGCCACCGCCTCCAGCAGCCCGGGGTCGGCGGACACCGGCACCGCGGCGGTGTCGGGATCGCGTTCGGCCTGGGCCAGCAGGTCCCCGGCCACGGTGGCGGGGTCGGCGCCGCCATCGGCGATCACCAGCACTTCCGAAGGCCCCGCCACCGAATCGATGCCGCAGCGGCCCGCCAGCTGGCGCTTGGCCTCGGCCATGAAACGGTTGCCGGGTCCGGCCACCAGGTCCACCCCCGGTTCCCCGAAGACCATCCAGCCCACCGCCTGGGCGCCGCCCAGGGTGTACAGCCCTTCCAGTCCCAGCAGGGCGGCGGTGGCCAGCACCAGGGGATCGGGCCCCCCGGCCTTGGGCGGGGTGTCCCCGACGCCCGGGCCACTCCGTCAACCTGGGCCGGGATCACGGTCATGGCCAGGGTCGAAGGATAGAATGCCCGCCCGCCCGGGATGTAGACGCCGGCGGTGCGCAGGGGCAGCCAGCGTTCCCGGGCCCGCCCGCCCCCGGGCAGCTCCAGATCCACGTCCCGCAGGGCCGCCTTTTGGGCCTGGGCGAACCGGCGGACGCCCGCCACCATGCCTTCCAGGTCGCCGAGCAGGCCCGGATCCTCCGCCCGCAGCCGGCCAGGGCCGCCCGGCACGCGGCCGGATCCACCCGGAAGCTGCGGTCGTCCAGGGCCACCCCGTCCAGCTCCCGGGCCAGCCGGAACACCGCGTCCAGCCCTTCCAGGCGCACCTCCTCCAGGATCCGGGCCACGGCCCCGCGGGTTTCGGTTTCCCTGGCGTGTCCCTTGCCAGCGCGGCAAGCAGCCCGGTCAATTGCACTCGGTCAAGCAGCTGGATTGGGATGACTAATATCGTTACACCTCGAAGGGGGAGCCCGCAACTCTTGCACCGGGGCGGCCCGGGTGCAACGGCAACAACTTCCTAGGCGAAGGGGTCGTCGACCGTGCGCCCGGCCCGGGCGCGGTTCAGGGCCCGGAGGCCCATGTCCCGTCGCGCCTGCATGCCCGCCCAGCGCACCTGCTCCACTTCGCCGCGGCCACCCGGTCCCGGGCCTGGGCCAAGGTCCGGCCCGCAGGCCACCTAGCCCAGCACCCGCCCGCCCTGGGTGATCCAACCGCCGTCGCTGGTGTGCCGGGCGCCGGCATGGACGACGGTGATGTCTCCGGGGACCGCCAGGGTGATGGAGTCGCCCTTGCGGGGAGTTTCCCGGATAGCCCGCCGCCGCCAGCACCACCGCGAGGGCGCAGCCGTCCCGCACGGCCAGCTGGGCCCGCCGCAGGCGCCCCTGGGCCACTTCCAGCAGCAGGGCGGGCAGGTCCTCGTCCAGCAACTGCATTAGCACCTGGGTCTCGGGCTCGCCCAAGCGCACGCTTGTACTTGAGCAGGTGCTGCCCCCGGGGCGTCCACATCATGCCGAGGAACAGCACGCCGCGGGCCGCGGGGCCGTCGGCCTGCAGCCCGCGGATGGTGGGGTTCACCAGCTCCTCGGCGAGCCGCTCCTGGTCCTGGGGGCGCAGGAACGGCAGGGGGCCCGCAAAGCGCCCATGCCGCCGGCGTCGGGGCACCTTGTCCCCGCTCCGAGCATGCTTGCTGCGGTCCTGGCAGGGCCAGCACCGCGCAGGTGGCGTGGTCCCGGCGCCCATGTCCACCAGCACGTGCAGGGACACTCCCATGCCGATGAGGGGCTTTTCCCAGCACCACCGTGCGGGAGGCGTCGCCGGACCGCCCCCCACGGCGCGCGCAGGGTCTCCAGGGCTTCACCCTTGCGGTCGGCCAGCACCACCCCCTTCCCCGCCGCCAGGCCGTTGGCCTTCAGGACGATGGGGAAGCCGGACCGCCAGTCCCGGATGGCCGCCTCCGCCGGCTCCAGCTGGAGAAAGTGGCGCTGGCGGCACAGGGGATCCGGTGCGGACTGAATCCTTGGCGAACGCCTTGCTGCCCTCCAGGCGCGCGGTGGCGGCGTCGTGGCCAACACGGTCCCTCCCCGGCGCAGGGCGTCCCCGGCCCCCCCACCAGCGGCGCCTCGGGCCCCACCACCGCCAGGTCCGGGCGCTGCTCCCGGGCCCAGGCTGCGATGCCCGGGATGTCCCCGGGCTGCAGCGGACGCAGGCGCCCAGCTGGGCGATGGCGTCGCTGCCCCGGGCGGCGGACAGGTCCACGTGGGTGCTGCCGCCCTTGAGTTTCAGGGCGAGGGCATGTCACGGCCGCCGGAGCCGATGAGCAGGATTTCATGGGTTTCCCCAACGCCTGGGACAGGTTCGGACCGACAAGGCCCAACCACGTTGCACATTCCAGCCTAATCCAAGGCCATGCTCATGGGTAGCTTGGGATGGAGCCAGCACCCCCTGGATGGGCACGGGCGTCCATGGCGACCGGTCGGTGGCGCACTGGCCTCCCGGGTTCACGCCTCCGGCGGCAGGCCGGTTTCGAGCAGTCGTAGATTTCCTGATACGGGGCCCGGAAGTCCACCATGTCGGCCAGCACCCGCTCCACGGGCTCCCGCTCCACCAGCACCCGGGCCATGAACCGGCGATGGTCTCCATGTGCGCCTCCCGCATCCCCAGCCGGGTCACCTCGATGGTGCCGATGCGCAGGCCGCTGGGCCGGTCCCACTGCTCCGGGGTATCGCCTGGGATCAGGTTCTTGTCGGTGATGACGTTGGCCCGGGCCAACCGTTGAGCGGCATCGAGGCCGCCGCCGAGGCGCTGACGTCGGCGATCACCTGGTGCGACCTGGTGAACCCGAGCCGGGCCCCCACCACCGGCACTCCCCGCCGCTGAAGGGCAGCGCCCAGGGCCTGGGCATTCCTGATGACCTGGGCGATGTAGACCTGGCCGAAGGCCAGCATCTCCGCGGCCGACCGCCAAGGCGGCCACCCGGTTGACCTGGTGAGTCGCCGCCAGCACCGGGAACACTGCGTGGTCAGCGGTTCAGTGAGGTCCGGGCCGTCCCAGGCCATGATTCCGCTCTGGGGCCCGCTCCAGGTCTTGCCG
The DNA here is from genome assembly GCA_963816585.1 of uncultured Holophagaceae bacterium. Taxonomy (GTDB): domain Bacteria; phylum Acidobacteriota; class Holophagae; order Holophagales; family Holophagaceae; genus Mesoterricola. Next base: position 16,901 of record CAWFOJ010000197.1, on the reverse strand, counting down.
GCCGAACCGGTGAGGACGCAGGCTCCCTCGCGCAGGGGATCCTGGGACTGGCCGCCGGCGATCAGGCCCAGCTGGCGGGCCCGTCGAAGAACAGCCGGCCACCCCAGGGGGCGATTACCTCGGCCATTTCCCGGCAGGGCAGCGGGAACAGGGTCATCGACATGCCCAGGGCCACCAGCTTGGGTCGCTCCCGCTCCGCCAGCGCCCGGAAGGCGTCGAGGTCCACCTCCAGCTTGGGGGTGAATGGGATGTCGACGATCCAAGCCCGCGCACCCCGGCTGGGCCGTCGGGGCGGTCGCTGGAGTGGCCGCCCATGGGCTGGGGCGCGGACATGATGGTGTCCCCGGGCCGGGTCAAGGCCGTGTAGACCGCCAGGTTGCCGATCATGCTGGCGCACAGCCTGTGGTCGGCATAGTCGGCGTGCAAAGCCCGCTTCAGCAGTTCCATGCAGAGCGCCTCCACCTCGTCGATTTACCGGGTTCCGGCGAACGAGCGGTTCACCGCGCCGATATGGCCCTCGGCGGCCCGGGTGCCGATCTCGGCCGACAGCAGGGCCCGCACGGCGGGACTGGTGGGGGCCTCCGGGGCCAGCAGGTTGAGGCACTGGCGGCCGCGCCAGGCCGCATTGCGTTCCACCGCCGCCACCACCGCCAGGGCCATCTCCCGGGGGCCGTGGCAGGCGTCCAGCAGTTGGGAAGCCACCTGCAGGGTCCTGGGGTCATGCACTTCCAACCGGGTTTCGGTGGCCATGGCGGTTCCCTCCTGGCGCGCTAGGAGTGTGACTATGTATTATTCGGCCCCGCGATGATGGCACCGGCCATGGCAGGACAAGGCACGCGAGGAGGGCGATACGGGATATCGGGCGACGAGCGTAACGCTGGACTGCCGTGGCCGCTGCCATCACCCGGAGGGCGGCGCCCAGAGGCCCGCCTCTCGTGTGCAAGCCCCTTGACGGTAGGCCCACTACCTCCTGCGGGCCTTGCGCTCGAGATTCGGGCCTCTGGGCGCCGTCGCGGGGCCGAATAATACATAGTCACACTCCTAGGTCCTGATGAGGGACCGAAGGTAATGCTGGATGTTCAGGCTCAGGGCTTCGATGCTTGCCCGCCTATGCATATTGGCGCTGTAGACGAATCGCGCCTCCAGCCGGTTCCTGACCACATCGACGGCGATCGCGATTGGATACAACCTGAGGTCCTTGGGGTCGTGGTCCAGCCCCGCGAGGGTGTAGGTCCCATCGAACAGACTGCTGGACTCGATGACGTCGTCGATGGCGCCCCGGTAATTGAACAGCACTTCCGGCTGGGGCAACGCATCCAGGCGCGCGGCCAGTGCCGGATCCCTGCCGAGATATCTGTACAAGCTGATGTGGTTGCCGGATATCTTGTCCATTTGCGCAGAAACGTCGAGCAGGATGTCTTCCGGCCCTTTCCGGATGTCTATGTCCAGCAGGATCGGGGCATAGCTGATGAGGCAACCGACCGTTCCGCTCAGGTCGGTCTCCGGCGGAGCCACATCGCGGCCGTGCAGCAGCCGGTCGAAGTACACGGTGCCGCCATGCCACCGGTTCAGCGCGACCGCGAGGCCGGTGAGGAAGAGGCGTTCGGCGTTGAGCCCGTGGACCCGGTTCCGCGTCAGCCACCTGGTTTCCTGTTCCGACAGGGCGAAATGCACGACCTGCGCGGAACCATTGGTGTTGGCTTCGCGTTCACGGCTCAGGTCCTTGGGCAGCGCGGGAACGTGCGACCAGTCCTGCTGGATCCATTTTCGGATGTCCGCCTCGACCGGCCCGGAATCGACGTAGGGCTTCAGCAGGGTTGTCCATTCCCCGAAAGAAGCCGACAACCTGTGGACGCAAGTGTCGCTCCGTGCTTCGAACCTCCGGTACACCGAATCGAACTCAAGCCAGAAATTTCTCCACGATATGACATCCATGGCGAAATGATGGACGATGAAAAAAAGCCGTTGCGCTTGCGAGTCGCCCATTTCGAACAAGGCCATCCAGGCGATGGGGCCCCGGGTCAGGTTGATCGACTCCTGGCATTCCTTGGCGCATGCTGCAATGGCCTCGCCCTGCCGGCTTTCCGGCAGGCCGGACAGATCGATGGTCCTGAAGGCGATCGTCCCTTCCGGAGCCGAAAGGACCCTGGCCTGCCACCGGGCCCCGGAGCGCTCGAACTTGAGCCTGAAGGCATCGTGCCGGGCGCCCAGGTGCCTGAACGTGGCTTCCAGCAGATCGGGGACAAGCCTCCGCCTTGCCACCAGCATTCTGGAAATGTTCCAGTGGTTCGGGGTGCGGGATCCGGCCTCGTGGAAGAAACGGAGGATGAAGGGGGGCAGATCGGGCAGGGCCCCGGAAAAGGGCTCGAACGGCGTGCCTTCCCCTCGCCCGGTGGGAGGGTGGACGCAGGTTTCGGCCAATTGCTCGATCGTGGGGGAATGCCACAATTGGGACGGGGAGACCGCCAGGCCTTGCTCCGCCGCCAGCATGCAGACGTTCATGACCATCAGGGAATCGCCGCCGATATTGAAAAAATTATCAGTGATCCCCACGCGGGGGAGGCCGAGGATAGCCTGCCAGATCCGGGCGAGCCGCCGTTCGGTCTCGGTGCGCGGCTCCACATGGACCTCGGTATGGATCAGATTCTCCAGCGTTGGCGCCGGCAGCAACCTGCGGGCGATTTTCAGGTTCTCGTTGAGCGGCATCTTTTCCAGGATCATCCAGCCGGACGGCTGCATGAAGTCGGGCAGGAATTGGCGCAGGTGCTCCCTGACCGGCTCCAGGTCAAAATGGCCGGGGTCTTCGACCGTCAGGTAGGCGATCAGGCGGTTGTCGCCGGTGGTGGTCCGGTCCGCCGACAGGATGGCGTCCCTCACGCCGGGCGCCCGCCTCAAGTGGCTTTCGATCTCCAGCAGTTCGATCCGCTGCCCTCTGATCTTGATCTGGAAGTCCCGCCGGCCGAGAAATTCCAGATAGCCGGAGGGGTGGATGCGGCCGATGTCGCCCGTTCGGAAGTAAAGCGCTCCAGCCCGTTCCACGAAGGCCTTCTGGGTCAGTTCGGGCTTGTCCGGATAGCCTTTCATGACCCCTGGCCCTTTGAAACAGACTTCACCCACCTCGCCTGGCGGGGTCTGTTCACCATCCTCTCCCAACAGGACGCATTCGGTCCCGGGGAAGGGCTTGCCGACGTAGGACCGGTCAACGACGGCAGCCCTGGGGGCCGGGTAGGAAGCATCCCATGCAGGCGATCTCGGTGCAGCCGTAGATGACATAAACTTCTGCATGGCCGAAAATGGTTTTAAGATCTTCCAGCAGTTCCGCGGGCACGATGTCGCCGCCCGACGAAACATGGCGAAGTCCGTCGAATGGATTGAAATCCACAAAATGTTCTCGGATATAACGAACAACCCCTTTCCAGAGGGCCGGACCGATGTGGACGACCGTGGCCTGCTCCAGGGCAGCCGTCAACTGGCCAAAATCCATGATGGTAGTTCTGGGCAGGATGACCAGCCGGCCGCCGGCGATGATGCTCGCCAAGAGATCAAACAAGCTGATGCTGAAAGAGAATTTGGCGATCATCAGGAGGGTGTCCTCCGGATCGATGCCAAATTGACGAATGGCGGAAAGCACATAATACGCCAGGCTCCATGGCTGATGGGAATCCCTTTGGGTTGGCCGGTGGTGCCTGACGTGTAGAAAATGCACGCTGTGGCCTGCTCCGGAATATCCGTTTGCGGATTCCCCAATGGGTGGCCGTTCACAAAGGGTTCACGCAATGGATAGCAGTAGGGGCGGGTGAAGACCCCTGGAATTTTTCCGCCATCCTCCTGGGATAGGGTCAGAGCAAGCCCTGCATCTTCAACGATGCTTTTGACCCTTTTCCTTCGGATAATCCGGATCGATCGGCGGATCGGTCCGGACGGCTGTTTGTGGATGGCCAGCAGGGCGATGATGATCCCGCAGCCGGGCCTAAGACAGACTCCGACCCGATGCCCAGGCGCCCACCCCCATCGCCATGAGCCAATGCGCCAGTTCATTGGACCTGGCGTTGAGTTCCCCATAGGTCAGGGTTTCTTCGCCGAAGGACACGGCGATCCTGTGGGGATGGTCCTCCGCGGTGCGTTCGAAAAGGACATGGAGGGGTGATTCGAAATGGAACTCGCCGGGAGGGGCCAGGGACTGGTTTCGTTGCCGCTCGCATTTGCTTGTCCGATCAGCGGTTCCATCTGGGGGTCAAAGAGCGCCAAGCCGGCTTGCCGTTGCTGCGTTAGGGTCCGGGATTAATGGATCAGATGTTTCATTGATAGGATCAATATTGACATCGCCAATATAAGAGTTACCGCACGGATTTCAAGACCAGGTTCCCGAAAAGTTGAAAATCTCCAGGGTCTGTCATGAGTCGGATAGGCAAAAACAGGCAAGACCCCGACCGTTTCCTGCCATGGCCTCCACCCGGTAACAGGTCGGCATATGGACCTCTTCGGCCTGCCCATGGGGCGGCCCCGGTGGTTGGTCGGCCCTGAGCCACCCTGGAAAGTGAATGGAGCCTGCCCGACCCGGGGGCGTTCGGCGCGCGCCAAAAAGGCCATTCCGAGGGCCTTGGCCACGGCTGGAGCCATGCCGCCACCGGCAACCCGTCGCCAAGCTGGGCGGATGGCATCGTGACGGCGGTGAACAGCCAGAAGCGGCTTGGAAGTTGCACGTCTAATTTTCTCTATTGATAAAATCATAATTGACACTATATTTTTTTCAATTTTTACCAAGTGCTGATCATGGAAATCCTGGACCGAATCGAAAAACTGCTGGCAAGCCCGGATTTGCGCCTGCATGACCGGGAGGGTGCTCCGGTGCCGTCCGCAGTGTTCCGTCGAGCCCGTCCACGCGGTCAGCCGGCATCTCCGGCGCCATGTCCCCCCCGGCGGGAAGGTGGCGGTGCGCCTGGGCCAGGACTGGCCGGCCCTGGCCTGCGCCATGGCCTGCATGGCCACGGGCCGGGTCTACCTGCCCCTGGGCCCGGACTGGCCGGAGCATCGGATCGAGCAGATCCGCGCCTCGTCCCGGTTCGACCTGCTGCTCGACGTCCCGGCCTGCCAGGGGATCCTGGCCGGGCCGGCGGCCGGTGAGCCGGGCCCGCCCGCTACCCTCGACCCCGAGGCCACCCTTTACATCATCTACACCAGCGGCTCCACCGGCGAGCCCAAGGGGGTCATGATCTCCCGGCGCAGCTACGCCTGTTTCCTGCGTTTCCTGGACCAGTTCTTCCCCCGGGTCGGCCCCGGCGACAACTTGCTGCAGGTGGCCCGGTTCACCTTCGACATGTCGCTCCTGGACCTGGGCATGCTGCTGGGCAGGCAGGTGGGCCATTTCTTCTCCGCGGCGAACGGGAGCGCCTCCGCCTGGCTCTGGAGATCGAGGACTACGGCATCACCTGGATCGACGCCGTGCCCAACCAGGTCGGCATGATCATGGAGGACGGGGTCTGCTCCCGGGCCGACTTGTCCTCCCTGCGCCACCTGGTGCTGGGAGGCTCGCGTTTCCCCTGGCAGCTGCATGAGTCATTTCGCTCCCAGCAGGGCCCGCCGCCGGATAGAGTTCTGGATCTCCCGCCCGCGCAAGGGATCCACCAGTGCTCCAGATGACGCCCGGCACCGGGCCGCCTGCGCTCAGGGTGCCATCATGGGCGTCCCCTGGTGACTTGAAGTGGGTGTAGATGGTTGTCTCGGTCGGGCCGTAGGCGTTGACCTGGTCCACCCCGGGGCCGAGCTTGGAGCGCAATGACTGCAGCAGCTGCCAGGGGAAACGCGAGCCTCCCAGCACCAGGTGGCGCAGGGAGGACAAGTCGGCCCGGGAGCAGACCCCGTCCTCCATGATCATGCCGACCTGGTTGGGCACGGCGTCGATCCAGGTGATGCCGTAGTCCTCGATCTCCAGAGCCAGGCGGAAGGCGCTCCTGTTCGCCGCGGAGAAAAATTGCCCACCTGCCTGCCCAGCAGCATGCCCAGGTCCAGGAGCGACATGTCGAAGGTGAACCGGGCCACCTGCAGCAAGTTGTTTCCGGGGCCGACCCGGGGGAAGAACTGGTCCAGGAAACGCAGGAAACAGGCGTAGCTGCGCCGGGAGATCATGACCCCCTTGGGCTCGCCGGTGGAGCCGCTGGTGTAGATGATGTAAAGGGTGGCCTCGGGGTCGAGGGTAGCGGGCGGGCCCGGCTCACCGGCCGCCGGCCCGGCCAGAATCCCATGGCAGGCCGGGACGTCGAGCAGCAGGTCGAACCGGGACGAGGCGCGGATCTGCTCGATCCGATGCTCCGGCCAGTCCGGGCCCAGGGGCAGGTAGACCCGGCCCGTGGCCATGCAGGCCATGGCGCAGGCCAGGGCCGGCCAAGTCTCGGCCCAGGCGCACCGCCGCCCTTCCCGCCGGGGGGGACATGGCGCCGGAGATGCCGGCTGACCGCGTGGACGGCTTGACGGAACACTGCGGACGGCACCGGAGCACCCTCCCGGTCATGCAGGCGCAAATCCGGGCTTGCCAGCAGTTTTTCGATTCGGTCCAGGATTTCCATGATCAGCACTTGGTAAAAATTGAAAAAAATATAGTGTCAATTATGATTTTATCAATAGAGAAAATTAGACGTGCAACTTCCAAGCCGCTTCTGGCTGTTCACCGCCGTCACGATGCCATCCGCCCAGCTTGGCGACGGGTTGCCGGTGGCGGCATGGCTCCAGCCGTGACCAAGGCCCTCGGAATGGCCTTTTTGGCGCGCGCCGAACGCCCCCGGGTCGGGCAGGCTCCATTCACTTTCCAGGGTGGCTCAGGGCCGACCAACCACCGGGGCCGCCCCATGGGCAGGCCGAAGAGGTCCATATGCCGACCTGTTACCGGGTGGAGGCCATGGCAGGAAACGGTCGGGGTCTTGCCTGTTTTTGCCTATCCGACTCATGACAGACCCTGGAGATTTTCAACTTTTCGGGAACCTGGTCTTGAAATCCGTGCGGTAACTCTTATATTGGCGATGTCAATATTGATCCTATCAATGAAACATCTGATCCATTAATCCCTGACCCAACGCAGCAACGGCAAGCCGGCTTGGCGCTCTTTGACCCCCAGATGGAACCGCTGATCGGACAAGCAAATGCGAGCGGCAACGAAACCAGTCCCGGCCCCTCCCGGCGAGTTCCATTTCGAATCACCCCTCCATGTCCTTTTCGAACGCACCGCGGAGGACCATCCCCACAGGATCGCCGTGTCCTTCGGCGAAGAAACCCTGACCTATGGGGAACTCAACGCCAGGTCCAATGAACTGGCGCATTGGCTCATGGCGATGGGGGTGGGCGCCGGGCATCGGGTCGGAGTCTGTCTTAGGCCCGGCTGCGGGATCATCATCGCCCTGCTGGCCATCCACAAACCTGGCGGGACCTATCTGCCGATCGATCCGGATTATCCGAAGGAAAGGGTCAAAAGCATCGTTGAAGATGCAGGGCTTGCTCTGACCCTATCCCAGGAGGATGGCCTGGAAAAATTCCAAGGGGTCTTCACCCGCCCCTACTGCTATCCATTGCGTGAACCCTTTGTGAACGGCCACCCATTGGGGAATCCGCAAACGGATATTCCGGAGCAGGCCACAGCGTGCATTTTCTACACGTCAGGCACCACCGGCCAACCCAAAGGGATTCCCATCAGCCATGGCAGCCTGGCGTATTATGTGCTTTCCGCCATTCGTCAATTTGGCATCGATCCGGAGGACACCCTCCTGACGATCGCCAAATTCTCTTTCAGCATCAGCTTGTTTGATCTCTTGGCGAGCATCATCGCCGGCGGCCGGCTGGTCATCCTGCCCAGAACTACCATCATGGATTTTGGCCAGTTGACGGCTGCCCTGGAGCAGGCCACGGTCGTCCACATCGGTCCGGCCCTCTGGAAAGGGGTTGTTCGTTATATCCGAGAACATTTTGTGGATTTCAATCCATTCGACGGACTTCGCCATGTTTCGTCGGGCGGCGACATCGTGCCCGCGGAACTGCTGGAAGATCTTAAAACCATTTTCGGCCATGCAGAAGTTTATGTCATCTACGGCTGCACCGAGATCGCCTGCATGGGATGCTTCTACCCGGCCCCCAGGGCTGCCGTCGTTGACCGGTCCTACGTCGGCAAGCCCTTCCCCGGGACCGAATGCGTCCTGTTGGGAGAGGATGGTGAACAGACCCCGCCAGGCGAGGTGGGTGAAGTCTGTTTCAAAGGGCCAGGGGTCATGAAAGGCTATCTGGACAAGCCCGAACTGACCCAGAAGGCCTTCGTGGAACGGGCTGGAGCGCTTTACTTCCGAACGGGCGACATCGGCCGCATCCACCCCTCCGGCTATCTGGAATTTCTCGGCCGGCGGGACTTCCAGATCAAGATCAGAGGGCAGCGGATCGAACTGCTGGAGATCGAAAGCCACTTGAGGCGGGCGCCCGGCGTGAGGGACGCCATCCTGTCGGCGGACCGGACCACCACCGGCGACAACCGCCTGATCGCCTACCTGACGGTCGAAGACCCCGGCCATTTTGACCTGGAGCCGGTCAGGGAGCACCTGCGCCAATTCCTGCCCGACTTCATGCAGCCGTCCGGCTGGATGATCCTGGAAAAGATGCCGCTCAACGAGAACCTGAAAATCGCCCGCAGGTTGCTGCCGGCGCCAACGCTGGAGAATCTGATCCATACCGAGGTCCATGTGGAGCCGCGCACCGAGACCGAACGGCGGCTCGCCCGGATCTGGCAGGCTATCCTCGGCCTCCCCCGCGTGGGGATCACTGATAATTTTTTCAATATCGGCGGCGATTCCCTGATGGTCATGAACGTCTGCATGCTGGCGGCGGAGCAAGGCCTGGCGGTCTCCCCGTCCCAATTGTGGCATTCCCCCACGATCGAGCAATTGGCCGAAACCTGCGTCCACCCTCCCACCGGGCGAGGGGAAGGCACGCCGTTCGAGCCCTTTTCCGGGGCCCTGCCCGATCTGCCCCCCTTCATCCTCCGTTTCTTCCACGAGGCCGGATCCCGCACCCCGAACCACTGGAACATTTCCAGAATGCTGGTGGCAAGGCGGAGGCTTGTCCCCGATCTGCTGGAAGCCACGTTCAGGCACCTGGGCGCCCGGCACGATGCCTTCAGGCTCAAGTTCGAGCGCTCCGGGGCCCGGTGGCAGGCCAGGGTCCTTTCGGCTCCGGAAGGGACGATCGCCTTCAGGACCATCGATCTGCCCGGCCTGCCGGAAAGCCGGCAGGGCGAGGCCATTGCAGCATGCGCCAAGGAATGCCAGGAGTCGATCAACCTGACCCGGGGCCCCATCGCCTGGATGGCCTTGTTCGAAATGGGCGACTCGCAAGCGCAACGGCTTTTTTTCATCGTCCATCATTTCGCCATGGATGTCATATCGTGGAGAAATTTCTGGCTTGAGTTCGATTCGGTGTACCGGAGGTTCGAAGCACGGAGCGACACTTGCGTCCACAGGTTGTCGGCTTCTTTCGGGGAATGGACAACCCTGCTGAAGCCCTACGTCGATTCCGGGCCGGTCGAGGCGGACATCCAAAATGGATCCAGCAGGACTGGTCGCACGTTCCCGCGCTGCCCAAGGACCTGAGCCGTGAACGCGAAGCCAACACCAATGGTTCCGCGCAGGTCGTGCATTTCGCCCTGTCGGAACAGGAAACCAGGTGGCTGACGCGGAACCGGGTCCACGGGCTCAACGCCGAACGCCTCTTCCTCACCGGCCTCGCGGTCGCGCTGAACCGGTGGCATGGCGGCACCGTGGTACTTCGACCGGCTGCTGCACGGCCGCGATGTGGCTCCGCCGGAGACCGACCTGAGCGGAACGGTCGGTTGCCTCATCAGCTATGCCCCGATCCTGCTGGACATAGACATCCGGAAAGGGCCGGAATACATCCTGCTCGACGTTTCTGCGCAAATGGACAAGATATCCGGCAACCACATCAGCTTGTACAGATATCTCGGCAGGGATTGGGCACTGGCCGCGCGCCTGGTTGCGTCGCCCCAGCCGGAAGTGCTGTTCAATTACCGGGGCGCCATCGACGACGTCATCGAGTCCAGCAGTCTGTTCGATGGGACCTACACCCTCGCGGGGCTGGACGACGACCCCAAGGACCTCAGGTTGTATCCAATCGCGATCGCCGTCGATGTGGTCAGGAACCGGCTGGAGGCGCGATTCGTCTACAGCGCCAATATGCATAGGCGGGCAAGCATCGAAGCCCTGAGCCTGAACATCCAACATTACCTTCGGTCCCTCATCAGGACCTAGGAGTGTGACTATGTATTATTCGGCCCCGCGACGGCGCCCAGAGGCCCGAATCTCGAGCGCAAGGCCCGCAGGAGGTAGTGGGCCTACCGTCAAGGGGCTTGCACACGAGAGGCGGGCCTCTGGGCGCCGCCCTCCGGGTGATGGCAGCGGCCACGGCAGTCTCGCGTTACGCTCGTCGCCCGATATCCCGTATCGCCCTCCTCGCGTGCCTTGTCCTGCCATGGCCGGTGCCATCATCGCGGGGCCGAATAATACATAGTCACACTCCTAGCGCGCCAGGAGGGAACCGCCATGGCTACCGAAACCCGGTCGGAAGTGCATGACCCCAGGACCCTGCAGGTGGCTTCCCAACTGCTGGACGCCTGCCACGGCCCCCGGGAGATGGCCCTGGCGGTGGTGGCGGCGGTGGAACGCAATGCGGCCTGGCGCGGCCGCCAGTGCCTCAACCTGCTGGCCCCGGAGGCCCCCACCAGTCCCGCCGTGCGGGCCCTGCTGTCGGCCGAGATCGGCACCCGGGCCGCCGAGGGCCATATCGGCTCGGTGAACCGCTGGTTCGCCGGAACCCGGTACATTGACGAGGTGGAGGCGCTCTGCATGGAACTGCTGAAGCGGGCTTTGCACGCCGACTATGCCGACCACAGGCTGTGCGCCAGCATGATCGGCAACCTGGCGGTCTACACGGCCTTGACCCGGCCCGGGGACACCATCATGTCCGCGCCCCAGCCCATGGGCGGCCACTCCAGCAACCGCCCCGACGGCCCAGCCGGGGTGCGCGGGCTTCGGATCGTCGACATCCCATTCACCCCCGAGCTGGAGGTGGACCTCGACGCCTTCCGGGCGCTGGCCGAGCGGGAGCGACCCGAGCTGGTGGCCCTGGGCATGTCGATGACCCTGTTCCCGCTGCCCTGCCGGGAAATGGCCAAGGTCATCGCCCCCTGGGGTGGCCGGCTGTTCTTCGACGGGGCCCACCAGCTGGGCCTGATCGCCGGCGGCCAGTTCCAGGATCCCCTGCGCGAGGAGGCCGCGTCCTCACCGGTTCGGCCGGCAAGACCTGGAGCGGGCCCCAGAGCGGAATCATGGCCTGGAACGCCCCGGACCTCACTGAACCGCTGACCCACGCAGTGTTCCCGGTGCTGGCGGCGACTCACCAGGTCAACCGGGTGGCCGCCTTGGCGGTGTCGGCCGGGAGATGCTGGCCTTCGGCCCGGTCTACATGGCCCAGATCATCAGGAATGCCCAGGCCCTGGGCGCTGCCCTGCAGCGGCGGGGAGTGCCGGTGGTGGGGGCCCGGCTCGGGTTCACCAGGACGCACCAGGTGATCGCCGACGTCAGCGCCTTCGGCGGCGGCCTCGATGCCGCTCAACGGTTGGCCCGGGCCAACGTCATCACCAACAAGAACCTGATCCCAGGCGATACCCCGGAGCAGTGGGACCGGCCCAGCGGCCTGCGCATCGGCACCATCGAGGTGACCCGGCTGGGGATGCGGGAGGCGCACATGGAGACCATCGCCGGTTTCATGGCCCGGGTGCTGGTGGAGCGGGAGCCCGTGGAGCGGGTGCTGGCCGACGTGGTGGACTTCCGGGCCCCGTATCAGGAAATCTACTACTGCTTCGAAACCGGCCTGCCGCCGGAGGCGTGAACCCGGGAGGCCAGTGCGCCACCGACCGGTTCGCCATGGACGCCCGTGCCCATCCAGGGGGTGCTGGCTCCATCCCAAGCTACCCATGAGCATGGCCTTCGATTAGGCTGGAATGTGCAACGTGGTTGGGCCTTGTCGGTCCGAACCTGTCCCAGGCATTGGGGAACTCCATGAAAATCCTGCTCATCGGCTCCGGCGGCCGTGAACATGCCCTCGCCCTGAAACTCAAGGGCGGCAGCACCCACGTGGACCTGTCCGCCGCCCCGGGCAGCGACGCCATCGCCCAGCTGGGCACCTGCCTGCCGCTGCAGCCCGGGGACATCCCGGGCATCGCAGCCTGGGCCCGGGAGCAGCGCCCGGACCTGGCGGTGGTGGGGCCCGAGGCGCCGCTGGTGGCGGGGCTGGGGGACGCCCTGCGCCGGGAAGGGACCCCGTGTTCGGCCACGACGCCGCCACCGCGCGCCTGGAGGGCAGCAAGGCGTTCGCCAAGGACTTCATGTTCCGCCACCGGATCCCCTGTGCCGCCAGCGCCACTTTCTTCCAGCTGGAGCCGGCGGAGGCGGCCATCCGGGACTGGCAGTACGGGTTTCCCATCGTCCTGAAGGCCGACGGCCTGGCGGCGGGGAAGGGGGTGGTGGTGGCCGACCGCAAGGGTGAAGCCCTGGAGACCCTGCGCGCCTTCATGGGGGGGCGGTTCGGCGACGCCTCCCGCACGGTGGTGCTGGAAGAGCCCCTCATCGGCATGGAGATGTCCCTGCACGTGCTGGTGGACGTGGACCGGGACCACGCCGCCTGCGCGGTGCTGCCCCCCTGCCAGGACCACAAGCGCATCTTCGACGGGGACAAGGGTCCCAACACCGGCGGCATGGGCGCTTTCGGCCCCCTGCCGTTCCTGCGCCCCCAGGACCAGGAGCGGCTCACCGAGGAGCTGGTGAACCCCACCATCCGCGGGCTGCAGGCCGACGGCCTCACGGCCCGCGGCGTGCTGTTCCTGGGCGTCATGTGGACGCCCCGGGGGCCGCGCCTGCTGGATACAACGTGCGCTTCGGCGACCCCGAGACCGAGGTGCTCATGCAGTTGCTGGACGAGGACCTGCCCCCCTGCTGCTGGAAGTGGCCCAGGGGCGCCTGCAGCGGCCCCAGCTGGCCCTGCGGGACGGCTGCGCCCTCGCGGTGGTGCTGGCGGCGGCGGGCTATCCGGAACTCCCCGCAAGGGCGACTCCATCACCCTGGCGGTCCCCGGAGACATCACCGTCATCCATGCCGGCACCCGGCGCGCCAGCGACGGCGTTTGGATCACCCAGGGCGGGCGGGTGCTGGGCCTGGTGGCCTGCGCCCCGACCTGGCCCAGGCCCGGGACCGGGTGGCCGCGGCCCTGGAGCAGGTGCGCTGGGCGGGCATGCAGGCGCGACGGGACATCGGCCTCCGGGCCCTGAACCACGCCCGGGCCGGGCGCACGGTGAACGACGCCTTCGCCTAGGAAGTTTTCATTGCGCCCCGGGCCGCCCCCGTGCGAGACTTCAGCTACCCCATAGAGGTGTCACGGTGTTACCCCCGATCCAGCTGCTTGAAGAAGTGCAATTGCCTGGGCTGCTCGCCGGGCTGGCAAGGGATGCGCAAGTAGAGACCGAAACCCGGGAGGCCGTCACCCGGATCCTGGACGAGGTGCGCCGGGAGGGGCTGACCGCCGTGTTCCGGCTCACCCGCCAGCTGGACGGGGTGGACCTGGACGAGCGCGGCTTCCGGGTGGATCCGGCCGCGTGCCGGACGGCCCTGGACCGGCTGCGGGCGGAGGATCCCCGCCTGCTCGGCGACCTGGAGGTCATGGTGGCGGGCATCCGCCGTTTCGCCCAGGCCCAGAAGGCCGCCCTGCGGGACGTGGACCTGGACCTGCCCGGGGGCGGGCGGGCCAGGGAACGCTGGCTGCCCCTGCGCACCGCCGGCGTCTACATCCCGGGCGGGCGGGCGTTCTATCCTTCCACCCTGGCCATGACCGTGATCCCGGCCCAGGTCGCCGGAGTGGCCCGCATCGTCGGGGTCACCCGCCCAAGCCCGAGGGGCCGGACCCCCTGGTGCTGGCCGCCGCCGCCCTGCTGGGGCTGGAGGAGCTGTACACCCTGGGCGGCGCCCAGGCGGTGGGCTGGATGGTCCACGGGGAACCGGCGGTGGACCTGGTGGCCGGCCCCGGCAACCGTTTCGTGGCCGAGGCCAAGCGCCAGCTGGCGGGCCGCTGCGGCATCGATTCGGTGGCGGGGCCTTCGGAAGTGCTGGTGATCGCCGATGGCGCCGCCGACCCGGCCACGGTGGCCGAGGATCTGCTGGCCCAGGCGGAACACGACCCGGACGCCGCCGCGGTGCTGGTGTCCGCCGACTCCGCGCTGCTGGAGGCGGTGGCCGCCGAGCTGGCTTCGCGGGTCGCCGCCAGCCCCCGCCGGGCCATCCTGGAATCCAGCCTGGGCCGGCACGGCCGGCTGATCCAGGCCGGGCGGCAGCTGGCCACGGCGTTCGCCCAGGCCTGGGCTCCCGAGCACCTGGAACTGGCGGTGGCCGACCCGGAAGCGTGGCTGCCCGGCCTCACCACCGCCGGCGCCCTGTTCCTGGGCGAGACCAGCGCCGAGGTGTTCGGGGACTACGGCGCCGGCCCGAACCACGTCCTGCCCACCGGAGGCTCCGGCCGGTTCTCCAGCCCCCTGGGCGTGGCCACCTTCATGAAGCGCCAGACCGTCCTGGAGCTGGCCCCGGCCCTGGCCGGCGACCTGGCGCCCCGGGTGGCCCGCCTGGCCCAGGCGGAAGGCCTGGTCCACCATGCCCACAGCGCCCTGCGCCGGGCGGCCAGGCACCATTCTAGCTGCCGTTACGGAACTTGTTCCGTTGCGGCAGCTTATGCAAAGCCAGAACGCCGGCGCCGGACCTCCGTTATTCTTCGTCCCGCGCTGGCCCGTCCCGGACGGCCGGGCCGTCCGTTCCTGGGAGACCCCCCACATGCCCCTGATCCGACCTGAATTCCAGAAGCTGCGCGGCTACGTCCGGCCCCACGGGGAGGGCAAAGGCCAGGCCATGGCCCGCCTGCACCTGAACGAGGCGGCCCAGGGCTGGCCGGAGGCCGCCCGCCAGGCCCTGCTGGCGCGCCTGGGGAACCTGCCGTTCAGCTCTACCCCGAGCGCCAGGAGGAACTCACCGACCGGCTCACCGCAGCCCTGGGCGCCCCCGCCGGGGGCGTGCTGGTGGGCCCCTCCAGCGGCGCCCTGCTGGACCTGGTGGTGCTCGCCGGGGCCGAGCCCGGCTCGGCCATCGCCTATCCGGACCCGGGCTTCAGCCTCTACCCGGCCCTCACGGCCCGCCACGGGGTGCGCCCGGTGCGGGTGCCGGTGGGCGACGGCTTCCCCCTGGAGCCCTGGCTGCGCCTGCTGGAACAGGATCCCCCCGGCAGGTGTGGATCACCCTGCCCAACAACCCCACCGGCGCCTGGCTGGCGCCGGCCGAGCTGGAACCCCTGCTCCAGGCCGCCGCCGCCCTGCCCGACCCGCCCCTGGTGGTGCTGGACGAGGCCTACGCGGAATTCGCCCCCCTCACCCACCGCCTGGCGGTGGACCGCTACCCCAACCTGCTGCTGTTGCGCACCTTCAGCAAGGCCCTGGCCAGCGCCGGCTGGCGCCTGGGCTACCTGATCGGCGTCCCCGGGCTGATCGCGCCCCTGGCCGCCCTGCAGTTGCCCTACAGCCTTCCCGCCCCGGCCCTGGAGGCCCTGGACGTGGCCCTGGACTTCAAGGCCGCCTTCGCCCAGCAGGCCCGGCGCTGCCCGAGCGCCGGGAGCGCCTGGCCGCCGCCCTGGGGGACCGGGTGCGCGGGCGCAGCGCCGCCAACTTCCTGTTCCTGCGCCCGGACCCCGCCCCGCTCCTGCGGGAGGCGGGCATCCAGTCCCGGGCCCTGCCGGAGCTGGACGCCGGGCGCATCACCGTGGGCACCGAGGAGGAGACCCTGCGGGTGGCGGAAGCGTTCGGCGCCACCCTGGCGTCCCCGGTGCCCCAGACGCCCCGCCGCCTGCTGGCGCTGGACATGGACGGCGTGATGGTGGACGGCGACCCGGGCTTCATGAACGCCGTGGCCAAGGCCCTGGGCGAACTGGCCCCGGGGCTGCCGTGGATGGACGCCCACTACCTGGCCTTCAAGCACGTGGGGGGCTTCAACAACGATTACCGGGTGCGCCGCCGCCCTGGCCCTGGCCGAGTGCGGCGAGCTGGACAGCCTGTGGTCGGCCCAGACCACCGGCTTCCCGCACCTGGAGGAGCGCATCCAGGCCCTGGAGCCCAGGTGCGCCGAAGTGGTCACCAGGTGGTACAAGTCCATGCCGCCCCGGACGAGCCCCTGGTCAGCCTGGGCGAGCTGGAGGCCCTGGGCTGGGACCTGGCGGTGCTCACCGGGCGCAACGACGAGGAGATGGACACCGGGTTCGGGGTGCTGGGGTTCCGCCTGCCGGGGGTGGCCGACCGGGCGCCGCACCTGCGCAAGCCCCTGCCGGGGGGGCTGCTGCAGCTGGCGGACGCGTTCCAGGCGGAGCAGGTCGTGTACGTGGGGGACACCCGGGATGACGCCCAGGCCCTGCGCGCGGCCCGGGAAGCCCGCCCGGACCTGGTGTCGACCTTCGCCGCGGTGGGCCCGAACCGGGACACCATCGCCCGGGAGGGGGACCTGCGCGCCGCCAGCCTGCGGGCCCTGCTGCCCATCCTGAAAGGAGCCAGACCATGAGGACCGCCGCCATCGAACACCTTCACCGGCGAAACCCGGGTGCGGGTCGCCCTGGACCTGGACGGGGGCACCGCCAAGGCCGCCACCGGGCTGGCCTTCTTCGACCACATGCTGATGCAGCTGGCCCGCCACGGCGGGCTGGGCCTGGAGGTGGAGGCCTCCGGGGACCTGGAGGTGGACGGCCACCACCTGGTCGAGGACGTGGGCCTGTGCCTGGGGGAGGCC
>CAWFOJ010000196.1:0-13160 GCA_963816585.1 uncultured Holophagaceae bacterium | reverse complement strand
GCCAACCCCTCCACCGTGCGTTTCTTCGACGGTGACCAGCTGGTGGCCCTGCGCTGGGACTTCACCGAGGCCCTGGCCCGCACTCTGGTGCGCCGGTTCCAGGATCCGCCCCCCCGCCTGAGCTACGCCGGCCCGGTGTTCCGCCGTCCCACCAACTTCTGGGACCCGGTCGAGCGCTTCGAGGTGGGCTGCGAGAACATCCAGACCGACCGGGACCAGCGCCTGGAGGCGGACCGGGAGCTGGCCGGGCTGCTCATGGCGGTGCCGGCCCTGCTGGGGCTGGAGGGCTGCCTGCTGCACATCGGCCACGCGGCCCTGCTGCGCCGGCCCCTGGAAGCGGAGCTGGTCCCGTCCGAGCTGGCCCTGGAACTGGCGCGGGTGCTGGACCGGCGGGCCATCCACCGGGCCGCGGACCTGCTCGCCGGGCACCCGGCCAAGGACCGGCTCCTGGCCCACGCGGAGATCCTGCTGTCCGGCCCCAACGGCGCCGAAAGCCTGGACGACCTGGCCCGGGGCCCCTACGGGGCGCTGCTGGAGGCCGAGGCCGGGCAGCTGCGCCGGGTGCTGGAGCGGCTCTCGGCCCACCTGCCGCCCGGCCTCACCCTGCGCCTGGACATGGGCGACCTGCGCGGCCTCAGCTTCTACACCGGCCCCACCCTGCGCCTGTGGGCGCCCGGGGCCCAGCGGGAGCTGGCGGCGGGCGGGCGCTACGACGGCCTGTTTCCGGAGATGGGGCGCCCCTGGTACGCCGCCGGGTTCTGCGTGCGCCTCACCACCCTGCTGGAACTGGCCGACGCCAAGGAGGACGCGTGATGAAACCCCTGCTCATCGCCCTGCCCAAGGGCCGCCTGGAGGAAGAGCTGCTGCCCCGGCTGCGGGGCAGCGCCTTCGAACTGGACTCCAAGGCCCTCAAGTCCCGGCGTCTGCGCATCCCCATGGCCGATCCCCAGCTCTCCGCCATCCTGCTCAAGGGCGCCGACCTGCCCCGGTACGTGGCCGGGGGAGTGGCCGCCCTGGGGGTGGTGGGCTCGGACATCCTGGACGAGACCCCGGTGGACCTCATGGAGCTGGGCGACCTGGATTTCGGCGTCTGCCGCATGTGCCTGTGCGCCCCCGAAGGCACCACCCTGGACCAGCTCCTGGCCAAGCCGCACCTGCGCATCGCCACCAAGTTCCTGATGGGCACCGGCCGCTGGCTGGCCCAGGAAGGCATCACCGCCGAGCTGGTGCCCCTGCAGAGCAGCGTGGAACTGGCCCCGGTGCTGGGCCTGGCCGACGCCATCGTGGACCTGGTGCAGAGCGGGCGGACCCTCCAGGCTCACCACCTGGGCGTAGTGACCGTGCTGAGCCGGGCCTCGGCGCGGCTGGTGGCGTGCCGGGGCACGTACCTGAGCGAACCGGACCGCCTCGGGCCCCTGGCCCGCGCCCTGGCGGGGCTCCTGCGCGGGGCGCCGGAGGCGGGCCGCGGCTGACCGGGCTCACCCGGCGCGTTCCGTTTCCCCCTGGACGAAGCCGCGGCATCGGTTTGAAAAAATCATTGAAAAATGGATGGGAAGGCCTAATGTTCCGGTCGCGGGATGGGAGACCTTTAAAGGTGTTTCCATGAGACTTGACGTTCGAGCTTCGAGACCTTCCCTCCCATGGCAAAGGCAGCCCGCCAGCATCGCGGCAAGCCGCCACCCGAGTCCCGACCGGCTCACCAGGAACCTCCGGACCCTCAATCCCCCCGAGCTCTCCTGCGAACCGCCCTTCTGGGCCATGGGCTGTCATCTGCAGACCATCGTCGGGGAATTCATGCCCTGCCCCGTTCCGGAACTCCCATGGGAACTGCACCGGCTGGAACTGGACGATGGAGACGCCATGGCCATCCGGGCCTTGGAGGGCTCCACCGGAGTGGCGGTCATACTCTTTCATGGGATCACGGGGAGCAGCGACTGCAACAACATGCGTCGAGCCGCGGCCCAGTTCCATAAGTGCGGTCACGCCCTTGTGGCCGTCAATCACCGTGGAGCCGGGGAAGGGCGGGGTTGGGCGCGGAATTCCTACCACAGCGGCTCGACCAAGGACATGGCGGCCGCCCTGAGCTTCGTGCGGAAGCGGTTCCCGGGCCGTCTGCAGGTAGCCATCGGCTTTTCCATCAGTGCCAACATCCTCCTGCTGCTCATGGGCAGGGACGCGGCCCAGGGAGTGCCGGACCTGGCCATCGCCGTGAACCCCCCCGTGGACCTTGAAGCATGCTCCCGCCGTCTGGTCTCAGGGTTCAACCTGGCTTACGACCAGTATCTCATCCGCCAGCTCCGCAGTGAGGCCAGGGCCCGGCTGGATGCGGAACCCCTGGTCCCCACGCCCACGACTCGTGTTTTTGACGAGGTCTACACCGCGGCCATGGCCGGCTTCCCGGGCCGGGACGCCTATTATTCCGAATGTTCTTGCGGGTCCCACCTGGCCAACATCCGGGTTCCGACGGTGATCATTTCTTCCATGGATGATCCCCTTGCGCCCGCCGCGGACATTTTGAAGCAGACCCTCTCCCCGATGATTCATCTTCACTGCGAGCGGTTCGGCGGCCACCTGGGCTACCTGAGCGGGAACCTGCCCGACCGGCGCTGGCTGGATTACGCCCTGACCCATTACGTCAGCGAACTGTTGCATGCACGTGCGCGGGTGGCGCCCGGGACGGCCCAGGGGTGACCGGGGACGTCCTGTGCCGGGTCCCGGGCTGGGATCCCGGGCTTGCCGGCTGGGGCGGGTTCATGGGCGGCTCCTTGACCCGATGGCTTCCACTTCCCCGAAGCCCAGCAGGAGAATGTGGCAACGAAGGCTGAAACCAAGAATTCGTGTTGCGCACCCTGGCCGGACTTCCGTCCTGGTCATTCAAACTGAATTGGCATTGATTTCATATTGAATAGTTCAATCACTGCCACAACGTTGGAGATGCTGCAACGCATTTATTCAATGGCCTTTATCCTTTGGTACCAAAAATGCCCTGTCTTAGGTCCAACCGGGTCTGATCCAATCCCGATCCGACCGGAATCCGGGAGCTTCCATGGCCACCCTGGCCCTAGAAATGATCAACGGTATCCCACTCCTGGTGGCGAAGGGGCAGCGGTGTGAGGTTTATCGCGTGGTCCCTGATCTCAATGACAACGCCTTTCAACCATCCAGGCAATGGGTGGTGGAGAACGGCGGCTTGTGTTTGCCCCACCCTGGGCTTCCCCTTTGACCCGTTTGCGCAACACCTGCCATTGCCGGCGTGGAGGAAGGGTGTCAAGCGTATGGCTTCCTGCCCACCCGGGTGGTCTGCCAGCGATCAGGTCCGGAACAGGTTCAGGCCGTGCTTGCGGAGCTTGTAGTTCAAGGTCTGCTTGGAGATCTTCAGCTGGTCCGCCAGTCCCGTCAGGGAGCGGGCCTCCTTGGCCCGGGCGGCGATGAGGGCCTTCTCGAAGCGGCTCAGTTCCTCGCCGAGGCCCCCCCGGCCGGGGGCGGCAAGTTCCGGCGGACCGGGCCGGACGGCGGCCGCCTCCCGGAAACGGTCGGGAAGGTCCTCCACCTCGATGGTGTTCCCGGAGGCGAAGTTGAAGGCGCATTCCAGCACGTTCCTGAACCCCACCCGGTCGATGAGCATGCGGAACGGGTTGTTGCGGTCCAGCCAGCGCGGCTCCAGGCGATCGGCGCAGTCCCGGCTCTCGCCGTTGAAATTAGGCTGCAGGGAGAGCATCACGCCCAGGTCCCTGGCCCGCCGGACCTGGCGCTCGTCGATGAACTGGACGTGTTCCATCCGGACCTTGGGGAACCGGGCCCCATCCCGGTCCAACCGTTCCAGGACTTCCGGCAGGTGCCGCTCGACCCAGGCCTGGTCGGCAAGGACCTGGGCCAGGCGGGGCTGCTCCCGGGCCAAGCGGCCCAGCGCCGCCGGGCTCAGCAGGAACCCGTGCATGCTCAAGTTGGCGATGATCACCGGCGGGAATCCGGCCAGGTCTTCCGCCTCCAGCGGCGCCAGGGCGCTGTGCCAGCCCAGGGCCATGCTGACCCGGCCGGCGTCCAGGCCCTCCAGGAGTGCCAGGGCCTTGGTCCGGTCCAGGCCGGCCAGGCTGGGGCAGTCCACCATGGCGGTGTACACCGACGGGTGGTTGTGATGGTCGGAAGCTTCGGTAGCCCGGCTGCCCGGGATACCCTAGAGGCGGGGGAGGTAGCGTCCTTGAGCGACGATCCGGTCATCCGCGACTACCGGGAACAGATTGCCAACATCGACAGGACCATCCTGGATGCTCTCAACGAGCGGATCCGCCTGGTGAAGCGCCTCAAGGACCACAAGGAGGCCCGGGGCCTGAGCTTCCACGACCCGGCCCAGGAGAAACGGGTCCAGGCCAGCCTGCGCCAGGCCAACGGTGGCCCCTTGTCGGAGCAGGGGCTGCAGGAGATCTACGGCCTCATCATGGAATGGTCCAAGCGGGATGCGGCCAGGCTGGGCTGACCTGCTCAGGTTGCACGGCCAGCGGAGATGGCCGGATGGTCCGCCCCTGACCCGGCACCCTTGCGGGCGGCCGATTCACCCGCCAGCCACCCGGTGGAGAAGGCGATCTGCAGGTTGTAGCCGCCCGTGTTGGCGTCCAGGTCCAGCACCTCCCCGGCGAAATAGAGGTTCTCCACCTTCCTGGAAGCCAGGGTCCGGGGATCGATGTCCTTGAGGGACACGCCGCCGGCAGTGACGATGGCCTCCTCCCAGCGCCCGTGCCCGGTCACCTGGAACCGCATCTCCTTGAGGAGTTCCAGCAGGCGCTTGCGCTTCGGCCCCTGCACCTGGACGGCGGGCCCGGCCGGGTCCAGGCCGAGGAGGCCGGCGAATACGGGCACCAGCTGGGCCGGCAGCAGCGACCGGAGCAGCGTTCCGCAGCTCTGTCCGGCCCGGGATTCCCGTTCCCGGGCCAGGCGCGCCTCCAGCTTGGCGGGGTCCAGGGCCGGTTTCAGGTCCAGGGCCACCTCCACCCGGCGGCCCGCGGCCAGGGCGTCGACGATCTTCCGGCTGAGGCGCAGCACGATGGGCCCCCCGAGCCCCTTGCCGGTGCATTCCGCCTCGCCGAACTCGCCGGCGTGCTTCCTGCCGTCGATCCAGAGGGTGAGCTGCACGTTCCGGAGGGCCAGCCCCTGGGCCTGCTCGAAGGCGGGCCGGGTCTCGATGGCCACCAGGGAAGGCCGGAGGGGCTCGATCCGGTGCCCCGTGGCCGCGGCGAAACGGAAGCCGTCGCCGGTGCATCCGGTGGCGGGATAGGACAGGCCCCCGGTGGCGACGATGGCGCACCGGGCCTCGATCCGGCCGGGCCGGCCGAAGGGGTGCGCACCCATTCCAGGCCGGTGAACGCGCCGTCCTGGACCAGCAGGCGTTCCACCCGGGCATGGGCGAGGATCCGCGCGCCCTGCTTCCGGGCCCAGGCCACCAGGGCCTCGGCCACGTCCCAGGCCCGGTCGCTCACCGGGAACACCCGCCCGCCCCGCTCGGTCTTGGTCTCGACCCCCTGCTCGCGCAGGAGCGCCGCCAGGTCCTGGTTGAAGAAGGCGCCGAAGGCCTGGCGCAGGAACCGCGGCTCCGGCTGGATCTCCTGGAGCTGCTCCTCCAGGGGCTTCACGTTGGCGAGGTTGGCCCGGCCCTTGCCGGTGATGCGCAGCTTGCGGGCCGGCTTCTCCATCTTCTCCAGGAGCAGCACCCGGGCCCCCAGCTTCGCGGCCCGGCCCGCCGCCAGCAGCCCGGCCGGCCCCGCGCCGATCACCACCACGTCCCAGATGCCGGCCGGCGCGTCCCCGCCGGCGGTCACCCGGGTCCCCTGCGCTCGCGCAGCACCAGTTCCATCCGGCACCGGCGGCAGTCGAACCGGCACTCCAGGCGCGTGGGCCCGTTCTCCAGGTAGAGGGGCCCCTTGGGTTCCAGGCGCGTTTCCAGGGCTCGGGGTTGGCGTGGACCGGACACCAGCCCAGTTCGTACTTGACGCAATGGCGGGTGGTCATCACCACCCGGCCCAGGAGGCTGGGCTGCAGCTCCGCCGCGGGCTCCAGGACCTCGGCCCCGGCCCGCCGGTAGAAGAGCCCGGGCGCTACGGCGGTTCGTATCAAGATGCGCTGAATCGCGAGGCCGACGAGCGCCTGCGCATCGCCGCCGAGAATCGTCTGCCGGGCGAGTCGGTCGACGAGACGCTGGTGCGCCTGGCGCGCGAGAATCGTCTGCCGTACACCGAGCCCTACGGCCTGCGTCAGCGTGTGGCGCTGCGCGACGCGACGTTCGACGACGCCGCTCGCACGCGCCTGCTTCAGCTCAATCGTCTGCCAGGCGAGAGTCTCGAAGCGACGCGCCTGCGCCTCATCGAAGAGGGTCGCTGGCTGCCGATCTCGACGCGTGATGCCACGCTGCGTCGCGATCTGTTGCTCGCGGCACGTCGCGACAACGAGACGCCGCAGGAGCCCGAGATTCGCTTGCTGCGAGAGGGCCGACTCGGCTTGCCGATGCGCGACGACGAGCTGCGTCGCATCGTCGCCGCGAATCGTTTCTCGACCGAGACCGACGAGGAGACGCGTCGTCGTCTGGTGCGCGAGGGTCGTCTGCCACTCGAGAGCGAGGACGAGACGATTCGTCGTCTGCTGCTCGAGGGCGCGCTCTACTGGCGAGCGCTCGGTGGTCCGATGCCCCGGCGGATGCGCCGGGCGTACATGACAGCTGAGCGCGACCCCGGTAGAGCCCCCCCTCGAGCAGCAGGACGACGAATCGTCTCGTCCTCGCTCTCGAGTGGCAGACGACCCTCGCGCACCAGACGACGACGCGTCTCCTCGTCGGTCTCGGTGCGAGAAACGATTCGCGGCGACGATTCGATGGCGGTTCGTCGTGCGGCGCATCGCTTTGGCGAGTGGGCCCTCTCGCAGCGAGCATCACACATACTATTTGCGTCTCGTTGTCGCGACGTGCCGCGAGCGACAGATCGCGACGCAGCGTGGCGTGGCGCGTCCAATCGGCCGCCAGCGACCCTCTTCAATGAGGCGCGGGCGCGTCGCTTCGAGACTCTGCGCCTGGCAGACGGATTAGTGAGCCGAAGCAGGCGCGTGCGGACAGGCGGCGTCGTCGAACGTCGCGTCGCGCAGCGCCACTTTGCAGGCCCTGCGGGCTCAGTACCTCAAGGCAGACGATTCTCCGCGCGCCAGCGCGGCGCCCCAGCGTCTCGTCGACCTCTCGCGCCCGGCAGACGATTCTCGGCGGCGATGCGCAAGCGCTCGTCGGCGTGGCGTTTGGCATCTTGATACGAACCGCCATAGCGCCCGGGCCTTCTACCGGCGGGCCGGGGCCGAGGTCCTGGAGCCCCGGCGGAGCTGCAGCCCAGCCTCCTGGGCCGGGTGGTAATGACCACCCGCCATTGCGTAAGTACGAACTCACTCGTCAGGTGCATGCAGACCCGGCGCCCTGGAAACACCTCCTGGAAACCGAGGGGCCTCTGTACTGGAGAACGGTCCCACCCGCCTGGATGCCGCTTCGACCGACGAAGGTGCCGGATGGAATTGGTGCTCGGCGAGCACAGGGACCCGGGTGACCGCCGGGGGGACGCGCCGGCCGGCATCTGGGACGTCGTGGCCGTCGGCGCGGCGGCAGGGCTCTGGCGGGGGGCGGGCCCCCGGCTGGGGGCCCGGGTCCTGCTCCTGGAGGAGATGGAGAAGCCGGCCCGCGAGCTGCACATCACCGGCAAGGACCCCAACCTCGCCAACGTGAAGCCCCTGGAAGACAGCTCCAGGAGATCCAGCCGGAGCCGCGGTTCTGCGCCAGGCCTTCGGCGCCTTCTTCGACCAGGACCTGGCGGCACCCTGCGCGAGCAGGAGTCAAAGACTAAAACCGAGGGGGGCGGGCGGATGTTCCCCGTGCGACCCGGCCTCGACGTCGCCGCGGCCCTCGTCGCCTGGGCCCAGAAGCAGGGCGCGCGGTACCGCCCATGCCCAGGTCAACACCTGCTGGTCCAGGACGGCGCGTTCACCGGCCTGGATAGGTGCGCGCCCCTCCGGCCGCCCGGCCGGTTGGGGGCCCGTACGCCATCGTCACCACCGGGGGCCTGTCCTATCCCGCCACCGGGATCCGCCGACGACGGTTTCCCGTTTTCGCCGCGGCCACGGGGCACCAGATAGAGCCCCTCCGGCCTTCCCTGGTGGCCATCGAGACCCGGCCCGCCTTCGAGCAGGGCCAGGGGCTGGCCCC
This sequence comes from uncultured Holophagaceae bacterium, assembly GCA_963816585.1. Taxonomy (GTDB): domain Bacteria; phylum Acidobacteriota; class Holophagae; order Holophagales; family Holophagaceae; genus Mesoterricola. The sequence goes on along the minus strand of CAWFOJ010000196.1, from coordinate 4,942 downwards.
TCGGAACGTGCAGCTCAGCCTCTGGATCGACGGCAGTTTGCACCAGGCAAGCTCGGCGAGGCGGAATGCACCGGCAGCATCGTGCTGCGCCTCAGCCGGAAGATCGTCGACGCCCTGGCCGCGGGCCGCCGGTGGAGGTGGCCCTGGAGTGAAACCGGCCCCGGATTCCAAGCTGGAGGCGCGCCTGGCCCGGGAACGGGAATCCCGGGCCGATTTGGCTGCGTAACGTTTTTCCGGTCGCTGCTGCCGGCCCAGCTGGTGCCCGTATTCGCCGGCCTGCTCGGCCCGAGCCCCGCAGGGCCCGCCCTTAAGGTGCCAAGGCCGAAGCGCAAGCGCCTGCTGGAACTCCTAGAGGGAATGCGCTTCCAGTGACCGGGCACGGGCGCGTGGGAGGAGGCCGTAGTTAATGCCGGCGGCGTGTGCCTCAAGGACATGGATCCCCGGACCCTGGCTTCCAGGAAGGTGGAGAGCCTCTATTTCCAGGGGGAGGTGCTGCGGGGCCTGGACGCCAACAGGGGCGGCTGCGACCTGCAGATGCCGCCTTCTCCACCCGGGTGGCTGGCGGGTGAATCGGCCGCCCGCAGAGGTACATGGTGAGGGGCGGACCATCCAGACCGACACCACTGGCATGCAACCTGAGCAGGTCGGGGGGGCCTGGCCGCCGTCCCCGGCTTGGACCATTCCATGATGAGGCCGTAGATCTCCTGCAGCCCCTGCTCCGACAAGGGGCCACCGTTGGCCTGGCGCAGGCTGGCCTGGACCCGTTTCTCCTGGGCCGGGTCGTGGAAACTCAGCTCGCGAGCCTGCTTGAGGTGCTTGAGGCGCTTCACCACCCAGGGTCCGCTGCCGTTGAGGGCATCCAGGTGGTCCTTCGATGTTGGCGATGCTTCCCGGTAGTCGCGCTCGAGTGGGGCCTGGCTCAAGGACCTACCTCCCCACCTCTGTAGGGTATCCCGGGCAGCCGGACTCCAAAGCTACCGACCATCACCCCTGCAAGTCCGGTGGTACACCGCCATGGTTGCTGATATAGTGTGGGTGCGGTGATTCAGTCCAAGGCCCTGACATCCTGGAGGGCCTGGACGCCGGCCGGGTCAGCGTGGCCCTGCGGCTGGCACAGCGCCCTGGCGCGCACTAGAAGGCGGAAGACCTGGCCGGATTCCCACCCATTTTGCCAACTTGAGCATGCACGGGTTCCTGCTGAGCCCGGCGGCGCTGGACCGCTCCACCCGGGAGCAGCCCCCGCCTGGCCCAGGTATTCCCGACCAGGCCTGGGTCGAGCGGCACCTCCCGGAAATCCTGGAACGGTTGGACCGGGAATAAGTAAAGGTTCCCTAAGGACCGGATGGAGCACGTTCCAGCTCATCAACCAGCCCCGGTATAATGCTATCGGCGTGATGCTCTCCCTGCAGCCTAATTTCAACGGCGAGAGCCGGAGCTGCGCCGATCGCCTGGAGCCGCGCTGCACTGAGCCCGCGAACAACCCGTTCCGCATGCTCATCGACCGGGTGGGGTTCCGGAACGTGCTGTGAATGCGCCTTCAACTTCGCCTCCCCGAGGGCCATCGAGGTGGGGCCTTCCCGGATTTGCCGCCGACCTGGCCCGGTCCGCCGGAACTTGCCGCCCCCGGCCAGGGGGGCCTCGGCGAGGACTGACCGGCTTCGAGAAGGCCCTCGTCCCTCAGGCCAAGGGACCAACTCCCTCATTTTTAAGGCAGACCAACTAAAGGGCTGCCCAGCAGACCTTTGAGGACTTCAGACTTCACAAGCAGAGCCTCGGAACCCCTTCCCGACCTGATCCCCCCGTGACCCGCCGGGTGGACAGGAAGCCATACGCTTGACACCCTTCCTCCCACGCCGGCAATGGCCGGTGTTCAGCAAACGGGTCAAAATTTTAGCAACACAAGCCGCCATTCTCCACCACCCATTGCCTGGATGGTTGAAAGGCATCAAAGTGGCATTGAGATCAGGGACCACGCGATAAACCTCACACCGCTGCCCCTTCGCCACCAGGAGTGGGATACCGTTGATATTTTCTAGGGGCAGGGTGGCCATGGAAGCTCCCGGATTCCGGTCGGATCGGGATTAGATGAGACCGGTTGGACCTAAGACAGGGCATTTTTGGTACCAAAGGATAAAGGCCATTGAATCCATGCGTTGCAGCATCTCCAACGTTGTGGCAGTGATTGAACTATTCAATATGAAATCAATGCGAATTCAGTTTAAATAGCAGGACGGAAGTCCGGCCAGTGCGTGGAACACGAATTCTCAGTTTTCAGCCTTCGTTGCCACATTCTCCTGCTGGGCTTCGGGGAAGTGGAAGCCGTAGGGTCAAGGAGCCGCCCATCGACCCGCCCCAGCCGGCAAGCCCCCCATGCCCGCCAGGGACCCCGGCACCGTGCCAGGCCGCCCCTAGGCCGGCACGTGCATGCAACAGTTCGCTGACGTAATGGGTCAGGGCGTAATCCGGCCGGCGCGGCGGGGGTTCCCGCTCGGTAGCCCAGGTGGCCGCCGAACCGCTCGCAGTGAAGATGAATCATCGGGGAGAGGTTGTCTTTCGACTGTCCGCGGCGGGCGCAAGGGGATCATCCATGGAAGAAATGATCACCGTCGGAACCCGGATGTTGGCCAGGTGGGACCCGCAAGAACATTCGGAATAATAGGCGTCCCGGCCCGGGAAGCCGGCCATGGCGCGGTGTAGACCTCGTCAAAAACACGAGTCGTGGGCGTGGGGACCAGGGGTTCCGCATCCAGCCGGGCCCTGGCCTCACTGCGGAGCTGGCCGATGAGATACTGGTCGTAAGCCAGGTTGAACCCTGAGACCAGACGGCGGGGAATGCTTCAAGGTCCACGGGGGGTTCACGGCGATGGCCAGGTCCGGCACTCCCTGGGCCGCGTCCCTGCCCATGAGCAGCAGGAGGATGTTGGCACTGATGGAAAAGCCGATGGCTACCTGCAGACGGCCCGGGAACCGCTTCCGCACGAAGCTCAGGGCGGCCGCCATGTCCTTGGTCGAGCCGCTGTGGTAGGAATTCCGCGCCCAACCCCGCCCTTCCCGGCTCCACGGTGATTGACGGCCACAAGGGCGTGACCGCACTTATGGAACTGGGCCGCGGCTCGACGCATGTTGTTGCAGTCGCTGCTCCCCGTGATCCCATGAAAGAGTATGACCGCCACTCGGTGGAGCCCTCCAAGGCCCGGATGGCCATGGCGTCTCCATCGTCCAGTTCCAGCCGGTGCAGTTCCCATGGGAGTTCCGGAAACGGGGCAGGGCATGGACTCCCCGACGATGGTCTGCAGATGACAGCCCATGGCCCAGAAGGGCGGTTCGCAGGAGAGCTCGGGGGGATTGAGGGTCCGGAGGTTCCTGGTGAGCCGGTCGGGACTCGGGTGGCGGCTTGCCGCGATGCTGGCGGGCTGCCTTTGCCATGGGAGGGAAGGTCTCGAAGCTCGAACGTCAAGTCTCATGGAAACACCTTTAAAGGTCTCCCATCCCGCGACCGGAACATTAGGCCTTCCCATCCATTTTTCAATGATTTTTTCAAACCGATGCCGCGGCTTCGTCCAGGGGGAAACGGAACGCGCCGGGTAGCCCGGTAAGCCGCGGCCCGCCTCCGGCGCCCCGCGCGGAGCCCCGCCAGGGCGCGGGCCAGGGGCCCGAGGCGGTCCGGTTCGCTCCGGTAAGTGCCCGGCACGCCACCAGCCGCGCCGAGGCCCGGCTGACACGGTCACTACGGCCGGGTGGTGAGCCTGGAGGGTCCGCCCGCTCTGCCCCAGGTCCACGATGGCGTCGGCCAGGCCCAGCACCGGGGCCAGTTCCACGCTGCTCTGCAGGGGCGCCGGCTCGGCGGTGATGCCTTCCTGGGCCAGCCAGCGGCCGGTGCCCATCAGGAACTTGGTGGCGATGCGCAGGTGCGGCTTGGCCAGGAGCTCGTTTTGGGTGTTTCCTTCGGGGGCGCGCGGGCACTGGCGGGACACGCCGAAATCCCAGGTGGCCCCGGGTTACCATGCGGTCCACCGAGATGGGATCCAGGATGTCCGAGCCCGCCCACCCCAGGACGGCCGCTCCCCCGGCCACGTACCGGGGCAGGTCGGCGCCCCTTCGCAGGATGGCGGATTGGGGGTGATCGGCCCAAGGGAAGCGCCCCTTTTGGGACTTGGAGGGCCTTCGGGGGATTTTGCAGTTCGAAGGCGCTGCCCCGCAGCCGGGGGGAGCTCTTCCTCCAGGCGGCCCTTGGGCAGGGCGATGAGCCGAGGTTTGGTCGGCGCGTTCCTGCTTGGCGTCGGCCAGTTCCAGCAGGGTGGTGAGGCGCACGCAGAACCCGGGCCGAGTCCCCGGGGCGCCCCATCTCCGGAAACAGGCCGTCGAGGCGCCCGCCCGCCGCCAGCTCCCGCTGGGCCCCGGGCGCCCACAGGCGCAGGGTGGGGCCGGTGTAGAAGCTGAGGCCGCGCAGCCCGCCCCATGTCCAGGCGCAGGGCGTGAGGCCGTTGAGCCGCTCCAGCACCCGGCGCAGCTCCCATTTTTCCCCCTCGAGCGGCGCCCCGTAGGGGCCCCCGGCCCCCTTTTTTTTTTTTTCGGCGCCGTTGGGGCCGGACGGCCGGGTCTCCGCGTGGGCCGGGAGCCGGTCCTTGGCCGGGTGCCCGGCGAGCAGGTCCGCGGCCCGGTGGATGGCCCGCCGGTCCAGCACCCGCGCGGCTGCCAGGGCCAGCTCGGACGGGACCAGCTCGCTTCCCGGGGCCGGCGCAGGCGGGGCCGCCTGGCCGATGTGCAGCAGGCAGCCCTCCAGCCCCCGGCGGGGCCGGCGCCGCCCTGGGCAGACCCGGCCAGCTCCCGGTCCGCCTCCAGCGTTTATCCCGGTCGGTCTGGATGTTCTCGCAGGACCACCTCGAAGCGCTGGACCAGGGGTCCGAAGTTGGTGGACACGGAGAGACCCGGGCGGCGTGTT
>CAWFOJ010000195.1:0-4730 GCA_963816585.1 uncultured Holophagaceae bacterium | reverse complement strand
AGCTTCAACCTCCTGCCCCGCATGACCGCGCTGGAGAATGTGCTCATGCCCCTGGACTACTCCCGGGAGCGCCTGACCGACGCCCTGAGCCACCAGCGCGCCAGGTCGATGCTGGCCAAGGTCGGCCTGGCCGACCGGCACGATCACCAGCCTTCCCAGCTTTCCGGCGGAGAACAGCAGCGGGTGGCCATCGCCCGGTCGCTCATCAACCAGCCCCAGGTGCTGTTCGCCGACGAGCCCACCGGCAACCTGGATTCCCGCACCAGCGAAGAGATCCTCGAAATGTTCGAACAGCTCAACCGCGACGACGGAATCACCATCATCCTGGTCACCCACGATCCGGGCGTGGCCCGGCATGCCCGGCGGACCATCCACATGAAGGACGGCCTGGTGCAGGAACCGGGAGGCGCGCCATGAAGCCCGTCATCATCCTCAGGATGGCCAGCCGCGCGCTCCGGCGCAACGTCATGCGCACTCTGCTCACCACGCTCGGCATCGTCATCGGGGTCGGGTCGGTGATCACCATGATGGAGATCGGCAACGGCGCCACGCGCGCCATCCAGAAGACCCTGACCAGCATCGGCGCCAACACCCTCGCCATCATTCCCGGCGCCCAGAACGTGGGGGGCATCAACTACGGCATCGGCAGCCAGACCACCCTGACCCCGAAGGATGCGGAGGCCATCAGCAAGAATTGTCCCGCCGTGGCCAACGTGGCACCCGTGGTCCGCGCCCGGACCCAGGTCGTCTACGGCAACCGCAACTGGGTGCCCACCACCATCTACAGGACGGACCCGGCGTTCCTGGAGGTGCGCGACTGGACCGAGATGGCCGAAGGCACCTCGTTCTCCGCCATGGATGTGCGCAACATGAGCAAGGTCTGCATGGTGGGCGGGACCATCGTGCGCGAGCTGTTCGACGGGCAGTCGCCCATCGGCAAGGAAGTCCGCATCCGCAACGTCTCCTTCAAGGTGATCGGCGTCCTGAGCCCCAAGGGCGCCAACATGATGGGCCAAGACCAGGACGACACCCTGCTGGCGCCCTGGACGACCCTCAAGTACCGGGTCGTGGCCACCTCCCTCTCCAACGGCAACCAGAGCGCCCTGAACGCCGCCAACACCATCGAGGTCAACTCCCTCACCAATCTCTACCCGAACGTCACCTCCAGCACCAATTCCGAGACCCTCTATCCGACCCAGTCCACCAACGAGCTGACCGACCTGCCCCAGCCCATCCGCTTCGCCAACGTGGACCAGATCCTCACCAATGCGCGCAGCGCGGAGGAAATCCCCCTCGCCATCGAGCAGATCGACAACACCCTGCGCATGACCCACCACCTGCGGCCCGGCGCCCTGAACGATTTCACCGTGCGCGACATGACCGAGATCACCAAGGCCATGAGCTCCACCACCGAACTCATCACCAAGCTGCTCCTGTACGTGGCCATGATCTCCCTGGTGGTGGGCGGGGTCGGCATCATGAACATCATGCTGGTCTCGGTCACCGAGCGGACCCGGGAGATCGGCCTGCGCATGGCCGTGGGCGCCGAGCCCAACGACATCCTCCGCCAGTTCCTCACCGAAGCCATCGCGCTCTGCCTGCTGGGCGGCATCCTGGGCATCCTGATCGGACGGGCCGCCTCCATGCTCGTCTCCAGGCTGCTCCATTGGCCCACGGAACCCTCGGTGGGCGCCATCGTGACCGCTGTGGTGGTCTCCGCCAGCGTCGGGCGTGATCTTCGGTTTCTACCCGGCCTGGAAGGGATCGCGGCTGGATCCCATCGATGCCCTGCGCTACGAGTGAGGTGACCGCCATGAAATGCGGGATATGCGCTGCCTTCGCGGGTCTCCTGGCGCTCGGCTGCAAGGTCGGCCCGGACTTCGCCCCGCCCAGGCCCGGAATGCCCGCCGCCTGGACCGATGCGGCCCAGCAGCCCGGGTCGGCGTTCACCACCGGCCCGGCCGCCGACCTCGTGCGCTGGTGGGAACGGTTCGGCGATCCGGTCCTGACCTCGCTGGTGGAGCAGTCCTTGCAGGCCAACCCCGGCCTGGCCGCCGCGGAGGCGAACCTGCGCCAGGCCAGGGCCCTGCGCGGAGTCGCCGCCGGAGGCCTGTGGCCCGCCCTGAACGCGTCCGCATCGGCCCAGCGCGTGGGCGGTGCCGCCTACGCCACGGAGACCAGCTCGAACAACCTGTTCGTGGCTGGACTGGACGCAGTCTGGGAGCTGGACTTCTTCGGCGGCGTGCGGCGCAACGTCGAAGCGGCGGATGCCAATACCCAGGCCGCCCTTGAGAACCTGCGGGACGTCCAGGTCAGCCTGGCCGCCGAGGTGGCCCTCGCCTACCTGCAGCTGCGCGGCGACCAGCTGCAGCTGGAGACCGCCCGGAACAGCATCGGCATCCAGCAGCACACCCTGGACATCGTAAGCCGGCTGCACAAGGCCGGACTGGACAGCGGACTGGACGAGGCCAACGCCCAGAGCACCCTGGCCTCCACCGAGGCGCAGGTCCCGGTGTACGAGACCGGTGCGCGGCAGGCCATCTACGCCCTGGGGGTGCTGCTGGGCCAGCATCCCGGCGCCCTTCTCGAACGCCTGTCGCCAAGCGCCGACCTGCCCAGCCTGCCCGGCCCGATCACCTCCGGCCTGCCCTCCGACCTGCTCCGGCGCAGGCCCGACGTCCGCATGGCCGAGGCGCAGCTGCACTCGGCCACAGCCCTGATCGGCGTGGCCGAGGCGCAGCTGTTCCCCCAGTTCTCCCTGGCCGGGTCCGTGAACTGGGTGGCCAGCCAATCCGGCGCCTGGTTGACCCGCACCAGCCGGTCCTACGCGGTCGGCCCCCAGGCGAACTGGTCGATCTTCCAGGGGGGCGCGACCGTTTCCGCCATGCACGCCCAGGAAGCGGCCCGGGACGCGGCCCTGGCCAATTACCAGACGGCCGTGCTCGGCGCCATCCAGGACGTGGAGAATGCGCTCGTGGCCTTCGGGCAGGAACGGTTCCACTGCCAGTTCCTGGAACAGGCGGTGGCCGCCGATCACAAGGCGGTCGACCTGTCGCAGGTCCTGTTCCAGGCCGGCCAGGTGGACTTCCTGACCGTGATCACGGCCCAGAGGACGCTGTACGCCGACGACAGCGCCCTGTCCCTGAGCCGGCAGAACCTGGAGACCGACCTGGTGGCGCTCTACAAAGCCTTGGGCGGAGGCTGGGACACGGGATCCTGATCGATGGGCTGCAGCACTCCGCACGGCACGCAGCGGCGGAAGTACTTGCCTTTGGCCGTGGACGGGACGAGCCGCATGGGCTGGCCGCAGGCGGCGCAGACTCCCGGGTCCGGCAGGTTCCCGGCCTGGTCCGGCACCCACTGCCCGCACAGCACGCACACCTTGCCCCCGCTCCGGGTGGTGCGCACCGGCCCCCGGCACAGGCGGCAGGCCTCCAGGGGCTTGCCCTCCGCATCGGTGCCGTAGGCCACCTTGCAGTCCGGATCCCGGCCGGAGGCCGAGCACTTGACGTAGTGGGCGCCCTCCCAGGCGCGCAGGCGCAGGTCCGCCCCGCACCGGGGGCAGGGGCCCGCCACGGCGCCCGGAGCGCGGGAGGCCTGACGGGGGCTCGACGCCTTGATCTGCGCCACCAGGCCGGCCACGAAGGTGCGTATCCCCCGCATGAACGCCTCCCGCCCGGTCTCGTCCCGGCGGATGCGCTCCATCTGGGCCTCCCACTCGCCGGTGAGCTGGGGGCTCTTGAGGGCCTCGGCGCGGATGCCGGCGATCAGGTCGACGCCCTTGGGGGTGGGCTGCAGGACGTTGCGCTTGCGTTCCACGTAGCCGCGCTTGAGCAGGGTCTCGATGATGCTGGCGCGGGTGGCGGGGGTGCCCAGCCCGCAGTCCTTCATGGCGCCCTTGAGCTCCTCGTCGTCCAGGTCCTTGCCGGCGCTCTGCATGGCCCCCAGGAGGTCCGCCTCGGTCAGGCGCTTGGGCGGGGTGGTCTGGCCCGCCTTGGGGCAGAGCTCCTGGGTGGCCACCGCCTCGTCCTTGGCCACCGGCGGCAGGGCGCCCGGATCCTCGGCCTCCTCGGATTCCTCGCCGGCCCCCTCCTTGGCCTGGTCATTGGCCTTGGGGTCCTTCCCGGCCCGGCTGTGGGGGGGGTCCACCTCGGACCAGCCCAGGGCCTGCACCACCGTGCCGGAGGTCTTGAAGGTTTCTTTTTCGATCCGGGTGATGATGGTCGTCTTGGCCTCGATCCGGTCCGGCCAGTGGGCCGCCAGGAAGCGCCGGGCGATCAGGTCGTAGATGCGCAGCGGGTCCCCCTGCAGGCGGCGGGCCGGGTTCTCGGTGGGCACCAGGGCCGAGTGGTCCTCCACCTCCTTGTCGTCGACGAAGCGCTTGTCCAGCTTCACCGGCCAGCGCCTGCGCAGGTCGGCGACGAACGGGTGCAGGGCCTCCAGCTGGCCCTGGACGACCGCCTTGAGCCACCCCGGGATCTTCTGGGCGTCCGCCTCGGTGAGGCAGCGGGAGTTGGTGCGGGGGTAGCTGATGAGCTTGGCCTCGTAGAGGCCCTGGGCCACCTCCAGGGTGTGCTCGGCGGTGAGGCCGAAGCGCTTGTTGGCCTCCTTCTGCAGGGCGGTGAGGTCGTACAGGAGTTCGGGCTTCTTCTTCTCGGTGCGGGCGGTGACCGACGCCACCTGGCCCGGCTTGCCCCGGAGGGCCCCGGCCAGGGCCTTGGCCTCCGCCA
>CAWFOJ010000194.1:0-7855 GCA_963816585.1 uncultured Holophagaceae bacterium | reverse complement strand
CATACCAGGCGGTGGGCGGTGACCTGTACGACCTGTGGATGGCCGCGGACCCGGAGCGCAGCCCGCGCCTGCACCTGGCGGTGGGCGACATCTCCGGGAAGGGCCTGCCCGCGTCCCTCATGATGACCCAGCTCTCGGCCTTCCTGCGGGCCATGGCCGACCTGCGGGTGGCGGACTGGGGCGCCCTGGCGCGCCGCCTCAACGCCCGCATGAACGAGGTGCGCGACCGGAACCGCTACGCCACCCTGTTCATGGGCAGCCTCAACCCGGCCAACGGCGACCTGCGCTACGTGAACGGCGGCCACAACCCGCCCCTGCTGGTGCCCGCCGACGGCCGGCCGCTGGAGCGGCTCATGCCCACCGGCCCCATGGTGGGGCTGCTGCCCGGGGCCGCCTTCGCCGAAGGCCGCACCACCATGCATCCCGGGGACACGCTGGTGATCTTCACCGACGGCCTGGTGGAAGCGGAGAACGCCGCCGGGGAGGAACTGGGCGACGAGGCCCTGGCGGAGGTGGTGCGGGACAACGCCGGGCGCAGCGCGGATGACGTCTTCGAGGCGCTGCTGACCCGGACCTTCGCCCACATGGAGGGCGGGGGGTTCACGGACGATGTGACGCTGGTGGTGGTGAAGCGGGCGGGAGGGGCGGCGGAGTAGGGGGGCCTGGCGATCCACCCGCCACACCGCTCAGCCGGGTGCCCGGAGTCGACCCACCCGCCCGATGCCCGTTCCTCATCTGCAAATGAGGAGGCCCCGCCTATTCCTTGGAATGCTTGATGCTCTTGGCGTTGGGAGCGTTGCGGGCCAGCTGGTCCATGAGGTTGCGGGGCAGGGGGTCCCCGGGCTCGGCCACCAGGTGCACCCAGGTGTGGTCGTCCAGGATCAGGGACAGGCCCCCCGACCCGGAGACGGTCTCGGTCACCCGCCCCTGGCGGATCAGCGGCAGGGCCTTGCTCCAGGGGGTGAAGGTGAACTGGGGCCGGGCGGCGCCCTGGGTGCGGGGCGCGCCCGCCGTGCCTGGCGCGGCCGGGGGCGGAGCGGGACCCCGGGCCGGCTCCGGCGCGGGGGCCCGGCAGCCCCAGGTCCCCAGCAACAGGGCGGCGGCCAGGCCCCAGACCCGGAACGGAACCATCAGTCGACGATGAAGAGCTTGGCGCCGGTGTCGGTGGAGGAGCGATGGGCTTCTGCCTGGTCGGCTACCTGGTAGCTGGTGCCCGGGGTGAGCACGAAGCGGCGCCCGTCCTTGAGCTCCGTGTGCAGTTCCCCTTCCAGGCAGAGCAGAATGTGGCCCTTGGCGCACCAGTGGTCGGCCAGGTAGCCGGGGGTGTACTCCACCATCCGCACCCGGATGCCGTTGAAGTGGCAGATGCGCCACAAGGCCATGCCTTTGGTGCCCGGGTGCTCGGTGGGCGCCACCTGGGACCAGTCCGTGACGCCGAAGGGGATTCCGCTCATTTCCATGATTGCCTCCTGGTGGATCGCAAGGCTCCCGTGACCGCTTCCTGCCACTGATCCCAGGGTACCCGGAGCGGACCCCGGAATGAGTTAGGATTGAAGGGGGTGCCCGTGAACGGTGTTAAGACATTCATCCTCATAATGGCCCTGACCGGGCTGCTGGTCTGGATCGGCGACCTGCTGTATGGGCAATCGGGGATCGTGCTGGCCCTGATGCTGAGCATCGTCCTGAACGGGGTCAGCTATTTCTTCTCGGACCGGATCGTGCTGGCGGCCTACCGGGCTCAGCTGGTGACCCCGGACCAGGCGCCGGATCTGTACGCCATCGTCGCCAACCTGGCCCAGCGGGCCGGGCTGCCCATGCCCAAGGTGGCCGTCATCCCCGACGAGACGCCCAACGCCTTCGCCACCGGGCGCGACCCGGACCACGCGGTGGTGGCGGTCACCGAAGGCATCCTGGACACCTTGTCCCGCCCCCAGCTGGAGGCGGTGCTGGCCCACGAGATGGGCCACGTGAAGCACCGGGACATCCTCATCAGCAGCCTGTGCGCGGTGCTGGCCCAGGCCATCATGCTGCTCTCCCGGCTGGCCTTCTTCGTGCGCCCCCGGGATGAAAGGGGCGGCAACCCCCTGGCCGCCATCCTGGTGATGATCCTCGGCCCCATCGCCGCCCTGCTCCTGCAGATGGCCGTGAGCCGCTCCCGGGAGTACGACGCGGACGACTATTCGGCCCACCTCACTGGGCGCCCGGACCAGCTCGCCTCGGCCCTGGAACGCATCGAAGGGTTCAACCGCCGGGTGCCCATGCGGGACGCGGAGCCGGCCACCGCCCACATGATGATCATCAACCCGCTGCGCGGGGGCGGCCTGTTCAGCCTGTTCTCCACCCATCCGCCGGTGGCCAAGCGCATCGCCCGCCTCAACGCCATGGCCGTCCGGATGCAGTAACCCCCCCACGGAATGCCTACTCCGGGAGTTGCACCCTCACGCTGTAGGCCGCGGTCACGGTGGCGCCGGGGCCCACCTGGAAGCAGCCGGGCTTCTGGGCGAACTCGCCGTCGAAGTGCTCGGGACTGGCGTAGCCGCGCCAGGGCTCGATGCACAGGAAACGCGCCGCCGGGCCTGGACCACACGCCCAGGTGCGGAAAGCCGTCCCAGGCCACCGTCAGGACCGGGGCTGCCGGGGGCGGTGTAGCGCACGGCCCGGCTCTGCACCGACCGGAAGATGAGCGCGTCCCGGCGAACAGCCCGTCGTCCAGGGGCCAGCCGGCGCCCCAGCGGGGGCTGGGCCGGCGCGGCCCGCCCAGGAGGCCCTGGGCATCCAGGGTCGGGAGCGGATCCCCTCGGGCTTTTCGAACTCCAGCCAGTGGTCCTGCCTGGGCAGGCCCGGCAGCAGGGGCCAGCGGAAGGCGGGGTGGGCCCCGAAGCTGGCGGTCAGGTCGGTGTCCCCGGGGTTGTGCAGGCCGTACTGCGACCTTGAGTTCCGGCCCCAGGATGGTGAAGGCGAGATCCAGCTGGAACGGGAAGGGGTAGGCGGCCCGGGTGGCGACATCGTCCTGCAGCCTCAGGGTGCAGGAGTGGGCGGTCAGGCGCACCATCCGGAACTCCAGGTCCCGGGCGAAGCCGTGCCTGGGCCATGGGGTAGGCCTGGCCGTGGTGCAGCAGCCGCCCGTCCTTGAGCGCCCCCACCACCGGGAACAGGACCGGGGCCTGGTGCCCCCAGACCGCCGGGTCTCCATCCCAGAGCAGGTCCAGCCCGGCAGCCGGCCTGCAGCCGGCACAGTTCGGCGCCGTGGGCCTTGACGTCGAGCCCGGAGGTGATCGCTGGCGATAGTGTACCTGTCCACGTTGGACCTCCCTGGGACCCGAAGGCCCATGGTAGGCCGGGCGGCGCTTCAGGGGCAACCGCAGGAAAGGTTGTCCAGGATGCGGGGCGGCGGCTTTCCAGAAATGGGCCATGGCTTCCGGGGTGCCCATGGCCACGCGCAGATGGTTGGGCAGGCCGTAGTGGTCCAGGGGGCTCACCAGGACCCCCCGGTGGAGCAGGTCCCGGGCCAATTCCTGGGCCGGGAAGATGGTTTCCATGAGCAGGAAATTGCCCGCTTGTCCGGTGACCCGGCAGGGGTGGCGCTCCGCCTCGGCCCGGAAGCGCGTCCGGGCGTCCAGGTTGCGGGCCCGGCACAGGATTTCGTAGGCTTCCTGGTCCACGGCCGCGGCCCCGGCCACCTGGGCCAGGTGGTTGGTGTTGTAAGGCATGCGCACCCGTTCCAGCAGGCCCACCAGTTCCTGGCCGCCCAGGCCGTAGCCCAGGCGCAGCCCGGCCAGCCCGTGGATCTTGGAGAACGTGCGCAATACCAGGAGGTTGGCCCGGTCCTCCAGGTGCGCCGCGGCGTCCGGGTAGGCGGCCGGATCCTCGTATTCGGCGTAGGCCTGGTCCACCACCAGCAGGATGTCCGGGCGCAGGTCGGCGGCCAGGCGGGCCAGGCCGTCCCGGGTCAGCAGCGTGCCGGTGGGATTGTTGGGATGCCCCAGGTAGACGATCCGGGTGTCCGGCTGGACCGCCGCCAGGAGCGGTTCCCACTCGGCCTCCAGGAGGTCGTCCAGGCATTCGATGAAGCGCCCGCCGGCGGCCTGGACCGCGACCCCGAACGGAGCGTAGGAATGCCGGGCGGCCAGGCCGCTCCCCCCGTCCATGAGCATGGCCCGGGCCGCCAGGGCGATCAGTTCGCAACTGCCGTTGCCCAGGATGAGACGGGCCGGGTCCACACCCCGGCGCGCGGCGATGGCGGCCCGGAGGGGCCCCCCGTCGGCAGGCGGGAACTGCCGGAGCCGGTCCATCCCGCTATCGTCCAGGGCCGATCGCAGGCGCTCCCGCACCGCCGGGGCCGGCCCCCAGGGGTTGCCGTTGGCGGCCAGGTTCACCAGGTCCTGGCGCGAAGAGGGGACGGAGAGCCCGGGACGGGTCCGGGGAATCCGGCGCAGGTGTTCGAAGACGGGCGGTTGCATGGGTCGGCGGGACGGGCGGCTAGGCCGGCCGTTCGGAGAGCACCTTGTCGATGATGCCGTACTCCAGGGCCTCCTCGGCGCTCATGAAGAAATCCCGGTCCATGTCCTTGACCACCTTCTTGAGGTTCTGGCCGGTGTGCTTGGCCAGGGCCGCCGCCAGGCCGTCCTTGAGGCGCTGGATCTCCTTGTAGGTGATCTCGATTTCCGAGGCCTGGCCCTGGGCGCCGCCGGAGGGCTGGTGGATCATGATCCGGGCGCTGGGCAGGGCGAAGCGCTTGCCCTTGGTGCCGGCCGCCAGGAGGTGGGCCCCCATGCTCGCCGCCTGGCCCACGCAGTAGGTGACGATGTCGTTCTTGACGAACTGCATGGTGTCGTAGATGGCCAGCCCGGCGGTGACGCTGCCCCCGGGGCTGTTGATGTAGATCTGGATGTCCTTGTCCGGGTCTTCGCTCTCCAGGAACAGCATCTGGGCCACCACCGCGTTGGCCACCGAGTCGTCGATGGCGGTGCCCATGAAGATGATGTTGTCCTTGAGCAGGCGGGAATAGATGTCGTAGCTGCGCTCCCCGCGCGGGGTCTCCTCGATCACGATGGGCGGATAGTAGGCACGTACCATGGGCTCTCCAGTGCTGGGGATAAGGATAGCGGAAATGCAGGAAGCGCGCGGCAGACCCTGCGGGCAGTGCGGCGTGGGGTGGAAAAAGTCAACCGGGGGCCCACGGCTCCAACCCGGGGTCATCCGGGAAGAATCCGCCCGGCTTCCCGGCGCACGTCCTGGACCCAGGCCTCCCACGCCCCCGCCTGGAAGCCTTCCCGCGCCAGGGGCAACCGCCGGCGCATCGCCAGGAAACGCTCCAGGGCCGGGCGCCAAAGGCCTTCCGGCAAATTTTCCACCGCCCGGGCGCAGGCGGCCACGCCCTCGGAGGTCTGGCACACCAGCAAGGCCTGGTGCCCGGCCTCCAGGCACAACCGCACCCGATCCTCCCAGCTCCAGTCGGCGCAACCCCCCATCTCCAGGTCGTCGGGCAGCCACCGGGCCTGGACGCCCCAGGGGTTGAGCCGCACCCGGTTGCGGTCCAGGCTGGCCGGGAGCCGGGAGCCGCCCACCCGCAGGTGGGCCACCATCACCAGGCGGTCCGGGTGGGCCAGGATCCGGAAGGGCAGGGCGTGGCGCTGCCCCTCCATGGGGTCGTCCCGGCCGGGCAGGCCCAGGTGGGTATCCAGGGCCAGGCCCCCCAGCCCGGGGAAATGCTTGAGGCAGCCCCGCACCCCCGCGCCCTCCAGCCCCGCCAGGAAGGCGCCGGCAGCCTGCGCCGCCTCCAGGGGTTCCGGACCCGCGGCCCGGTCGCCCAAGGCCGCTCCCGGGGCCCACAGGTCCGCCACCGGGGCGAAATCCACGTTGCAGCCCAGCAGGGCCAGGCCCCGGCCCCACAGGGCGCCCCAGCGGCCGCAGGCGCCGGCGCCGCCCGCCAGCCACGCCTGGCGCAGGGAGGGCGTGGGGCCCGCCCAGGGCCGCAGGCGGGACACGGTGCCGCCTTCCTGGTCCATGGCCACCGCCAGGGGCGCCGGGTCCCCCCGCCGGTCCTGCAGGCGGCGGATCAGGGCGTGGCACCGGGCCGGGCCAACGCCCGGGTCCGGGTCCAGGTCGCGCCCGAACAACACCACGCCCCCTGGCGCCGGGGCCAGCCCCGTGGCGGCGGGCCCGGCCCCGAAGCACCCGCACCAGAGCAGCTGATGGGCGGGGTGGGCCATGGCTCAGGAGCGGGGGTTCGGAGCCTGGGCCCCGCCGCGCAGGGCGCCCATCAGGTCCCGGGTGCGCCGCAGCCCCTGCAGGGCCGCCTCCAGTTGCCGGCGCCAGAGCACGAAGGCCGGCTCATCCGCCTGGAAATAGTGGCGTTCCTTGAATTCCAGGTACACGGCGCCCAGGATCAGCTCCCCGCTGCGCAGGGGCACCAGGTGGCCTTCGGCCACGTCCTTCTGGGCCCGCCATTCCCGCGGCGCCACCAGGGCCGACGGGGGCGGGAGGGGTTCCGGGGTCCGGGCGGTCCAGGGCCGGAGGCCGTCTTCCTCCAGGAGCTCCCAGGTGTTCCGGGGCGTAGGCATCAGGGCCAGGCACCGGGTCGGGTTCCGGCTGGCCCGCAGGTGGTCCAGGAACGGCCGGACGATGGGGGCTTCGGCCACCTCCCGCTGGGCGGCCACCAGCAGGTCGTTCAGGCGCAGCACCTCGTCGTGGAGGGCATGCATGTCCCGCATCCGGGCCAACACCCGCTGCTCCAGGTCCGCCTGGTAGCCGCGCACCTTCTCCAGGGCCGCGGCGTGGTCCAGGGCCCGGTCCAGCACCGCCTCGAACTCCTCCAGCCGGAACGGCTTCTGCAGGAAATCATAGGCGCCGCCCTTGACCGCCAGGATGGCGGTCTCCAGGGAGGCGTACCCGGTGATCACCACGCACAGGGTGAGAGGATCCAGGGCCTTCACGGCCTCGATGAGCTGGAAGCCGCTGGGCCCCCCGGGCATGTTCAGGTCCGTGACGACCACGGGGAAGTGCTGTGATTTCATGAGCTCAAGGGCCGCCATCGCGCCGCCGGCGTCCTCCACCCGGTAGCCGTCCGCCGTGAGGGCCTCCTTGAGGTTCTGGCGCAGGTCATCCTCGTCGTCCACCAGGAGGATGGGTTCAGGGATCATGGGCTCACCGTCTCCACGTTGAGCATGCCCTTGGTCAGCTCGTAGATCTTGGCTTCCAGGAAGATGTCCAGGAGGGACCGGTCCAGGAGCCCGGCCTTGGTCTCGTCCTCCAGGATCTCCAGGCTGCGGGGAATGCTGACGGCGGCCTTGTACGGGCGGTCCGCCGCCACCAGCGCGTCGTGCACGTCGCAGATGGCCATGAGCTTGCTCTGGGCGGGAATCTCCGCGGCCTTCAGCTTCCGGGGGTAGCCCATCCCGTTGAGGCGCTCGTGGTGGGCATAGGCGATGTCCGCCACGCCGGCCAGGGGCCCGGTCCAGGGAATCTTGCTCAGGAAGTTGAAGGTCTTCTGCACGTGGCTGTTGATCTCGTTGCGTTCCTCCTCCGAGAGGCTGCCTTTGGGGATGCGCAGGGCGGCGATGTCGGCGTTCTCCAGGATCCGGGCGTCGCCGCCGCGCCAGTGGCGGAAGCTGAGCTCCTCCAGTTCGTCCATGGCCTCCACCACTTCCTGGGGGAGCACTTTCGGCTCGTTGCAGCGCAGGATCAAGTCGATGATGCGCTCCCGCTCCACCTGGTGGGCCGCCAGGAGCACCCGGGCGTAGCCCGGGTCGAACGGCTCGCCCTGGCTCCAGGCTTCCAGGATGCGGGCGTTGACCGCCTCCAGGTCGCGCTGGTACAGGCGTTGCAGGATCCGCTCCAGGCGCTCCGGCTCCAG
>CAWFOJ010000193.1:0-32609 GCA_963816585.1 uncultured Holophagaceae bacterium | reverse complement strand
GGTTGCGGTGCCGGTGGTCTCGGTAGGCAACCTCACCACCGGAGGCACCGGCAAGACGCCGGTGGCCCTGTACCTGGTCCAGGCCCTGGACCGGGCCGGCCGGCGCGCCGCCATCGTGTCCCGGGGCTACGGCGGGCGCCGGGCCGTGGACCCGATGACCGTGGAGCCCGATTCTTCCGCCACCCAGACCGGCGATGAACCTCTAATGATGGCCCGGCGCCTGGGGCCCGGGCGGGTGGTGGTGGGGCGGCGGCGCCATCCCGCGGCCCTGCGCGCCCTGGCCCTGGACCCGGCGCCGGACCTGCTGATCATGGACGACGGCTTCCAGCACCGGGCCCTCCGGCGGGACCTGGACCTGCTGCTCCTGGACGGGGTACGCACCTGGGGCAACGGACGCACGCTGCCCCTGGGAGACCTACGGGAACCCATGGCCAGCGCCGCCCGGGCCTCCTGCCTGGTGGTGACCCGGGGCGGCCGCGCCGACCGGGGCCGGATCCTGGCCTGGTGGGAGCGCTACGGCTCCGGCGGCCCGGTGTTCTGGCTGGACTTTGCCATCGGCGCCCTGCGCCGGTTCGGCACCCGGGAGCGCCTGGAGCTTCCCGCCCCGGTTCCCGGGCCCCTGTTCGCCTTCTGCGCCCTGGGCCATCCCAACGCCTTCTATGCGGACCTCCTGGTGGCGGGGCTGCCCTGGTGCGGCACGTGCAGTTTCCGGGACCACCAGGTCCTCACCCACGGCCGCCTGCAGCGCCTGCAGGCGGCCGCCGCGGCGGCGGGGGCCGCCGGCCTGGTGTGCACCGAGAAGGACGCGGTGAAACTGGATGAGCCGCTGAATCTCACGCTGCCGTTGTGGGTGGCGGAACAGCGGGTGCTGGGGGGCGAATCCCTGGCGTCGTGGCTGCTTGGTGCAATTCCTCCCGGGCCAGGAGGATCACCGCCGCCACGATGAGCGCGCCCCCCAGCAGCCGGGTGGCGGTGATGGGCTCCCCCAGCAGCAGCGCCCCCAGTCCCAGGGTGACCAAGGGCTCCACGGTGGAGTATACCGAGGCCCGCACCGGCCCCACCCGTTCCAGCCCCTCGAAGAAGAGCAGGATGGGCAGGACCGTGCAGAAGAACGCCACACCCAGCAGCGCCGCCCACCCGGCCGGCGTCCCGGGGGCATGCAGCCCCCGGGACGCCGCGACGCCTGCGCAGACCATGGCCGCCGAGGAAATGATCACGGTGGAGGTGGCCGTGGGCGTGACGGTGGCGGGCAGCAGGCTGCCCGCCAGGATGTACAAGGCGACGATCACCGCGGCCAGGAGGCTCAGCAGGACCCCCAGAAGCGAGCCGGCCCCGGCCCTGCCGACGGTGAGGGCGCTGCCGGCCAGGGCCACCGCCACCGCCGCCACCTGCGGGCGGCTCAGGGGATGGCCCAGCACCAGCCAGTTGAGCACCGCCACCATGGCCGGGAACAGGTACAGCAGCAGGGCCACCAGCCCCACCGAAGCGAGGGTGATGGCCTCGAAGTAGCAGAACGCCTGCCCCGCGTAGCCGATGGCGCCCATGGCCAGGAGCGCCGCCAGGTACCGGCCCCGGGGGAGCGTCTGGCGGCGCCAGGCGAACACCCCCCACATGCACAGGGCGGCCAGGGTGAAGCGCAACGCCAGCAAGGTAGGCAGGTCCGCCCCCGAGCGGAATGCGAACCGGCCGAAAATGGGCATGCAGCCGTAACAGGAGGCGGAGACCAGGATGCAGGCGATGCCCGCCGCCGCCCGCCCGCGTCCGGCCCGGCGGGCGCCCTGGGGGCCCCCGGAGCCCTGCCCTGGATCCTCCATCGCCTTCCTTTCCGAAGGCCCGCCTGCGCCTGGGCGGCCGTCGCCTCCTGGGCCCAAGTGTAGCCACGGCGTCGCCAGCCCACCAAGCGTGGCAATTGGGGGCTGGAATTCCGCCGGGCGCTCCAGTAGGATGGACCCAGCGCGGGCGTAATTCAGTGGTAGAATGTCAGCTTCCCAAGCTGAACGTCGACGGTTCGATCCCGTTCGCCCGCTCCAGTCCAAACCCCTGCAACCCATTGGCAGGGGTTGTTTTTTGTTCAAAAGCTCTTGAGCAGTTCCTGCCGCTTCTGGGTGTACTCCTCCTCCGTGATGAGGTTCAATTCCCGCGCCTGTTTCAGGACGCGCAAGCGCTCCAGCAGGTTGGCGGAGGGGGGCGGCGGCTCGGCGGGCGGCGGCGGCCCGGCGGGGGCCGGCGCCGCCGCGGGGGTGTCCGGCGTCGCCGCGGCGGCTTGCCCCAGGGGCAGGACGACCCAGTCCGCCCGGCGCGCTTCGGCTCCGGCGGCGGTCAGCACGGCGGGGCCGGCGGCGGCCCGGGAACCGAACTGGTAGTCCGGGACCTTGTTGAAGATGAGGAACTCCTGCACCAGGTCCAGGCGGACGTCGTGGACGATCAGGTTGAGCCTGCCGTCCTGGACGAAGGCCCGCGCGGTGACGGCCAGGGAGGATTTGAAGGCGCCGCTCCCGCGCTTGGCGGTGCTGACCAGCTGCAGGTCCTCCCCCGGGCCGGCGACGGCCAGGGCCTGGGCCATGATCCGGCCCAGGTCGGCCGCCTCGTCCGCCGCGAACAGGGGCTCGGCCTGGGCGCCGGCGTGGCACTGCACCGAGCCCAGCGCCTTCGCCACCAGGGCGGGGTCTGCCACCAGGGGCTGGCTGTTGGGCGCCGCCCCCTTCTCCGCCGGCGCCCGCTCGATCCAGGTGAAGGTGGCGATCTCCCAGCGCCGGCGGCCTGCCGACGGCGCGGCCTGGAGCACCGGCAGGCTGGCGGCCAGCGCCAGGGCCAGGGCAACTGCGTGGTTGGCCATGTTCATCCTCCGGTTCCAGATGGATCCGCCTCTGACAATACCCCCAACAGGGCGGCCAGGAACGGCCCGGGCGCCTCCTGCTGGGGGACGTGGCCGCAGCGCTCGAGGGTGACCAGCCTGGCGTCGGGCAGGGCCGCCAGCATCCGCTGGGCGTAGGCCAGCGGCAGCAGCCGGTCGGAGGCGCCCCAGATGAGCCGCACTGGCACCCGCAACTGGCCCAGCTGGTCCTCATCCAGGAGCCAAACCGAATGGCCGGCGGCCGCCGCCGCGAACCGGGCGAGAGGCCCGTCCGCGGCGATCCGGACCAGGTCGTCGAGGATCGCGTCCGGCAGTTCCGGCGCGCCCGGGTCCCGGGTCCAGGCCAGGGTCTCCCGCGCCTGGGCGCGGGTGCGGGGCATCAGGGTCACCCCTTCGGCCTCGTGGCGCAGCGGCCCGCCGTTGACGGCCACCACCCGCCGCACCTGGTGCCGACGCCGGTGCGCCAGCACCAGGGCCATCCAGGCTCCCAGGGAATTCCCCACCAAGGTCGGCGCCTGCGCCCCGGCCAGGCTGGCCAGCAGCGCCTCCAGCCCATCGACGACGGCGGCCGCCTCGATGGGGCCGGTGGCGGGAGCGCTGTCGCCGTGCCCGGCGAGATCAGGGACGACCAGGGAATGGCGCTCCAGCAAGGCCGGCACCACCTTGGCCCAGGTCCCCGCCTGGTCGCCGGCGCCGTGCAGCAGCACCACCATCGGCCCCGAGCCGCCGGCGAAGGCCGTCTGCGGCCCGGCCGCGGCAGGCACCTGGAACGGCTCCAGGCCGGCCTGGAGCAGCGCCTGCCGGTTCCACCACGCCAACTGGTCCAGCGGCCCCTTGAACATCAGCTGCCCCTCCACGGCTTCAGAACGGATGCTTGGCCAGGAACCCGAGGATGATGGTGTTGACCACCGCCGGCTGCTCCAGCACCGCCACGTGGCCGGATTCCGCGACCAGGTGGAACTCGGAGCCGGCGATGGCCCGGTGCATGATCTCGCCGTAGCGCCTGGGCTTCAGGATGTCGGTCTCGGCCGAAGCGATGCAGGTGGGCAGCGCGATCCGGCCCAGTTCGGCGGCGACGTCGAAGCGCTGGAAGCTCCGCAGCAGCCGCCCGGCGGCGGCCAGGTCCAGGCTGGCGTAGCGCTCCTCGGCCATGGGGATCAGGTCCGGGCGCCGGACCAGGAAGGCCTCCGAATAGACGTCGGCGTAGATCAGCCGGAAGAACAGCGGCCCGTCGCCGGTCTCGGCGGCCAGCCGCCAGCGCTCCACCATGGCCGCGCACAGCGGGTCGCTGTGGGAGACCGAGGCGATGATCACCAGGGCATGGCAGCGCTCCGGATGGCGGATGCCCAGTTCCAGGTTCAGTTCGCCGCCGTAGGAGGTGCCGACCATGTGCGCCTTGGCGATGCCCAGCGCGTCCATCAGCGCCACCAGGTCCCGGGCGTGCAGGCCGAGGGTGTACTCCCCTCCGGGTGCCCGCTCCGGCCCTGGCCGCGCATGTCGTAGGCCAGCACCCGGTAGCGCCGGGCCAGGTCCGGCAGTTGGAAGGCCCAGGAACCGGTGTTCATGAACACCCCATTGTTGAGGATGAGCGGCTCACCGTCCTCGGGGCCGTGGAACTCGTAGTACAGGTCCACGTCGTTGGCGCGCAGATAGGCCATGTCAGTCCAGCCTCCGGGCCTGGGCGCGCAGCCTGCCGACGATGCCGGCGGGGAAGCGGTACACGCTCAGGACGAACAGGAGCCCCAGCCAGAGCAGCCAGCGGTCCGGGTTCACCAGGTCCCGCAGCAGCGGCACCCCGGCCAGCCCGTGGCTGGCGAACTTCATGAGGTCCTGCAGGTAGTTCTCCACGATGATGAACAGGGTCGCGCCCAGCACCGACCCATACAGGGTGCCCATGCCGCCGATCACTACCATGAGCAGGATGTCGATCATGATCTCGAACGACAGGGAGGTGTCCGGGCCGTTGTAGCGCAGCCAGAGCGCCAGCAGGGCCCCGGCCAGGGTGGCGAAGGCGGCGGAGATGACGTTGGAGCCGGTGCGGTAGAACACCAGCCGGTAGCCCAGCGCCTCGGCGCGGAAGGCGTTCTCGCGGATGGCCTGCAGCACCCGGCCGAAGGGGGAGTTGACGATGCGCAGCATGGCCAGGAACAGCGCCACGGCGGCCGCCAGCAGCAGGTAGTAGGAGATCAGCCTCCCGTCCAGGCTGACCCGCAGGAACGGATGCGGGGAAAGGGAGAAGGCCGGCGACAGCAGTGCCGGGACCTTGAAGCTGAGGCCGTCCTCGCCGCCGGTGAAGTTGGAGAGCTGGGAGGCGAAGGTCTGGAAGGCGCTGGCCACCGCCAGGGTGATCATGGCGTAGAACAGCGCCTTGACGCGCAGGCTGAACAGGCCGATCAGCAGGGACAGGAGCAGGGAGCAGGCCAGCGCGGCGGCGATGCCCAGCGGCCACCGCCGCCCAGGAAGGCCCCATGCGGGTGAGGGCGATGGCGACGCCGTAGGCGCCGATGCCGAAGAACATGGTGTGGGCGAAGGAGAAGATGCCGGTGTAGCCCAGCAGCAGGTCGAAGCTGGCCACCAGGACGATGAAGACGCAGATCTTGGCGGCGACGTTGATGGACTTGGCGCCGGGGAAGACGAAGGGGGTGAGCAGGAGCCCGGCCAGGATCAGCACCAGCACCGCCGCCAGGACCCGGCTGCGGGGCAGGTCGCCGGAGAGCAGTCGGCGCAGCATCATCGTTTCACCGCCGGATAGATGCCCCGGGGGCGCCAGAGCAGGACGACCACCATCAGGAGGATGTTGGAGAACAGGGCCACCTTGGGGAACAGGAAGCCGGCGTAGTTGGTCACCAGGCCCACCAGCAGCGCGCCCAGGAAGCAGCCGCCCACCGAGCCCATGCCGCCGATGATGATGACGATGAACAGCAGCACGTTGATCTGGCCGCCCATCTCCGGGGTGATGCCCTGCTGGTACAGCCCCCACATCACCCCGCCCAGGCCCGCCAGCGCCGAGCCCGCCGCGAACACCCCGATGAACAGCCGGCCGATGCGGTAGCCCAGGCTCTCCACCATCTCCCGGTCCTGCACCCCGGCCCGGATCAGCAGGCCGATCTTGGTGCTGGTGAGGACCCAGCCCATGCCGGCGAACACCACCAGCCCCACCGCCGACCGCGATGAGCCGGTACCTCTCCACCGCGGCGTCGCCGAACAGCAGCGAACCGCGGAAGGCGGCGGGCAGAGGCAGGGGGATCTGCTCGGCGCCCCAGAACACCTTGATGAGCTCCACCCCGACGATCATGCCGCCCATGGTGATCATGATCTGCTTCAGCGGCTGGCCGTAGACCGGGCGGATGATGGCGCGCTCGAACAGCAGCCCCACCAGGCCCGCCACCGGCCATCGCCACCAGCATGGTCAGCAGCCACCGCCGCCAGGTTGAGGGACAGGCGCCCGCTGGCGGTCCACCCCGGCCATGCCGGCCCAGCACCGAGGCGGCGATGAAGGCGCCGAGGGTGATGAAGACGCCGTGGCCGAAGTTGAGCACGTCCATCAGGCCGAACACCAGGGTCAGGCCGGAGGCGATGATGAAGATGATCATGCCCATGGCCAGGCCGGCGAAGGTGAGGGTGACCCAGGTGGAGAACGAGCCGGTCGGCCGGCAGCGCCGCCAGGGCCAGCACCGGCAGCAGCAGCAGCGGCAGCCGGTCCGCCCTGGCGGTGGGCAGGGCATCCTGGGCGGCGGGGGCGGGAGAACTCATCGGCGCTCCTCCATCACTGGTGGGCCGCCAGCGACAGCCCCAGCAGGCTGCGCTGCAGCGGCTCGTCCGCGGCCAGGGCGGCCATGGTGCCGGTGTGGACGATGCGGCCCCCGTCCATGACCGCCACCCGGTCGCCGACCTGGCGGGCGACATGGAAATTCTGCTCCACCAGCAGGATGGTGGTCTCGGTCTGCTTGAGCTCGCGGAACGCGGCGATCATGTTCTGGACGATGGCCGGCGCCAGCCCCTTGCTGGGCTCGTCCACCAGCAGCAGCTGGCGCGGCTCGATGATGGCCCGGGCCACCGCCAGCATCTGCTTCTGGCCGCCGGACAGCAGCCCGGCCGGATGCTGCCAGAACTTCTTCAGCGCCGGGAACAGGCCGAAGATCCAGTCCAGCCGCCGCGGTCCATGTGCTCGGCGCCGGCGGGCGCCGCGGGCGGCCAGGAGCAGGTTCTCGCGCACCGTGAGATCGGCGAAGATGCCCATGTTCTCCGGCACGTAGGCGATGCCGAGGCGGGCGATGTCGGGCGTGCGCAGCGCGGGATGGCTTCGCCCTCGAAGCGGATAGAGCCCGCCGAGGCTCGCCACAGGCCCATGATGGTGCGCAGGGTGGTGGTCTTGCCGGCGCCGTTGCGGCCCAGCAGCACGGTGAGCCCGCCGCGGGGCACCTCCAGGTCCACCCCCTGCAGGATGTGGTAGGCGCCGATGTGGGTGTGCACCCCCTGGAGCTGCAGCAGCGGTTCGCTCATCTGCCCACCACCACGCCCAGGTAGGCTTCCTGCACCACCGGCGAGGCCATCACGTCCGCCGGCTCGCCGTCGGCCACCAGAGCGCCGTTGTGCAGCACCACGATCCGGTCGGAAAGCTCCCGGACCACGTCCATCTTGTGCTCCACCAGCAGGATGGTCTTGTCGCTGCGGCCCTTGAGGGCGCGGATCAGGTCCAGGATCACCGGCACCTCGTCCACGCCCATGCCGGCGGTGGGCTCGTCAAACATGAACACGTCCGGCTCCAGCGCCATGAGGATGGCCACCTCCAGCTTGCGCTGGTCGCCGTGGGCCAGGGCGGCGGCGGCCAGGTTCCGCTTCCCGGCGAGGGCCACGGTCTCCAGCACCTCCTCGGCGCGGCCGATGAGTTCCCGGTGGCTGCTCCAGATGCTCACCAGGTTGTGCCCGAGCCCGGCCCGGGACTGCACCGCCAGGCGGACGTTCTCCAGGACGCTCAGGTTTGGGAAGAGATTGGTCAGCTGGAACGCCCGGCCGATGCCCCGGTGGCTGCGCTGGGCGGCGGACCGCCCGCTGAGGTCCTCGCCGTGCAGGAACACCTTGCCGGCCGTGGCCTTGAGCTGGCCCGAGATCAGGTTGAAGTAGGTGGTCTTGCCGGCGCCGTTGGGGCCGACGATGGCCGTGAGGGTGCCGGGGGCGAAGCCGCAGGACACGGCGTCCACCGCCACGTGGCCGCCGAACCGGATGGTGAGGTCTCTGGTTTCCAGAGCGAAGGTCATGGTCACTCGTGCCGGGGGGATGCGGACCTAGGCCAGCCTCGCGGGCGCCGGAGCGCCCGGGAGGCCGGCGCCGGCCCAGTTCAACTCTTGTTGCGGATGGGGATATCCATCTCCTTGATGGGGATTTCCCGGACCAGTTCGGGGATGGCCCACGCCACGTTCGGATCGACTTTGATCTTGAAATGGTACATCACCTGCAAAGCCTGGTGGTCCTCCTTGCGGAAGATCATCTTGCCCTTGGGGGTGTCGAAGGACATGCCTTCCATGGTGGCGATGAGCTTCTCGGTATCCGTGCTGCCGCCGGTCTTCTTCAGGGCCTCGCAGATGGCCAGGCCGGCGCACATGCCGCCGCAGGTGAAGAAGTCGGGCGGCGCGTTGAATTCCTTGAGATGCTCGGCCACCAGCCACTTGTTGATGGGATTCTGGGGGATCTCGTAGTAGTAGTAGGCGGCCCCCTCCATGCCCGGGAAGGCCTTGTAGGCCGCCAGCGCCGGCAGGATGTTGCCGCCGGTGGCGATCTCGATGCCGTAGCGCTTGGGGTCCAGGTCGGCGATCTTGAACGGGTTGCCCGCCCCCGGCCCAGTTGATGAAGATGATCTTCCGCCCAGGGCGGTCCTTGAGGGAGTCGAACAGCCGCTGGGCGCCGGCGGTGAAGTCGGTGGTCATGGGCGGCAGGTACTCCTCGTGCACCAGGCGTGGCGTGCTTGAGCAGCCCCCTTGAAGGCGGTGACGAAGTCGCGGCCGAAGGCGTAGTCCTGGGCCAGGGTGGCGATGGAGGTGCCCGCCTTGTCCAGCGCCACGGCGTTGGAGATGGCGTCCTGGGAGGAATTGCGGCCGGTGCGGAAGATGTAGCGGTTCCACTTGTCGCCGGTGATGGAATCGGCGACGGCGGGCTCCACCACCAGGATCTTCTTGTACTCCTCCGCCACCGGCAGCATGGCCAGGGCCACCCCGGAGCTGGTGGGCCCCACCGCCAGGTCGGCGTGGTCGTCGGCGAAGGCCGAGGCCAGCTGCGCCTTGCCCACGTCCGGCTTGCCCTGGTTGTCCTTCTCGATGACCACCAGCTTGTGGCCGTTGATCGTCATGGTGGCCTTGGTGCCGTAGCTCAGGCCCATGAGCAGGCCGGTCTGGGTCTGCTTGGCGTAGGCCTCGAGCGGCCCGGTCTTGTCGTAGACGTGGGCGATCTTGATGTCCTGGGCCCGGGCCGGCCCGGCGCCCAGGGCGAGCGCGCAGGCCAGGCCGAGGCCGCCGAGGATGGAGCGATCGAGTCTCATGTTGCCTCCTGACGGTGCGGTGGGAGGGCGCCGCTAGAACCAGGTACCTGGAAATCCAGGCTGACCTGGTGCCAGTTCTCCCCCATGACCGGGCTGGTGGGCCCGAGGTTGGTCGCCGCCAGGAAGGGGGCGTAGGCCGAGGCGGTGCCGTTGATGATCGAGGCGTAGCTGACGCCGACGAAGGCCCGCTTGGTCAGGGAGTAGTCGTAGCCGAGGTTGTACTGGGTGGCGGAGCTGTTGCTGATGCTGGAGGTGTTGCCGGCATGGGTGTAGGTGGCGAACAGCGCATGGTCCCCGATGTAGTAGGCGACGGGGACCTCGACGACGTCGCGCTTGGCCGTGTCGCCGTTGGGATTGGTGGCCGTGATGATGCTGTTGGTGACCGCGGTGTGGTCGAAGACCACGCCCACCTTCAGCCCGAAGGGGAACTTGTAGGCGACGCCGGCGCGGTAGGCCTGGGTGTTGCCGTTGCCCACCGTCATGCCGCCCTGCACCTTCACATCCAGCAGGCTCAGCGACGAGCTCAGGGGACCGTCATTGTAGATCCCTTTGGCGAAGATCATGCCGCCGTTCTCGTAGGAGAACGGGGTGGCGTCTCCGTACTGGAGTTCGGACCCATAGGGGTTCTTCGAGGCGGCGACGACGAGCATGAACTTGCCGAGCATGGGCGAGGTGTAGCGCACGGTGTTCTGGGAGCGGGTGTTGCCCATAGTGTACTTGCTGCCGACGGAGAAGCCCTTGCTGTACTGCTGGACCCCGTCCAGGAGGTTGAAGGTGGCCAGGTTGTTGGCGTCCCAGATGCGGTAGCTCTCCCCGGCGCCGGCGACGCCCAGGGCATCGGTGGCGATGGTGTCCGAGTAGTAGATGGTGCACTTGCCGAAGGTGATGGTGCCGTAGGGGCTGGAGATGCCGCCCCAGGTATCGTCCTCCGCCCACCCGCCGTACAGGGCTCCCGTGGTCCCCACCGCGGGCGCGGCGGGAACGAGGGCGTTGCCAGGGCCGTTGTTGACCTCGAACCGGCTGCCGATCTGGCCGATCACCAGCCAGCCATCCGCGATCTTGGAGTTGGCGTTGATGTAGAGGCGGGAGGTGTTGTCGCAGAGGTAGTACTCGTCGGCCAGGCCGGTGCGGGAAGTGTGGGTGATGCTGCTGGCCTTGGCGCCGACGGCCAGCAGGCCGGAGATGGAGATGTTGGTGTTGGCCGTGACCGGGATGCTGGGGATCTGGGCGCCGAGGCTCATGGCGACCATGGAGGCGGCGGCGACGACGGTGAACCTGACTTTCATGTGGGCTCCTTTCAACGCGGAGGGGATGGGGACCGTGGTGGAGTCGCCATCCGGGGGTGGGAAGAAGGGGACTGCCGTGATGCTGCGAAAAAACCGGATGACTCGGGAAACCAGCGGATTCGGGTGGGGCCCCGGGGCCCCTACGGCATGAGGAAGTGCGGCCGCGGCCTGGTTGTAGCCCACGCCCGAGCCCACCAGGACCAGGCGGTCGCCGGAATGGATCTTCCCCTTGGCCAGGGCGTCGTCCAGGGCCATGGGGATGCAGGCGGAGCCGGTGTAGCCCCAGGCCTCCATGATGGTGTGGGTCCGCGCCATGGGCAGGCCGAGGTCGGCCATCACCAGCTCGATGGACGGCTTGCGCACCTGGGTGAAGAGGATGAAGTCGATCTCCGGGACCTGGAAGCCGCAGCCGGCCGCCAGTTTGCGCACCAGCCGGGGCCAGCCCTCGTGGTTGATCTCGGGCGGATAGCGCTCCAGCAGCCTTCACCTGGGTCCGCCCGGCCTGCACCGAAGCCACGGTGGCCGGTTCGAAGGTGCCGCCGGAGTAAATGCCCCAGTGCTTGTGGTAGGCGCCGTCGGCCTGGGCGGCGGAGCCGATGAAGCCGGGCCGGTCGGCGGCCACCAGCACCGCGGCGCCGGCGCCGTCGCCGTAGAAGAAGGTCAGCGGGTCGTCTGCGGCGGCCAGCTTGTGCATGAGGTAGACGCCCACCACCAGCACCGTGCGGACCGCCGGGTTGGTGGCGATCCAGCCGGCGCCGCAGGCCAGGGCGGTGGGGAACGAGGCGCAGGCGCAGCCGATGTCGAAGGTGCCGGCGTTCCTGGCGCCCAGCTTGTGCTGCAGCACCACCGACGTGGCCGGGGTGATGTAGTCGGGCGAGTCGGTGCCGAGGATGATCAGGTCCACCTGCTCCGGCCCCAGCCCGGCCCGCTCCAGGGCCTGGCGGGCGGCGGGCAGGGCCAGGTCGGAGGTGGCCCAGTCCTCCGGCGCGTGCCAGCGGCAGGTGATGCCCGAGGACGCCTCCATCTTGTCCACGAACCCGGGCAGGTGGGCGAAACGGCGGCGCAGCTCGTCGTTGTGCACCTGGATTTCCGGCAGGTAGCTGCCGGTGGCGGCGATCATGGCGCAGCGGGTCATACGACCTCCTTGTGCTCTGCCCCGGCCCAGGGGCCCCAACGGATGACCGTGGCGGCCCAGACGAACCCGAGTCCGGCGCCCACGAAGACGATGTTGGACCCGTCGCGGACCCTGCCGTCCCGGAGGCCCAGCTCCAGGGAAAGCACCTGGTCGTTCTGGCCGATGTGGCCGTAGTCGTCCAGGTAGGTGCTCTGGTCCGGCCGCAGGCCCAGTTCGGCCAGCACCGCCTCGTGGGCGCTGCGCTTGAAGTGGAGGATGGCCAGGTAGTCGACGGCGCCGGGCGGCAATTCCGATTTCGCCAGGGCCTCGCGGATCACCGCGTAGAAGTTGGGCATGGTGATCTCTCCGAGCTTCGCCTTGAAGGCTTCCTCGTCCGGCACCGCGAAGTGGGCGCGCGCCTCGTCCCCCGGGGCCGGCGGCCACGCCTTGGCGCCAAGGGTCGGCACGACGCACATCTCGGACAGGGAGCCGTCGCCCCGGAAGGACGAGGCCAGGACCGCGTTCCGGCCGGCGTTCTTCCTCAGCACCAGGGCGGCGCCGCCGGAGCCGATGTCCAGCATGAACCGGGTCTCGGGGACGGCGAGGTCGATGAGGTCGTTGTTGCGGTAGCCCGAAACCAGGAGGACGGTATCCAGCTCCCGGTGGGTCAGCATGAGGGACTTGGCCAGGTCCAGGGCCACCATCATGGACCCGCACATGGCTTCCATGTCGAAGCTCCAGGCCTGCCGGGCGCCGATCTGCTCGGCCACGTAGAGCCCGGCCAGCCAGCAGGGATAGTCCTTGTGCTGGGCGCCGCACCAGATCACCAGGTCCACCGAGCCGCCGGCGATGCCGGCATCGTCCAGGGCCCTGCGGGCCGCGGCCAGCCCCATGCGGGCCGTGGGCTCGGTGGGGCCCGCCACGGGCTTGGTCTTCACGCCGAACTTGGTGGCGATGACGTCTTCCGGAATGCCGGTCGCCGCGGCGAGGCTGGCAGCCGTCATGCGCTCGGCTGGGAGCCAGGTCCCGTGACCGATGATGCCGATGTGCATGATCGGTCCTCAATTAAGAAATGAATCGGTTCTCATCAAATATGCTTAACGATTAAAATTCGTCAAGAATTTTTTTATAATTAAATTTTTATATTTTATGTTTGAATTTTAATGATTTTGTCAAAATTTTATTGAATTTTTTAACTTTAAAATCAATTCGCGATACAAAACTATTATATTTTTAATTTTTCCCACTTGCCTGGACCTACCCTGAAGCCTATCCTTTTTTTGAAAACCGAATCATCTCTCATTAATTGATTTCAAGTAGAGTGACGTCATGGGCCAAGGAGACGACCGTGACCACCCTGGGGCGTGGCAATCCGGAGACAGAGGGGCGTCTGCAGGCCACAGCCATTGATCTGTTCGCCCGGAAGTGGTACGGCACGGTCTCGGTGGCCGAGATCTGCCGCGCCGCCGGCCTTTCCAACGGCGTGTTCTACCGGTACTTCAACAGCAAGGAAGCCCTCTTCAAGGTCATTCTCGGCGGCGTCCTGGAATGGATCCGCACGGCCCTGGACGGCCTCCGCGGGGAGACGCCGCGCCAGCGGCTCGACCACCTGGCTGACCTGGTGGTCAACCTCTCCTCGGAGAACCCCGGCCTGGTCTCCGTCTTCCGCGAGGGGCAGTACCGCTACCTGGAATTCGAGCAGCGCCTGGTGGCCATCTACACCCGGAGCCTGGGCGCCGCCCTGGGCCAGGAGGTGGGCCTGGCCGAATACCTCTTCGCCTTCGGCGGCCTGCGCTTCTGCGGGGTGCGGAAAGCCTTCTTCGCCGTCCCCGTCGATCTCGGGACGGTGCGCGGCATCCTTGCCGAGGGACTGTTCCGCGGCCTCACCTTCGATCCGGCCCGGGTGTTCGGCGGGATGGCCACGCCCGCTGCCGGTCCCCCTGGACGGCGGAGCGCGGGAGCGCCTGCTCCGCTCCGGGCGCCGGCTGTTCGGCGAGAACGGGCTACTTCGAGACCAAGATCCACGAGGTGACCGACGCCGCCCGGCTGTCGGTGGGGGCCTTCTACAGCCACTTCGAATCCAAGGAGAGCCTTCTACGCCGACCCTCATCGCCCGGGTCGGCCAGGATGTGCGCGCCTTCATCTCCAGGAACCTGGCCGTCCCGGGCGTCGGGCGCCTCAACCCCCTGGAGTTCGAGCTCCGCGGCCTCTGGCTCTGGCTGGTCTTCCTCTCCATCGACAAGAACTGCTACAACATCGTGCGCGAGGCCGAATTCGTGCTGCCCACGTTCGGTGCGCGACTACTACGGCGGCTTTCACCAACGGCTACCGCCGGCGGCCGCCGGGGCTCATGGTCACCAGCGCCGCCCCGGAACTCGACGAGGGCACCGCCATCGAATACCTCCTGGGCATCGCCCACTACTTCGGCATCGAGACCGCCTTCGACGAATCGCCCAAGAACACGCGGGCCCTGGTGGAGACCATCGGACGCTACCTGGCCCGCGGCCTGTCCGAATTTCTTTCCTAGGAGAGAAACCCATGAACGCCAGGGACATCTACCAGAGCCGTCTGGTGGACGCGGATACCGCCGTGTCCCACATCGGCAGCGACAACGACGTGATCGTCGCCATGTGCGCCTCCGAGCCCCAGGCCTGCATGGGGCGCTTCCACACGGTGGCCGGCCGGGTGGAGAACGTGCGGGTGTTCTCCTGCCTGACTCTGAAGCCCTACGACTTCTACATGAGACCCGAGATGAAGGGCCACTTCGAGCTGGCCAGCTGGTTCCATGCGCCCGGTTCGCGCGAGTCCCTGAAGAAGGGCATGGGCCTGGTCACCTACGTGCCCAACATGCTCCACACGCGCCGCCCGCGACCGCAGCATCGCGCACCCGCCGGACATCTTCTTCGGCACCTGCACCCCGCCCGACAAGCACGGCTTCGTCTCCCTCTCCCTGGGCATCACCTACGAGAAGGACATCATCGAGGCCGCCCGCCTCGTGGTGCTGGAGGTCAACCCGCAGCTCCCGCGGACCCTGGCGACACCCAGGTCCACGTCGCCCAGGTGGACTTCTTCGTGGAGAACGACCAGGAGGTGCCCACCCTGCCCTCGCCCGACCCGTCCCCCACCGACCACGCCATCGGCGGCTACATCGCCGACCTGGTGGCCGACGGCTCCACCATCCAGCTGGGCATCGGCGGCATCCCCAACGCCGCCGCCCTGGCCCTCCGGGGCAAGAAGGACCTGGGGGTGCACACGGAGATGATGGTGGACTCCATGATGGAGCTCTACGAGCTGGGCGTCATCACCAACCGGCGCAAGGCGCTCCGGCCCGGCAAGTTCATCGCCACCTTCGCCATGGGCTCGCGCAGGCTCTACGACTGGCTGGACGACAACGTCGCCGTGGATTTCGCAGCGCGGGGTCTGGGTCAACGACCCGGCGGTGATCCGCCAGAATTCGCGGATGGTCTCCATCAACACCTGCATCTCCGTGGACCTCACCGGGCAGGTGGCCAGCGAGTCCATCGGCCCCAACCAGTACTCCGGCACCGGCGGCCAGTCCGACACCGCCCAGGGCGCGGTGGACGGCCTCGACGGCCTGGGCAAGAGCATCATCGCCTGCTACAGCACCGCCAAGGGCGGCACCGTGTCCACCATCGTGCCCGACGCTGCCCGAGGGCTCCGCCGTCACCCTGCACCGCTCCCACGTGGACCACGTGGTCACCGAGCACGGAGTGGCGCGCCTGCGCGGCCGGACCGTGCGGGAACGGGCCCGGGCGCTCATCGGCATCGCCCATCCGGACTTCCGCGAGGAACTGACCGCCAGGGCCCGGAGCCTGGGCTACCTCTGAGAGCCGCCCTCCGGGGTCCAGCCGCCGCCCGGGGCCTTGTACAGCGCCAGCACCGCCCGAAGCTCGTCGCGCTTGGCCTGGACCAGGTTGCGCTCGCCGTCGAAGGTGGCGCGCTCGGCGTCCTGGACCTGGTGGGGTTCAGTTCGGAATCCAGCTCCCGGAGCGGGAAGTAGGCCTGGGCGATGCTCGTGACCAGGCTCTGGAATCGAGCGAACCTGCAAACAAGTGCCTATATTACGAAGCTAGGATATACAACGATTAAATAACTCTGTAACAATTCGTAGAATACCTGTAACCAGGATGCCATTCACGGCATTCAATTGGCTATCGCCCAGAGAGGGGACGATGGGTCAAGCGCATCGATACGCTCTAATCTGCAAGCTAATTATCTGAAAAATAACCATGTTTTTCATGAAACAACACGGTAAGCGCTAATTAATCCCAAAATATAATACCCATCTACCAAGGAGAAACGCGTGCTAAAAAGGGCATTTGTCCTGGCAACCATCTTGGCCTTCACTTCACCCACCGCATCCTTTGCTGGAAACGGTGGCAATGGAGGTCAGGGTGGTTTTGCCGCTTTGACGAGGGCCGTGGACCAGGACCACCGGCCTATCCGCCAACGCTTCGGCCAGGCGGGGCGCCGCGAACCGGGGGCAGGGGGAGGGACCCAGCCTAGCGTCCAATCGAAACCCAGATAGCCGTCCCATTGCTGGCCTGCGGTCCGTCTGATCGCAAGGTTACGGTCTGTCCAATCGTCATCCACCCCTCCTCAGGCCGGATCGATCAGGAGCCGCCCTCCGGGGTCCAGCCGCCGCCCAGGGCCTTGTACAGCGCCAGCACCGCCAGCAGCTCGTCGCGCTTGGCCTGGACCAGGTTGCGCTCGCCGTCGAAGGCGGCGCGCTCGGCGTCCTGGACTTCCAGGTAGGCGGCCACGCCTCCCATGAAACGCTGGTTGGCCAGGTCCACCTGCTTGTCCAGGGTGGCGGTGAGGTCCTGCTGCTGGATCCGGGTCTCGCGGGTCTTCTGCACCGACACCAGGGAGGTGGAGGCATCGTTGAAGGCCTGCTGCACCGCCTTGGCGTACTGCAGCACCATCTGCTGCTGCTGCAGCTCGCTCAGGCGGACCTGGGCGTGCAGCCGCCCGGCACTGAAGATCGGGGTGGTTAGGCCGGCGCCCACGTTCCAGATCTTGGAGCCGGGCCCCACCAGGCTGGACAGCCCGGGACTGGCGTAGCCGTTGCCGGCCGTGAGCTGGATGGAGGGGAACAGCTCGGCCTTGGCCACGCCGATCTGGGCGTTGGCGGCCACCAGCTGCTGCTCGGCCATGCGCACGTCTGGCCTGCGCTCGAGCAGGTCGGACGGCAGCCCGGGCGGCACCGACACGGTCAGGCGCTGGTCGTCCAGGGGCAGCCCGCGGGGCACCGGGTCCCCGTAGCGCCCCAGGAGCACGTCGATGGCGCCCTCCTGCTGGGCGATCTGCTGCTCCAGCATGGGGATGACCACGGACGCCGACTGCACCAGGGACTGGGCCTGGTTCACGTCCGACATGCTGGAGACGCCGCCTTCGTGGCGCAGCTGCATCAGCTGCAGGGACTGCCAGCGCGAGCCCAGGGTGGCCCGGGCCAGGTCCAGCTCGGCATCCAGCTCCCGGAGCTGGAAGTAGGCCTGGGCGATGCTCGTGACCAGGCCCTGGATGACCAGGTTCTGGTTCTCCCGGCTGGCCAGGAACTGGGCCCGGGCCGCCTCGGTCTGGCTGCGCAGCTTGCCCCAGAAATCCAGCTCCCAGGAGATGCCCATGTTGACCACGTACTGGTCGGATGGGGTCGCCTTGGTGCCGTACAGGGCGCGCGTGGACTGGTCGATGCCGCGGGTGGCGCCCTGGTTGGAGGCCACGCTGGGCGACTCGTAGGACTTGGCGATGCCCACCTGGGCGGCGGTCTGCAGCACCCGGTTGGCGGCCAGCTGGACGTCGGCGTTGGCCTGCAGCCCGGCCAGGATCAACTGCTGCAGCACCTGGTCCTGGAACAGCTCGAACCAGGGCAGGTCGGCGAAACTCGCGCCGGGGGCGGGCTGGGCGGCCTGGCCGGCGTAGGCCGCCGGCAGGGGCTCCTTGGGCCGCTCGTAGGTGGGGGCCATCCGGCAGGCGGGGGCGAGGGCCCCGGCCAGGACCAGGCCCAGACGGATCGCGCGGTTCATGGCGACTCCTCCTCCCGGGCCGCCGGGGCGGCCGGGACTTTGGCGCGGGGGCGCAGGGCCGCCACCACGCGCTCGACGGCGACGTAAAGGGCCGGGATGACCAGCACCCCCAGCGCGGTGGCGGACAGCATCCCGCCGAACACGGCGGTGCCCATGGTCCTCCGGGCCGAGGCCCCGGCCCCGCTGGCGATCACCAGCGGCACCACGCCCAGGAGGAAGGCGAAGGAGGTCATGAGGATGGGGCGGAAGCGCAGGCGCGCGCCCTCCAGCGCCGCGTCGGCCGGGGCGAGCCCGTCCCGGTCGTGCTTGTCCTTGGCGAACTCGATGATGAGGATGGCGTTCTTGGCGGCCAGGCCGAGCAGCATGACCATGCCGATCTGGGCGTAGACGTCGTTGAAGGTGGGCAGCTTCTGGATGGCCATGCGCGAGAACAGGCCCAGGAACGCCCCGAAGATGCCCAGCACCAGGCCAAGGATCACCCCGAACGGGACGGCCCAGCTCTGTACTGGGCGGCCAGGAACAGGAACACGAACACCAGGCCCATGCCCAGGGTCACCATCTGGGAACCGCCGGCCAGCTTCTCCTGGTAGGCGGTGCCGGTCCAGTCGAAGCCGAAGCCCTGGGGCAGCGAGGCCCGGGCCGCGCCCTCCATGGCCTCCAGGGCCTGGCCGGTGCTGGCCGAGGACGCGTTGGAGCCGCTGATCTCGGCCGTGCGGAACATGTTGTAGCGCTGCACCAGGTCGGGGCCGGTGCCCGGCCCGTAGCGGACCAGGGTGCCCAGCGGCACCATGTCGCCGGCGTCGGAGCGCACGTAGAAGTTCCGGATGGCGTCGGGGCTGTCCCGGAACGGCTGGTCGGCCTGGATCATGACCTTGTAGGTCTTGCCGAACCGGTTGAAGTCGTTCACCTGCAGCCCGCCCAGGTAGATCTGCAGGGTGCGGAACACCTGGTCCACCCGCACGCCCAGCACCTTGGCCTTGTCCCGGTCCAGCTCCAGGTGCACCCGGGGCACCTGGGTGCGCAGGCCGCTGAACAGGTTCTGCACCTCGGGCCGGGCCGAGGCGTCGGCCAGGAACTGCCGGGTCACCCGCTCCAGGTCCTGGGGGGTGTGCCCGCCCTTGTCCTGGAGCTCGAACTGGAACCCGCCGGCGGTGCCCAGGCCCGGGATCGGCGGCGGGACCGCCACGAACGGGCGGGCCTCGGGGTAGGAGGCGGCGAGCTTCTGGAACTTGGGGAAGATGCCGCGCAGGATCAGGTCCGGGGTGCGCCGCTGGTCCCAGGGGGCCAGCACGGCGATCAGGGTCAGGTTGTTGGAGCTGAACGTCCCGGTCAGGATGTTCAGGCCGCCGAAGGTGAGCACGTCCTGGACCCCGGGGATGGCCAGGATGTCCCGCTCGGCCTTGCGCGCCAGCCGGTCGGTGCGCTCCATGGAGGCGCCGTCGGGCAGCGTGAGCATGAGGTAGAGCCCGCCCTGGTCCTCGATGGGGACGAACCCGGTGGGCAGCACCTTGGCCAGCCCGCCGGTGAGCGCCGCCAGCAGCGCCAGGAACGCCAGCACCAGGGCGAACCGGCGCACGCAGAGCCCGAGCAGGCCCCGGTAGCCGCGGGTCATGCGCTCGAACCCGGCGTCGAAGCCCCGGAGCAGCCACCCCAATGGGCCCCGGACCGCCTTGCGCGGGCGCAGGATCATCCGGCACAGGGCGGGGGTGAGGGTGAGCGCCACCAGGGCCGAGATCAGCACCGCCACGGACAGGGTCAGGGCGAACTGGCGGTAGAGCTGGCCGGTGATGCCGCCCATGAACGCCACCGGCACGAACACCGCGCACAGCACCAGGGCGATGGCCACCACCGGCCCGGAGACCTCGGCCATGGCCCGCTCGGTGGCGGCCAGGGGCGCCAGGCCCTGGCTGATGTGGTGCTCCACCGCCTCCACCACCACGATGGCGTCGTCCACCACGATCCCCACCGCCAGCACGATGGCGAACAGGGTGAGGGTGTTGATGGTGAAGCCCAGGGGCACGAAGGCGGCGAAGGTGCCCACCAGGGACACCGGCACCGCCAGCATGGGGATCAAGGTCGCCCGGAAGCTGCCCAGGAACAGGAACACTACGATCACCACCAGGATCACGGCGTCGCGCAGGGCGTGCACCACCTCCTCCAGGGAGGCGCGCACGAACCGGGTGGTGTCGTAGGTGATGGAGGCCTTGATCCCGGCGGGCATCTGCGCGCCCAGGCGGTCCAGGAGCGCGCGCAGGCTGTCCGCGGTCTGGATGGAATTGGCGCCGGGCAGCTGGAACACCTGGATGAGGGTGGCCGGCTTGCCGTCCAGCCGGGCGAAGCTGCTGTAGGAGTTGCCGGCCAGCTCGACCCGGGCCACGTCCCTGATCCGGATCATGGAGCCGTCGGACAGGGTCCGCACCACCAGGTTCTCGAACTCGCGCACGTCGGTGAGCCGGCCCTTGACGTTGACCGAATACTGGAAGGCCAGCCCCTCGGGCGCCAGGGGAGCGCCCACCGCCCCGGCCGGGGCGAGCAGGTTCTGCTCCTGGATCGCCCGGGCGATGTCGGAGGCGGCGAGGCCCAGCTTGGCCAGGCGGTCCGGCTGCAGCCAGATGCGCATGGCGTAGTCGCGCTGGCCGACCAGGCTGGTGCCGCCCACCCCGGGGGTGCGGTTGATGGCGTCCAGGACGTTGATGGAAGTGTAGTTGGACAGGAAGACGTCGTCGTAGCTGGCGTCCGGGGAATAGATCGACATGACCATCAGCAGGTCGGGGGACTTCTTGGCCACGGTGACCCCGGCGGAGACCGCCTCCTGCGGCAGCTTGGCCATGGCCTTGCGCACCCGGTTGTTGATGTCCACCGAGGCCAGGTCCACGTCGGTGCCCACGGCGAAAGTCACCTGCAGGATGTACGTGCCGTCGCTGGAACTCTTCGAGTTCATGTAGAGCATGTTCTCGGCGCCGTTGACCTCCTGCTCCACCGCGGTGGCCACGGACTGCTCCACGGTCTCGGCGCTGGCGCCGGGATAGGTCACGGTGACCTGGACCATGGGCGGGGCGATCTTGGGGTACTGGGAAATGGGCAGGACCAGGATCGACACCGCGCCCATGATGAGGATCACCAGCGAGACGACGATGGCGAACACCGGGCGGTGGATGAAGAACCGGCTCATGGCCCGGCGTCCCCGGCCCCGGCCGGATCAGGCGCCGCCTTGGGCCGGCGCAGCCTGGCCATGACCAGTTCGATGGCGGTGTAGAGCACCGGGATGATGAACACGCCCAGCACGGTGGCGCAGGTCATGCCGGTGAACACCGCCGTGCCCATGGTGCGCCGGGACGCCGCGCCGGCCCCCTCGGCCAGCAGCAGGGGCACCACGCCCAGGATGAAGGCGAACGAGGTCATGAGGATGGGCCGGAAGCGCAGGCGCGCGCCCTCCAGGGCGGCGTCGCGCACCGGCAGCCCGCTCCCGTGCTTCTCCTTGGCGAACTCGACGATGAGGATGGCGTTCTTGGCCGCCAGGCCCAGGAGCATGACGATGCCGATCTGGGCGTAGACGTCGTTGATGGTCTGGCCGCCGGCGAGGAAGCGCAGGGTCAGCCCCAGGAAGGCCCCGAAGATGCCCAGGGACAGGCCCAGCAGCACGCCGAAGGGGATGGTCCAGCTCTCGTACTGGGCGGCCAGGAACAGGAACACGAACAGCAGGCCCATGCCCAGGATGAGCGCCTGGGAGCTGCCCGCGGCCTTCTCCTGGAAGGCGGTGCCGGTCCAGTCGAAGGCGTAGCCCGGGGGCAGGCCCGCGCTGGCTGCCGTCTCCATGGCCCCGATGGCCTGGCCGGTGCTGGAGCGCCCGCCGTTGGCGAAGGAGATCTCGGCGGCGCGGAACATGTTGTAGCGCTGGATGACGTCGGGCCCCGCGGCCGAAGTGCCGCGGACCAGGGTGCTCACCGGGACCATGGCGCCGCCGCCGGTGCGCACGTAGAGGCTGCCGATCTGGCCGGGGGTGGCCCGGAATTCGGGTTCGGCCTGGACCATCACCTTGTAGGTGCGGCCGAACATGTTGAAGTCGTTCACTTCGTAGCCGCCCAGGAACACCTGCAGGCTCTGGAACACGTCGCTGACCGGCACGTCCAGCACCTTGGCCTTGTCCCGGTCCAGGTCCAGGTTCACCTGGGGCACGCTGGTGCGGAAGGAATTGTAGGGCGCCGCGATCTCGGGCCGGGCGGCGGCGGCGGCAACGATCCGGTCGGCGACCTGCTGCAGTTCGATGGGCGGATGGTCGCCCCGGTCCAGGATCTCCACCTGCAAGCCCCCGGCCGATCCCAGCCCGGGGATGGGCGGGGGCACGGTGACCACCGCCTGGGCTTCGGGGTAGGCGCCGAAGGTGCCGCGCAGCCGGGCGATGAGGGCCGGGGCCTGGAGCGCGGGCTCCTTGCGCTCCTCCCAGGGCTGGAGCACGACGATGAAGCTGAGGCTGTTGGAGGTGTAGGCCCCGCTCAGCTGGTTGTAGCCGCCCTGGGTGATCACGTTCTGCACCCCGGGCAGCCTGGCCAGGTCGGCCTCGGCCTTGCGCGAGAGCTGTCCGGTGCGGTCCATGGAGGCGCCGTCGGGCAGGGTGAGCACGGCGTAGAAGTAGCCCAGGTCCTCGTCCGGAACGAAGCCGGTGGGCAGCCACTTGGCCAGCCCGCCCAGGGCCGCGGTGGCCACGGCCAGGCAGCCCAGGCCGATGGCCAGGCGCCGGACCAGCATGGCCACGGTCCGGCCGTAGGCCTCCGCGACCCGGTCGAAGGCCCGGTTGAAGCCGCGCAGGAGCGAGCCGACCGGGCCGCGCATCTGCGTGCGCGGCTTGAGGATCATCTGGCACAGGGCGGGGGTGAGGGTGAGCGCCACCAGGGCCGAGAGAAGCACCGCCACGGACAGGGTCAGGGCGAACTGGCGGTAGAGCTGGCCGGTGATGCCGCCCATGAACGCCACCGGCACGAACACCGCGCACAGCACCAGGGCGATGGCCACCACCGGCCCGGAGACCTCGGCCATGGCCCGCTCGGTGGCCTCGAGCGGGCTGAGCCCCCGCTCGATGTGGTGCTCCACCGCCTCCACCACCACGATGGCGTCGTCCACCACGATCCCCACCGCCAGCACGATGGCGAACAGGGTGAGGGTGTTGATGGAGAACCCCAGGGGCACGAAGGCGGCGAAGGTGCCCACCAGGGACACGGGCACCGCCAGCATGGGGATCAGGGTCGCCCGCAGGCTGCCCAGGAACAGGAACACCACCAGCAGCACGAGGATGATGGCGTCGCGCAGGGAGTGCAGCACCTCGTCGATGGCGGCGTGGACGAAGGTGGTGGTGTCCAGCACCACCTCGGCCTTGACCCCGGCGGGCAGGTCGGGCTGGATCCGGGCCAGGAGGGCGCGCAGGTTGCCGGCGGTCTGGATGCCGTTGGCCCCGGGCAGCTGGTAGACCTGGATGAGGGTGGACGGCTTGCCGTCGATCCGGCCGAAGCTGGTGTAGGTGCGGGCCGCCAGCTCGAGCCGGGCGACGTTGCGCAGGCGCAGGATGGAGCCGTCGGAACCGGCCCGGACCACGATGTTGCCGAACTCGCCCTCGTCCGCCAGGCGCCCCTTCACGTCCACGGTGTACTGGAAGGACAGGCCGGGCCGCGCCGGCGGCTGGCCCACCGAGCCCGCGGGGGTGAGCACGTTCTGCTCCTGGATGGCGTTGATGATGTCGCTGGAGGTCACCCCCAGCGCGGCCAGGCGGTCCGGGCGCACCCAGGCGCGCATGGAGTAGTCGCGCTGGCCGACGATCATGGTGGAGCCCACGCCGGGGGTGCGGGAGATGGAGTCCACCAGGTTGATGGTGGCGTAGTTGGACAGGAAGATGTCGTCCCGGCTGCGGTCGGGCGAATAGAGGGCGATGATCATCAGCATGTCCGGCGACTGCTTGGTGACCGACACGCCCGAATTGACCGCGTCCTGGGGCAGCCTGGGGGTGGCCTTCTGCACCCGGTTGTTGATGTCGACGTTGGCCAGGTCGATGTTGGTGCCCACCTCGAAGGTGATCTGGAGCACGTAGCGGCCGTCGTTGGAGCTCTTCGAGCTCATGTAGAGCATGTGCTCGGCGCCGTTCACCTCCTGCTCGATGGGGGCGGCGATGGACTGTTCCACGGTGGCGGCGTTGGCCCCGGGATAGTTCACCTCCACCTGGATCATGGGCGGGGTGATCTGGGGGTACTGGGCGATGGGCAGCCCGGCCAGGGAGACGATCCCGGCGATGAGGATCACCAGGGACACCACGATGGCGAAGACCGGCCGGTGGATGAAGAACCTGGCCATGGCTCAGCTGCCCGATGGTTCTGCGGAGGCCGGCTGCTCGGTTGGCGCCACCACCATCCCCGGCCGGGCCTTCTGCTGGCCCTCCACGATCACCCGGTCGCCGTTCTGGAGCCCGGCCTTGACCACGAATTCGGACCCCACCGAGGGGCCGAGGGTGACCATGCGCTCGGTCACCTTGTTGTCCTGGCCCACCACGTAGACCGCCTTGGCCCCCTGCTCTTCCAGGACCGCCTTCTGGGGGACCAGCAGGGCGTTCTCGGCGGTGTCCACCACCACCCGCACCCGGCCGAACTGGTTGGGCCGGATCAGGTATTCAGGGTTGGGGAACTCGCAGTAGACCTGGAAGGTGCCGGTCTTGAGGTCCACGGCCCGGTCCAGGAAGGTGACCCGCCCCGTGCGGGGGTAGAGGCTGCCGTCGGCCAGGACCAGCTGGACGTCGAGCGAGATCCCCTCGCCGCGGCGCTTGGCCACGGTGAGGTAGCCGGCCTCGGGCACCGCGAACGAGGCCTTGATCGGGTCCAGGCTGGACACGGTGTCCAGCACCGTGGCGCTGCCGCGCCCCACCAGGTTGCCGGTGTCGATGAGGCTGTGCCCGATGACTCCGTCGAAGGGCGCCTTGATGGTGCAGTAGGACAGCTCCAGGTCGGCCTGGACCAGGGCGGCCTGGGCCGCCTGCAGGTCGGCCTTGGCGGCCAGCTGGCTGGTCAGGGCGGTGTCCAGGTCCTGCTGGGGGATGGCGTGGGAGGCGGCCAGCGGGGTGTACCGGGCCACGTCCTGGTCGGCCTTCTTGAGCTGGGCTTCGCTCTGGGCCACCTTGGCCTGGGCCGACAGGCGGTTGGCCTCGTACTGGGACGGTTCGATCCGGTAGAGCACCTGGTTCTTGCGGACCCTGCGGCCCTCTTCGAAGGATTTCTGCTGCAGCACGCCCTCCACCCGCGCCACCAGGTCCACCGTCGCGGTGGCGTCGGTGCGGGCGACGAACTCGTTGGTGACCGGCACGGTCCTCTGCAGGACCGGGGCCACCAGCACGGCGGGCGCGGGCCCCTGGGCGGCGGCCGGGGCGGCCTTGCGGCCGCAGCCGGGCGCCAGCGCGCACAGGGCCAGGGCCAGGCAGGCCAGTTGCCTTGGAGCGGGACGGAGCAGGGACGGACGGGACATGCGCACTCTCCTCTGCGGGACTTCAGGCCGGCGACGGTGGAGCGGGAACGGACCGGCGGCCGGCGCCCAGGCCGGCGCCGGCGGCCCCGGCGGCAGCGGCCGGGCCAGGTCCCTGGCCCGGAAGGACCGCGCCAGGACCCGCAGGACCTGCAGGACCTGCCGTTCGGCACCCGAAAGCCAGCGCTGGGGGACCGGCGCGGGTGGGACGGCAGAGGGACTGCATGGCGAACGGGCGTCCATAGGCGTGGGCTTTGGTTGAAGTATTATTAATTAGAATTTCCAAACGGTTCAATCAACAAGATATTGAAATATCCTGATGAAATTTTTGTTTAGTTCATATTTTCAACCAACAGCACCCCCTGTCCGCCCAGCCGGGTGGCCCATGCGTCCGTGGCTCGTTTCCGCTCGCCCGCCCGGGCAGGCCCGCGCCCGAGGGCTTTTTCGTTTTATTGGTGGAGGAACGCTTCAGGCGTTGGCACCTGCACCTCCCCCCGTCTTCCGGGGGGGGAAGTGTTTGATGTTTCCTGTGATTAGAAGGCCGGTGGGGCGTGCGACCCCGAGCAACAGCCGATCATCCGGGTCGGGGAGATCAGGAAGTTCCAGAGGATCGCCAGCGAGGCATTCGGCCACGGCCAGCGGCCGGCGGAACCAACCGGGGGGGAATCTGTACCGGGTGAACCGGCTTCGGTGCAGCACATCCCAGTACCTCTTCGAGGATCCCCGGCGAAACCACCAGCGCCAGTTCCTTTCCAGCACCATCTGGACGACCCGGTCGCAGTTCCCGCCCGCGGTGATTCCGGCCGAGACCAGGATGTTGGTGTCCAGGACGGCACGGTTCATTTCCGCCTGCGCCTCGCTGCCCGGACGGCCGAGATCTCCTGGTTGATCTCATCCATGGTGGTCCCGTTCAATCCCGCGCGCTCTGCCGCATCCTGCGATTCCCGCAGACTCGAAAGCGCCATGGCCTGCTGCAGCTGTTCCGCCTGGAAGGCGAGGTCGGTATCGAAAACCGGCACCAGAAAAAACGAGACGCCCGACCTGCTGGTCAGCAGGACTACTTCGTTCTTCGGCGCGGTGATGGCTTCAATGCCCTTTTTCTGGAAATCCCTCAGTGATGTCAAACGCATGGGACACCTCAGCTTGTCAAGGCTAGGACAAAATTGGTACGAAAATAAGCCAAAATGTCTCCATTTTGTCCCCATTTCTTTCAAGACCGGCGCCAGCTGAAGCCATGCCTCAACCCAGCATGTACCCTGGTTCCATGCAACCAGGCCGCCCGAGCCGCACAGCCTACGGAGCAGCCCTCCATCGGGCTGTTCATCAAGTGATGGAGGGAGGGTGCATCTTCCGGGATCCCCTGGCCCTCCGGATCCTTGGCCCGGAGGGGACGGCGGCCGTG
Organism: uncultured Holophagaceae bacterium; assembly: GCA_963816585.1. GTDB lineage: Bacteria > Acidobacteriota > Holophagae > Holophagales > Holophagaceae > Mesoterricola. Next base: position 5,883 of record CAWFOJ010000193.1, on the reverse strand, counting down.
GCAGAGGCAGCCCGCCATCCGGAGCGGAGACGGCTGCGTCTGTTCATCGCCATCCGCTCCAGCCTGGCGGAAGCTTTCCTGGCGGAAGCCCATGGCGAAGGGTTCCGGCAGCTGGTGGTGCTGGGGGCGGGGCTGGATACGTTCGCCTACCGGAATCCCTTGGGCGAGGGGCTGAGGATGTTCGAAGTGGACCACCCCGCCACCCAGGCCTGGAAACAGGAACGGCTGGCGGCCGCGGCCATCCCGGTGCCGCCGAACTTGACCTTCGCGCCGGTGGACTTCGAGCAGGAGAGTCTGGCTCCGGCCCTGGAAAAGGCCGGTTTCGATCCCGCCCAGCCGGCTTTCTTCACCTGGCTGGGGGTGGTTCCCTACCTGACCGAGGAAGCCATGGTCTCGACCCTGGAGGCCCTGGTCCGCCTTCCGGGCGGGGCCCGGGTCGTCTTCGATTACGGCAACCCGCCCTTGGCGTCGGGAACCGATGCCTACACCCGGGCCCAAGGCGAGTTGGCGGCCCGGGTGGCCGCCGTGGGGGAGGCGTTCCACAGCCGTTTCGACACCCCTGGCCTGCATGCGCGGATGGCCGGGCAGGGCTGGCGCATCCTGCGCGACCTGGGCCCCGAGGCCTTGCGGGAACGATTCGCCCCCGGCCAGGGTGCCGGACCCGGTCCGGGAGGCCACGTGCTTCTCGCTGGTACGCGCTGATCCGGCTTCAGCTGCAGGATCCGGGCCCAGGCGGCCTCAGCCCACCACGTTCAGGTCCAGGCTGACCTCCAGGTTCAGCACCTTGGAGATGGGGCACCCGGCCTTGGCGGCCGCGGCGGCTTCGCGCACCTTGGCCGGGTCCGCCCCGGGGGCGGTGACGGTGGTGCGCAGGGCGCTGTGGCTGAGGGTCAGGTTCTCGAAGGTGACGGCGCAGACCGTCTCGATGGCCTTGGGGGTGATGCCGCGCTCCCCCAGCTGGGCGCTGAGGGCCATGCTGAAGCAGCTGGCGTGGGCGGCCGCGATGAGCTCTTCCGGGTTGGTGCCCGGGACATCCTCGAACCGGGTGCGGAAACTGTATTTCAGGTCCTTGATGGCTCCGCTGGCCACGCCGAAGGCGCCCTGGCCGTCCTTCAGGCCTCCGTTCCAAGTGGCGGTCGCGCTGCGTTTCATTTCCGGCTCCTTCCCGAAGGGTTGGTGGTTTTTTCCCATTATGAACCACAGTGGGCGCCGTTCCACAACCCGGTGCTGAGATACTTCAACCCCGAATCGCTCAGCAGCACCGCCACGGTCCCGCCCTTCAGCTCCCCCGCCAGCAGGCCCAGGGCGGCGGCCACGTTGGCGCCGGAGGAGAACCCGGCGAACACCCCTTCCCACCGGGCCAGGTCCCGGGTGGTGCGGGTGGCCGTGTCCCCGCCCACCGCCAGGTAGCCGTCCACCAGTTCCGGCCGGATGAAGCGCAGGTCGCGCATGGCGTAGCCTCCGCCCTGGATCGGGTGGTTGGGGTTGGTCACCGGCTGTCCGGCCAGGACCGCGGCGCCCTCGGGCTCCACCACGTAGCAGCGGGTGTCCGGGTCGCGCTCCTTGAGGGCGGCGGCGCAGCCGGCGAAGCTGCCGCCGGTGCCGGCGAAGTCGCAGAAGCCGTCGATCCGGCACCCGGCCTGGACCAGCAGTTCGGGCCCGGTGTGCAGGTAGTGGGCCCGGAAGTTGCCCTCCAGCTGGAACTGGTCGGCCCGGAACGCCCCGCGCTCCCGCGCCAGGCGCCGGGCCTCCTCCTCCACCCGCGCCAGGTCCGAACCGGTAACCTCGCCGGGGCGGGACCCGGGCGCCTGGTCCACCAGCACCACCTCGGCCCCCAGGGCCATCATCATGCGCGCCCGCTCCACCGAGTTGCCCCGGGACATGACCGCCACGAAGCGGTAGCCCTTGACCCCGCACACGATGGCCAGGCCGGTGCCGGTGTTGCCGCTGGTGAGCTCCACCACCGTCTGGCCCGGGCGCAGCAGGCCCTCGGCCTCGGCGTCCTCGATCATCTGGCGGGCGATGCGGTCCTTCTTGGAGAACCCGGGGTTCAGGTATTCCAGCTTGGCCAGCAGGCGCCCATCCAGGCGGTCCCGGGCGACGATCCGGGCCAGGTCCACCAAGGGTGTCTGGCCGATGGCCTCCACGGCGGAGGGAAGAACACGGGAATGCCAGGAATGGGTCATGAACGTTCCACCTATCAAGGGGCCTTCCATGATGAATCCGGTTCATGCCCGGAATGAACATCATTCGCTTGGCCTGCGCCAGCCGGCGTGGAAAAGTTCGAGGACGGGCCGGCCCCTGCCCTTCGGCGGCGCCCGGGCCCCGGGCACCAACGACAAGGCCGGCAGCTTCCTGAACCGGATCCGCTGGACCTCCCCCAGGACCCTCAAGGAGTGCTTCGCGCCCCACCGGCACTTCCAGTACCCTTACCTGGGCGGAGCCTGAGCCAGCCAACCCGTCATCGACCCGCACCGGGAGGTCCCATGAAGCACAACACCTACTACCAGGACAAAGTCCAGAGCCTGAGCCTGGCCGAGAAGGAGGGCCCGGCCACGGTGGGCGTCATCGAGGCGGGCCATTACAGCTTCTCCACCTCGGCCGAGGAGCGCATGACCCTGCTCACCGGTGCCATGAAGGTGATGCTCCCGGGCGGAGACTGGAAATCCCTGCACGCCGGCGAGGGTTTCATCGTCCCGCCCCACGTCTCCTTCGAAGTGGAGGCGGCCGGGGACGTGGCCTACATCTGCCGGTACCGCTGACTATCGGCGGAATCCTCCCGGCCCGCGTGGATCCGGGGCACCCGGGGCACCCGGGCGTGCAGGTGAGTGGCCACGTCCGGCTGGGTGGTGCCGTAGCGTGCCGCGAGATCATGCAGGCCGATGGCTTCGCCCCCCTGGGCGCCGATGAGCACCACTTCCTCCCCTTCCGGGAAGCGGCGGGGCAGGCTCACCATGAGCTGGTCCAGGCAGAGGTTCCCCACCACCGGGCAGCGCGCCCCGCCGACCAGCACCTGGTTTCCCGGCCCCCGGCGCAGGCCGTCCCCGTAACCTACCGGCACCACGCCGATCCATTCCTCCCCCTGGGTGACGTAGGCCTGGCCGTAGCCCACCCCCCAACCGGGCGGCAGCTGCCGGCAGGAGGCCAGCCGGGCCTTCCAGGCCAGAGCGGGACGGTAGCCCGGCCCCAGGGGGAGGTCCAGGCGGATGCGCAGGCCCACCACCAGGTTGGCCACCCGCACCAGGTCATGGCGGGTCTCCGGCAGGAAGAAGGCGGCGGCGGAGTTGGCCAGGTGCGCCCAGCGCGGGCGCAGGGCCGCCTGTTCCAGGGCCGCCAGCCCGCGCCGGAAGCGGTCCATCTGCACCCGGTTGTGGGGGTGGTCCGGCTCCTCCGCCAGGGCCAGGTGGCTGAACACTCCGTCCACCCGGATGCCCGGGGCCAGGGCGGCTTGCCGGGCGAATGGGACCAGGTCCTCCACCGGCACCCCCAGCCGCCCCAGGCCCGTGTCCACTTTCAGGTGCACCGCCAGGGGCCGCCCGGCGGCCCGGGCCCGGGCGGCGAACCGCTCCAGGCAGGGGCCGCTGTGCAGGGTGAGGGTGACGCCCGAGGCGATGGCCTCGTCCACCTCCTCCCCGGTGGCCATGCCCAGCACCAGGATCGGGGTGTCCAGGCCGGCCTGGCGCAGCGCCCGCGCCTCCCCGCAGCGGGCCACCCCCAGCCAGGACGCTCCGCCGCGCACCGCCGCGCGGCCCACCGCCACCGCTCCATGGCCATACGCGTCGCCCTTCACCACCGCCATGAGCGGGGTGGCGGTGTCCTGGATGACCCGGGCGCAATTGCCGGCCACGGCCTCCAGGTCCAGTTCGATCCAGGTGGGATGGGAGGAGACCGAAGGCGCCATGGGTGGTCCTGGGAATATCCCTACCTTACAATCCTTTCCAGCACCAGGAGGCGCCCCATGCCCCAGGCCAAGGGATCCACGCCGGCGACCGGACCTTTCACGCCGGCCCTGTTCGCGTTCCTGCGGGAACTGAAGCAGCACAACGACCGGGAGTGGTTCCAGGCCAACAAGGACCGCTATGAAGCGGACGTGAAGGGACCCGTGCTGCGCTTCATCGGCGCCTTCGCGGGCCCCCTGGAGGGCCTGAACCGCAACCTGCTGGCGGACCCCCGCCCAGCGGGCGGGTCCATGTTCCGGATCTACCGGGACACCCGCTTCGCCGGCGACAAGAGCCCCTACAAGACCAACGTGGGCGCCCACTTCCGCAACCGCCACTGCACCCGGGACGTGCACTCCCCGGCCTTCTACCTGCACCTCCAGCCGGGGGAGAGCTTCGCCGCCGCGGGGCTCTGGCACCCGGATCCGGAGGCCCTGCGCAAGGTCCGGGACAGCATCGTGGCCCGGAGCCGGGCCTGGAAGGCGCTGCGGGAGGGGGGCATCGACGTGCAGGGAGACGCCCTGGTGAGAGTGCCTCAAGGGTTCGACCCTCAGCATCCTTGGGCGGACGATCTGCGCCTGAAGGACTTTTACACGTACGAGCCGTTCCGCGACAAGGAGGTGTGCGCGCCCGACTTCATAACGAGGTTCACCGAATCCTGCCGGCGCACCTTGCCGCTGATGGCCTTCCTGACCAGGGCGCTGGAACTGCCCTGGTAGAGGCTTCTTGGGCGCTCCCGGGAGGCGGCGCAGGGAAATCGGTCAGGGATGCAGGCGCAGGGTCTGCACGGTCGGTCCGGGCAGGAACGGCCCCGGCCGGCCCGCCACCCAGTCCAGGTGCTCATCTCCGAAGTGCGGGGACAAAGGGTGCCCGCTCTGCCCGCAAGGCATCATGAAATATCCGTCTTCTTCGTGCCCGGGTGAGACCGCGAAGCGCTCCGAAGCCCCGAAAATGCGGTCCTGGACCCTGGGCATCTGGGCGTCGCCGGGGATGGGCAGGCGCGGCATGGCCAGCCACGGGGCCAGGAACGGCAGGGCCCGGACCAGGGGGTGCTGGATCCGGGGGGTGTTCAGGCGGCCCCAGGTGTGCCGGGCCAGGGGGCCATCCTTGGTGAGCCGGGTGATGGTTTCGTCCACCGCCTGGAGCAGCTGGTCGTCCCAAGTATGGAACCGGGGATCCAGGAGGTGGGGCGGACGCTGGGTGGCCAGGGCCCACAGGGGCCCTTCGCTCTGGCCTGCGAAGCCCGCCTGGAAGCGGCGCGGGTGGCGCCCCAGCCGGAAGGCCCGGCCGAACGTGCCGGACAGTTCCTCCTGGAGCACCAGGCGGAATCCCCGAACCATCCGGTACCCGGCCGAATCCACCGCCGCCCGGCCGCCCCAGGCTTCCACCAGGCGCCGGAACTCGGCCCGGTCCCCATGCCCGGCCAGGGCCTGGGGGGTGAGCAGGCCCAGCAGCAGATCCCGCCACCGGGCCAGGAACAGGGCCCGGTCGTCCAGCTGCACCGGCAGCATGTCCCGCTCCTGGGCCCCGGCCAGGGGCCGCAGGTCGTCCCGGATCTGGCGGGCCCGGGCGCCCAGGTCGTAGCCTCCGTCCCCCAGGCGGGCCAGCCAGGGCCCGTCCACCACGCGGGCGTTGGCGGTCCAGATCTGTCCCCCGGGGGGGTCGATGATCCGCGGATAGTCTTCCGGGTCCAGCCACCCGTCCCAGCGCCGGGAGCCGTCGGCCCAGGATTCCGGGAAGCGGCCGTCGAAGCCCGCCCGCCGGGGGATCCGGCCCATGATGGTCCAGGCGATGTGACCCCGGGCGTCGGCGCAGACGAAGTTCTGGGCGGGGATCCCCGCGCGGTTGGCCACCGCCAGGGCCGCCTGCACCGTGTCCGCGGTCTCCAGGCCCAGGGCCTGGAAATTCAGCGCTTCCGGATCGTCGGCGGTCCAGCGCAGAGCCC
>CAWFOJ010000192.1:0-4747 GCA_963816585.1 uncultured Holophagaceae bacterium | reverse complement strand
CCCGCTACCTGCCCACCGCCGCCTACGGCCATTTCGGGCGGGAGGGGGAGAACTTCACCTGGGAGCACCTGACCCGGCTGGATGAGCTCAAGTCCGCGCTGTTCGGGAGCGTCGCGGCGGCGCCGGTGCCGGCGGGAACCGCGCTGATGGGAATCTAGGAGTGTGTCCAAGTCATAGATCCGGGTCCCTCCAGGGCGCCCTGGTTCGTTGTCGCCGGCGTTGCCGGCGCCAACGGAAAGTTGACAGCTTTGGACGGTGGTCCGTGTTCGCACCCTCGCGCTTCGTTGGCCCTTGAGGGACGGGGGGTTGGTCCGGATTCTCCAGGAGGGCCTGGGCCCGGGACGGCTCGCTTCGAGTGAGGGGCTCAGGCATCGGGCCTCGCATCGGCCTGGAAGTTTGGGGGAGCGTTTGCAACCCCGCTTTGTGCATCCGGAAACCTCAAGGGCTGGCTGGATTGCGGATGACTTGGAGGAACCCGGACCAAACACTTGGAAGGGCTCCTGGCCAGGCAGGACCGCCCTGACCCCGTGCGACCCGGAGCCGCATGATTCCTTCCGCCCCGGGGCGGACATGGAATAATGGCTGCATTCTCATGCCCGCCACCCCCATGCCCGGCCCCGGCACCCCAGGGGCACCGGAACCCGCGCCCAGCCGGCGCCTCCAGAGCGTCGACTGGGTGCGGGGCCTGGTGATGGCGCTGATGCTCATCGACCACACCCGGGACTTCCAGCACGCCGAATCCTGCTGGCACCGGGCCACGGACCTGTCGGTGATCAGCTCGGCCACCTTCGTGACCCGCTGGATCACCCACTTCTGCGCGCCCCTGTTCGTGCTGCTGGCGGGACTCGGGATCTGCTTCCAGCTCCAGGGGGGCCGGTCCCCGGCGCAGGTGCGGCGCTTCCTCTGGACCCGGGGCCTGTGGCTGCTGGCCGCCGAGTTCACCCTGGTGACCCTGGGGGCCGAATTCCAGTGGGCGCCCTGGCACCATGCCCTGCTGGCCCAGGTGATCTGGGTGCTGGGCGTCAGCATGGTGTTCATGGCCTTCCTGGTGCGCCTGCCCCGGGCCTGGCTCCTGGCCCTGGGCCTGGTGCTGGTGTGCGGGCACAACCTTCTGGATCCCCTTCAGGTGCCCGTGTGGAGGGGTACGGGGCCGGCGCCCGGAGCCTGGGCTGCCCTCTGGACCGTCCTGCACCAGGTGGGGCTGGTGGCTCCGTTCGGCGCTCCCTACCCCCGGTTCTTCATCCTGTACCCGGTCATCCCCTGGCCGGGGGTCATGGCCCTGGGCTTCGCCCTGGGCGGGCTCTACCGGCTGGAACCGGCCCGTCGGCGGCGGGCCCTGGCCTGGCTTGGGGCGGGGTGCGTGGCGGCTTTCCTGGCCCTGCGGCCCTGGAACGCCTACGGGGACCCGGCGCCCTGGAGCTGCCAGGCCACGCCGCTGCGCACCGTCCTGTCCTTCGTCAACACCACCAAGTACCCGCCCAGCCTGCTGTACCTGCTCATGACCCTGGGGCCCGGACTGCTGCTCCTGGCCTGGCGGGAAGGGCGCGCGGCCAACCTCCTGGACCGGGCGCTGATCACCCTGGGCCGGGTGCCCATGTTCTTCTACCTGCTCCAATGGCCGGTGGCCCACGGCCTGGCGGTGCTGTTCCACGCCCTGGCCGGCAGGCCCTGGCGCAGCGTGGTGCACCTGGCCCGGCCCCTGCCGCCCCAGGTGGGCTTCTCCCTCGGCGTGGTGTACCTGGCCTGGGCCCTGGGCCTGGTCCTGCTGTTCCCCCTTTGCCGCTGGTACGCCGGCTTCAAGCAGAGCCACCCCAGGGGCTGGTGGTGGGCCTACCTTTAGGACGTCATGGGACGCGCACGCCGCTGGATCCTCGCAGGGCTCGCATGGGCGGCGGCCCTGGCCTGCCCCGGGGCGGCCCCGGCCACCCTGGGGGCCCTGGAAGCCCTGATCCAGGCGGAGCGCCAGATCGACCGGGGCGGGTTCGGCACCACCCTGTTCACGGCCAAGGGCCCGGAATGGTCCTACACCACCGGCGCCGGCGACCCAAGGCGGATCCCCTTCGGCCCGGACACCCCCTTGATGGCCGGTGAACTGTCCGGGCGGATCGTGATCCTGGCGGCGGTGCGCATGGCCGACCGGGGGCGCCTGGACCTGGATCGGCCCCTGGGAGCCTACTGGCCTGGGCTGGAGCACGATGCCTCCCCGCACCTGGCCCGGCTGAGCCAGTTGCCGGTGCGCGCCCTGGCGGCCGAGAGCACCGGGCGGGTGGACGCCATTCCCTGCCTGGTGCCCGGCTACGTGCCCGGGCGGCACCTGCTCCCGGCCCTGGGGGCCCGGGCCGAGCGCTTCCCGCCCGGCTTCCGCCAGTCCTGGTCCTGCGGCATGAACGACCTGCTGGCCCTGCTCCTGGAGCGCCTGGACCGGCGGCCCTGGGCCCAGGTGGTGCGCGATGAGGCCCTGAACCCCCTGGGCATGCGCGGGTCCGCCTGGGTCACCCCGGTCCAGGGGGCCCGTACCGTCTCCTTCTACTTCCCCGAGGGAACCCCGTACGACCCCCGCCTGGTGGAGAGCCTGCTGCCCCCCCTGGCCCCTTCCCTGTCCCTGCGCACCACCCTGGGCGACCTGGCCGCCTGCGGCCGGGCGCTGCTGGCCGCCGACGGGGGGGAGCCCGGGGCGCCCCTGAGTGCCAAGGCGGCCCGGGCGGTCCTGGCCCCGGCCATCCCCGGGCAGCTGGACCGGCAGGGGTTCGAGTCGGGGCTGGGTTGGAACCTCACGGACTACCGCCTGGCCTACCTGGGGCGGGTGGCCTGGGCCTTCGGCGCCGGCGGCACCCACCAGGTCCTGGTCATGCTCCTGCCCGACCGGGGCCTGGGCGTGGTGCTGGCCCAGACTTGGCAGGACCCGGGCGGGCTCTATGACCTCAAGCGCATCGCCCGGGCCCTGCTGCAGACCTGGACCGAGCGGGAGCAGGGCCTGCCCCGTCCGGAGTTCCAGGTGCCTCCGGTCATCCCGCCGGTGCCCCCGGCGGACCGCGCCGCACCAGGGTTGTACGCCTCCCTGGGAGGGGTGGCGGAACTGGACTGGGACGGTGACCAGTTGGCCCTGTCCATCCGGGGCGGTTTCGGCCAGTTCGTCTGGGCCGGCCCGGGCCGTTTCCGGCCGGCGGCCGACAACGAGTTCGCCCAGGTGGACCTGGCCGGGGACACCCTCACGGTCGCTTGGCGCAGCGGCGCCCGGGCGCGCCTGGAGCGCGTCCCGGACCCGGGCCCGGGCCTGGCCCTGGAGCCGGGTTCCTTCCCGGTGGAGGCGCCGGACTCGGTCCAGAGCCGGGGCACCGCCCTCCTGGACCGGCGCCGGGGGCACTGGATCCTCACCGGAGACGACGCCCGCTCCTACCTGCTGCTCCCGGACCCGGGCCAGGGAGCCCGGATCCTGTGCGACGAGGCTTCGGCCCTGTACGGGTGCCGGGTCGCCAAGGACAGCCAGGGGGTGCTGCACATCCGCGCCCCGGCGGCCGGTCCATCCCACGGGAGCATCCCATGACCCATTCCGTCTGTCCCTGGTGGCTGGGCTACCTGCTGGCCAGCCCGCTCCGGCGCCTGGGCTCGGACCCGGCGGCCCTCCTGGCCCCCTTCGTCCACCCCGGGGATACGGTCCTGGAGCCGGGGCCGGGCATGGGCTTCTTCACGGTGGAGCTGGCCCGGCGGGTGGGCCCCGCCGGCCGGGTGGTGGCGGTGGACATCCAGCCCCGCATGCTGGCCGGCCTGGAGCGCCGGCTGGCCAGGCGGGGCCTGGGCGGGCGGGTGGAGGCGCGCCTGGCTGGCCCGGACACCATGCTCCTGGACGGCCTGCAGGGCCGTGTGGACTTCGTCCTGGCCTTCGCGGTGGTGCACGAATTCCCGGCGTCGGGCCCGTTCTTCCAGCAGGTGGCCTCGACCCTGAAGCCAGGTGCCCTCCTGCTGCTGGCGGAGCCGCGGGGACACGTGAGCCGGGCCCGGTTCCAGGAAGAACTGGACGCGGCAGGGCGGGCCGGGCTGGCGGCGCAGCCGGGCCCGAGGGCGCGCCGATCCTGGACGGCGCTCCTGGCCTTGGATCCGCTTCCTGCCGGCGGGTCAGGCGCCTGATCCGGCCGCGGCCGCCAGGCCGGCCACCAGCGGGTGCGGCTCCCCCGGCCGGGACCGGGCCTGGGGCACGTACAGGGTGCCCAGGAAGAACGGGTGCCCGCGCAGCTCCAGGATCCGTTCCCGGCCGTCTTCCCCGAAGCCGCTCACCACCAGGCCGTGGGCCTCCAGCAGGGCCCGGTAGTCCGGGTTCAGGCCGAAATTGCAGTAGAACGGCTCCACGGTGATTTCCGTGCGGTACAGCGCCGCGGCCTGGGTGCCGGGCACCACCCGCACCGGGTGGCTCTGGCCGGCCAGGGAGCAGGTGAGGGGGATGACCGCCAGGCGCGGCGCCGAAGGGTTGGTCTCGGCGTGGTCCGCGTCGACGATGCCCAGGACGTTGCGGGCGAATTCCACGACCATGTGCTGGAACCCGCCGCAGGTGCCCAGGAGGGGGCCCCGCCGTTCCCGGGCGTGGCGGATGGCCGCCAGGGCCCCCTCCATGCTGAGGTCCGGGCTGCCCGGGGCGATGATCAGGCCCTGGTAGCGGCCCAGGCGGGCCTGGGGATCCGGGGCCACGCTCCCGGTGGGCACCCATTCGAAATCGGCCGGCTGGGCCAGGTGGCCCAGGGCCGCTCAATGCGTC
>CAWFOJ010000191.1:0-14743 GCA_963816585.1 uncultured Holophagaceae bacterium | reverse complement strand
ACCCCCGAAGAGCAGGGGGTACAAGCGCCGGCGCACCAGGCTGGCCTCCCCCAGGATGCCCCCGGGCTGGAACCGGATCATGAGCAGGAGGATGAGCGCGTAGAACAGGATGCGGAACTCCGCCAGGGGCCGGAACAGCTCCGGCAGGGCGCCCAGGACCAGCGCCCCCACCAAGGGCCCCAGCAGGGAGCCCATGCCGCCGAGAACCAGCATGGCCAGGAACGAGACTGAGAGGGGGAAGGAGAAGTCGTCGGCGCTCACGAAGCGCATGTAGTGGGCGTACAGGGACCCGCCCAGCCCGGCGTACATGGTGCCCAGCATGAAGGCCAGGAGCTTGAAGCGCACCGGGGAGATGCCCATGCTGGCGGCCGCGGCCTCCTCCTCCCGCAGGGCGAAGCAGGCCAAGCCCGCGAACACGCGCGTGAACAGCCAGCTCACCAGCGTCACCAGGCCCAGGCAGGCCAGGCACAGGTACAGGAAGTGGACGCCCCGCACCGGCTCGCCCAGGAACTGCACCCGGGGGATGCCGCTGATGCCCATCGCGCCCCCGAAGAACGGCACATACAGGAACACCGCCTGGACGATGAAGTTGATGCCGATGGTGGTGATGGCCAGGAAGTCGTGCTTGAGCTTGAGGCTGGGCAGGCCCAGGAGCAGCCCGCACAGGGCGCAGATGGCCAGCACCAGGGGCAGGGCGGTCCAGAAGCTCAGGCCGGCACGGGTGGAGAGCAGGGCCGCGCTGTAGGCGCCGATGCCCATGAAGGCGGCGTGGCCCAGGGAGATCTGCCCGGCGTAGCCGACGATGACGTTGAGCCCGCACACGACGATGGCCTGGATGGCGATCTGGGTGAGGATGGTGACGAGGTATCCGCTCATGAGTGCATCCTCCCTACTTGGATCCCAGCAGGCCTTCGGAGCGCCAGACCAGCACCAGGATCATGGCCACGAAAGCCAAGGCGTCCCGGGGGAAGGGCACGCTCAGGTAGCCGATCAGCAGGGTCTCCGCCAGGCCCAGGAACAGGGCCGCGATGACGGCGCCGGGCACCGACCCCATGCCCCCCACCACGATCAGGGCCAGGGTCTTGTAGGCGGGCACCGCGCCCATGGTGGGGTACACCTGGTTGTAGTAGATGCCCACCAGGATGCCGCCGATGGCGGCGATGGCCGAGCCGATGACGAAGGTGAGGCTGACGATGTTGTGGCTGTCGATGCCCTGGGCTCCGGCGATGGACATGTCCTGGGAGGTGGCGCGCATGGCCAGGCCCACCTCGGTGCGGGTGGTGAGGTACCACAGGAACACCAGGATCCCGGCGGTGAACACGTAGACCGCCACCAGCGTCGAGGACAGGTGCACCCCGCCCAGGTCCAGGTCCGGGAACGGCAGCCTGGCCGCGAAGGTCAGGATCTGGGGGCCCGCCAGCAGCCGGCAGAGCTCTTCGATGGTGAGCATCACGGCGATGCTGGCGATCAGCGGCACGTACGGCGGGCACTTGAGCAGGGGGAAGTACACCAGGCGCTCGATCAGCACCCCCAGCACGGCGCACAGGAGCATGGCGCCCAGGAATGCCAGGGTCAGGCTGCCGGTGGCATGGAAGATGTACACCCCCGTGTAGGCCCCCACGGTGTAGACGCTGGCGTGGGCCACGTGCAGGATCCGCATGACGCCGTAAACGAGGGCGAGGCCGAGGGTCAAGATGGCGTAGATGGAGCCCATGGCCAGACCGTTCAAGATCTGCTCAATGAATAACTTCATTGCTCCCATCCTTTGAACTCAGGGTTTCCGCGGGCGCGCCATTGCGGCAGGTTGTATAGACATTCACCTAGACAGTGCCACGACACCGGGGACTGTCAAGGGAATGGGTCACATTGCGGCCCGGGCCAAGGAACGGAGGGATGCGGGTGGTGGATTTCCGGCTGTCCTCACTCCACCCTCAGTCGGTAGCCCACCCCCGCTTCGGTGATGAGGTGCCTGGGCCGGGCCGGGTCCGCCTCCAGCTTCTGGCGCAGCTGGGCCATGTAGACGCGCAGGTAGTGGGGCTGGGCGCCCTGCACCCCGCCCCAGACCTCCTTGAGCAGCTGGTGGTGGGTGAGCACCATCCCGGCGTGTTTCACCAGGGTGGTGAGCAGCTTGTATTCGTTGGGCGTCAGGTGCACCGGTCGCCCGCCCACCGTCACCTCCCGGCGGGCCTGGTCGATTCGCCAGTCGCCCAGTTCGAACACCGGGGCCTCGGGCCCCGGGGTGTCCCGGGACAGGTGGCGCAGGGCCACCCGGATCCGGGCCAGCAGCTCGCCGGTGCCGAACGGCTTGGTGAGGTAGTCGTCGGCGCCCAGGTCCAGGGCCTGGATCTTGTCCTGCTCCTGGCCCCGGGCCGAGACCACGATGATGGGGGCGGTGCACCACTGGCGCAGGCGCTGGGCCAGGGCCAGGCCGTCCAGGTCCGGCAGGCCCAGGTCCAGCAGGATGATGTCCGGGTGGTGGCTGGCGGCCAACATCTCCCCTTCCTTGGCGTTCACCGCCTCCAGCAGGCGGTAGCCGTGGGGGGCCAGGGTGGTGCGCAGGTAGCGCCGGAGCTGCGGCTCGTCTTCCACCAGCAGGATCAGCGGACCTTCGGGGCTCATGGCGCTATTCCTCGGGGGGCGGCGCCGGCGGGGGCGCCTGGCCCAGGGGCAGGTGCACCAGGAACTGGGCGCCGCCGGTGGGGCGGTTGCTGGCCAGGATCTTGCCGCCGTGGGCCAGGACCACGCCCTTGCAGATGGCCAGGCCCAGTCCGGCCCCGGGGCGGGTCTTGCCCTGCTGGAAGCGGATCAGCTTCTGGAAGATCTGCTCCTCGCTGCCTTCGGGAATGCCCGGGCCGTGGTCGGTCACCGAGAGGGTCACCGAACGGTCCGTGGCCCAGGCCTTGATCTCCACCGGCTGGTCCAGCGGCGAATACTTGTGGGCGTTCTCCACCAGGTTGATGATCGCCTGGCCCAGCAGCACCGGGTCCGCCTGGATCAGGGGCAGCTTGGGCGGGATCTGCACCACAACGGTCCGGTCCTTGAGCTGGGCGGACAGGTGGTCCAGGGCCGAGCCCACCACTTCCTCCAGGGGCACCCATTCCTTGGCCAGGTCCACCACGCCCGATTCCAGGCGGGTGACGTCCAGCAGGTTGGTGACCAGGCGCTGCAGCCGGTTGCCTTCCTCGAAGATGGTCTCCAGCAGGTCCCGGCGGGCCGCCGGGGAGATCGGCCCGGATTCCTCCAGGAGGGTCGAGGCGGCGCCGGTGATGCTGCCCAGGGGGGTGCGCAGGTCGTGGGACACGGAGGAGAGCAAGGCGTTGCGCAACTGCTCCCGGTCCACCTGGCGCTGGGATTCCCGGTTGCGCTCGGCCAGGATGACCCGCTCCAGGGCCACGGCGGTCTGGTTGGCGAAGGCCTCCAGCAGGTGCCGCTGGTCCGGCTCCATCTGCCCGGGCGCCTCGGTAGGCTCGATGCCCATGACCCCGATGAGCTCCCGGGCGCCCTTCAGGGGCAGGTACAGGGCCCGGGCCCCGGGCAGGGTGTCGGTGCCGGCCCCGGCCGGTTCGTGGTGGTCGTACACCCACTGGGCGACCCCCAGTTCCTGGGGGTCCAGGGTCTCCTTGGCCTGGGGCAGGCTGGGGGCCAGGCGCCCGCCGGGCCCGGGCAGGAAGATGGACACCTTGCTCTGGAACTGGGCGGCCACGTTGCGGATGGCCGACTCGGCCATGGCCGTCGAGCCGACGCTGCGGGTGAGCTCGAAGGAGAGCTGGAACAGCGCCCGGATGCGGTTCTCCCGGGTGCGGGCCAGGCGCGCCTGGGACCGGATGCGCTCGGTGAGGTTGCCGATGACCAGGCCGGACAGGAGCATCACCAGGAAGGTGGCCAGGTGCCGGGCGTTGCCCAGGGCGAAGGAGAACCGGGGCGGCACGAAAAAGAAATCCAGCGCAATGACGCTCACCACCGAGGACACCAGGGCTGGCGTACGCCCGAACCGGCTGGCCACCAGGAGCAGGCCCAGCATGTAGAACATGACGATGTCCGCCAGTTCCAGGTGCTTCTGGAGCAGCAGGCAGGCCACCGTCACCAGCACCACCGTGCCCGCGCCCCAGAGGATGTGGGCCAGGTTCGGCACCCCCTGGGGGCCCTTGTGCGTCTTGGTCCTGGGCTTTTCCCGCTGGTCCCGGCTGGCGCTGACCAGGATCTCGATGTCGCCGCTGCGGCGCATCAGGTCGTCCACCAGCGAGCCGGTGAGCCGTTCCCGCCAGCGGGCATGGGCGGGCTTGCCCACGACGATCTTGGTGACGTTGTGGGCGCGCGCGAAGTCGAGGATGTCCTCGGCAATGGACAGGTCCCCCTGCACGACCGTGGTCTCCCCGCCGAGCCGCTCGGCCAGGCGCAGGTTCTCCTCCAGCTGGGTCGCGCTCCTCGTCCGAGTAGCGGATGTGCTTGCCCGACTCCACGTAGGCGGCGAGCCAGGGCGCGTTGAGGGCTTCGGCCATGCGCCGGGCGGCGCGGATCAGGATGGCCGAGCCGGGCTTGGAGTTGATGCACACCAGCAGCCGCTCCCCGGCGGCCCAGGTCTTGCCGACGATGCCCTGGCTGACCATGTAGCGGCGCATGTCCGCGTCCACGTGCTCGGCGGTGCGGCGCAGGGCCAGTTCCCGCAGGGCCATGAGGTTGCCCTTGCGGAAGAACCGCTCCACCGCGTGCTGGGCCTGCTCGGGCACGTAGACCTTGCCCTCCTTCAGGCGCTCCAGCAGCTCCTCCGGGCGGGATGTCCACCAGCTCGATCTGGTCGGCCCGCTGCAGCAGGGTGTCGGGGATGCTCTCCCGCACCAGCACCCCGGTGATCTGGGCGACGGTGTCCTTCAGGCTCTCCAGGTGCTGGACGTTCACGGTGGTGTACACGTCGATGCCGGCGTCCAGCAGGTCCATGACGTCCTGCCAGCGCTTGCCGTGCAGCGAGCCCTGGACGTTGGTGTGGGCCAGCTCGTCCATGAGGATCAGGGCCGGCTTGCGCTTGAGGGCGCCGGCCAGGTCGAACTCCTCCAGCTGGGTGCCCCGGTAGGGCAGGCGCACCTTGGGCAGGACCGGGATGCCTTCGGTGAGGGCCATGGTTTCCTGGCGCCCGTGGGTCTCCACCACCCCCGCCACCAGGTCCACCCCTTCCGCCTTGCGGACCCGGGCCTCCTGCAGCATGGCATAGGTCTTGCCGACTCCCGGCGCCATGCCGAAGAAGATCTTCAGCCGCGCCCGCTTGGCGCGCGCCTCCTCCTCCTGGAGGTTCTTCAGCAGGGCATCCGGATCGGGGCGTTTGGGTTCCACGCCAATAGCTTAACGTAGGCTAGAAATCCAAAGGCGCGTTGTCGATAACCTCTTTCATCACGAAGAAAGTCCGGGTGTGCCGCACCCCGGGAAGGGAGATCAGCTGGCTGCCGTGGATGCGGTTGAAGGAGTCCATCTCGTCCACCCGGATCTTCAGGAAATAGTCGAAGTCCCCTGCCACCAGGTGGCAGTCCAGGACGAAGCGCAGCTTCGCCACCGATGCCTCGAACTGCTGGAAGCTGTCCGGGGTGGAGCGGTCCAGCACCACCCCCACCAT
Source organism: uncultured Holophagaceae bacterium (assembly GCA_963816585.1). GTDB lineage: Bacteria > Acidobacteriota > Holophagae > Holophagales > Holophagaceae > Mesoterricola. The sequence continues at coordinate 9,141 of CAWFOJ010000191.1, read as the reverse complement.
GATCAGGGCCCCCCGGTGCACTTTGGCGGGCGTCACCAGCGCACGCACGCCGCGGATGTGCCCTTCCTCGAACAGGCGCTGGGTGCGCCGGTGGCATGTGGCCGGGCTGACGCCCACCTGCTGGGCCAGTTCCGCGTTGCTCATGCGTCCATCCATCTGGAGCAGCCGCAACATTTCGAAGTCGATTGGATCCAGTTCCGCCGGCATGAACGTTCCTTCCAAAATAATGGCCATGAATGGAAACATCTTATGGGAAAAAGGGCATGACAAGAAATTATTAAGCAAAAATGGATCAAAACTTGAAAGCTCCATTCAGGGATAGACTGCTAGCATTTTCCGCGTTCACAGAGTGCCACCGAAAACCCGGGATTTCTCGTGAATCGACAAGCATGACCACTGGAGCGCCCCTATGCGACAGGCTTTCGTCAACCTGAGCCCATCCCACGTTCCGGCCGGATTTCCCGTGCCCCTGGCGGACGACCTGATGGCCTTGAGCGAATACCGGCGTTATCCCGATGGCGCGCAGGCGGTCGCCCAGGGGGAGCCCATGCCCGGCGTGCACGTGGTGGCCCGGGGCGCCCTGAAGGTGTTCCGCACCGACGGCCGCGCCAAGGTGCAGGTGATCGAGATCCTGCGTGCCGGCGGCTGCCTCGGCGAGGTGGAGGCCATGGACGGCAGCCCGGCCTATTGCGGCGCCGAAGCCCTGGGCCCCACCGAATGCTGGCTGATCCACCCGGGCACCTTGAAGGCCCTGGCCGCCCGGGACGCCCAGGTGGCCAACTGGCTGCTGCAGCGCTCGGCGGAGCGCATCCGCCAGCTCATCTTCCTGGTGGAGACCCTGAGCCTGCACACGGTCCCCGAGCGCATCGCCCACCTGATCCTGGAGCGCCAGGGCCCGAATCCCGCGCGCGGCCTGGTGGAGTTCGCCGAGACCCAGGAGCACGCGTCCCAGTCCATCGGCGCCAGCCGGGAGGCGTTCAGCCGCGGCCTGCGCACCCTGGCGGACCTGCGCCTGATCAAGAACTCCTTCCCGGTGGTCCGGATCCTGGACGCCCAGTCCCTGCGCCGTTACGCCATGGGCTGGGACCGTGGCTTCCAGGCCGCCCCCGGGGGCCCGGTGGCCGTGGGCTTCCCGAGCCTGGGCACCTTCCCGGGCGGCCCGATGGCCGCCCCCGGGCTGCTGCGGGCCACGGCCAACTGAGAGCCCAACTCGGCAGGGGAGGGGGCCAGGAGCACGGCCTTCCGCGTCTCCGGCCGCGTCAGGCTTCCGCAGCGTATGACCCGCGCCGGTTCAGGCCTGGTGGTAGATCTCCGCCCCGGTCTCCTCGAATTCCTTGGCCTTCTCCTCCATCCCCGCGGTCAGGGCCTGCTCCTCGGTGAGCCCGTGGGTGCGGGCGTAGTCCCGCACGTCCTGGGTGATCTTCATGGAGCAGAAGTGGGGGCCGCACATGGAGCAGAAGTGGGCCGCCTTGGCCCCCTCCGCCGGCAGGGTCTCGTCGTGGAATTCCCGGGCGGTGTCCGGGTCCATGGCCAGGTTGAACTGGTCCTCCCAGCGGAATTCGAACCGGGCCTTGGACATGGCGTCGTCCCACAGGTGCGCCGCCGGGTGCCCCTTGGCCAGGTCGGCGGCGTGGGCGGCGATCCTGTAGGCGATGACCCCGTCCTTCACGTCCTTCTTGTTGGGCAGGCCCAGGTGCTCCTTGGGGGTGACGTAGCAGAGCATGGCGGTGCCGTACCACCCGATCATGGCGGCGCCGATGGCCGAGGTGATGTGGTCGTAGCCGGGGCACACGTCGGTCACCAGGGGCCCCAGGGTGTAGAACGGGGCTTCGCCGCACACCTCCATCTGCCGGTCCACGTTCTCCTTGATGCGGTGCATGGGGATGTGCCCGGGGCCTTCGATGATGGTCTGGACATCGTGCTTCCAGGCGATCTTGGTGAGCTCGCCCAGGGTGTCCAGCTCGCCGAACTGGGCCTCGTCGTTGGCGTCAGCGATGCACCCGGGGCGCAGGCCGTCGCCCAGGGAGAAGGCCACGTCGTAGGCCTCCATGATCTCGCAGATCTCGCCGAAGTGGGTGTAGAGGAAGTTCTCCCGGTGGTGGGCCAGGCACCACTTGGCCAGGATCGAGCCGCCCCGGCTGACGATGCCGGTGGTGCGCCGGGCGGTGAGGGGGATGTAGCGCAGCAGCACCCCGGCGTGGATGGTGAAGTAGTCCACGCCCTGTTCGGCCTGCTCCACCAGGGTGTCCCGGTACAGCTCCCAGGTGAGTTCCTCGGCCTTGCCGTTGACCTTTTCCAGGGCCTGGTAGATGGGCACGGTGCCGATGGGCACCGGGGAGTTGCGCAGGATCCACTCCCGGGTCTCGTGGATGTTGGCCCCGGTGGACAGGTCCATGACCGTGTCGGCGCCCCAGCGGATGGCCCAGGCCATCTTCTCCACCTCCTCCTCGATGGAGGAGGCCACCGCCGAGTTGCCGATGTTGGCGTTGATCTTCACCAGGAAATTCCTGCCGATGATCATGGGCTCCGTTTCCGGGTGGTTGATGTTGCAGGGGATCACCGCCCGGCCCCGGGCCACCTCGTCCCGCACGAACCGGGGGGTGATGTGGCTGCGGATTCCCGCCGCGTCCCGCCCCAGGTTCTCCCGGATGGCGATGAACTCCATCTCGGGGGTGATGACGCCCTGGCGGGCGTAATGCATCTGGGTGACGTTGCGCCCGGCCGTGGCGCGCATGGGCTGGCGGTCCGCGTGGAAGCGGATCGCGTCCAGCTCCGGGTCCCGCTCCCGCAGCTTGCGGTACAGGCTGGTGGAACCCTCCAGCTGCTCCACGTCGCCCCGCTCCCGGATCCAGCCCAGGCGCAGGGGCGCCAGGCCTCGGGCCAGGTCGATGCGGGCTTCCGGGTCCGTGTAGGGGCCGGTGGTGTCGTAGAGCAGCGCCGGTTCGTTGGCGACCAGGGTGCCGTCGAAATCCCGGGTGGGGTGGAGGTGGACCGCCCGGACGGGCACCCGCAGGTCCGGGCGGGAACCGGCGACGTAGATCTTGTTAGCGGACGGGAAGGGCTTCAGGCATTTTTCAAAGGTGGATTCCCCGTCAAGCTGCGGGGAGGAGGGACTGGACATGGAGACTCCGGCTTCGGGGCGGGACTGGGTTGATTTCTGTAATCCCGCCGAAAGGGAAGTGTAACGCGATGGAGTTGCAGATTTCAGTGTTTCGGAGCCGGACCCATGGGCAGAATAGGGAGTGGATCTCCGAAAAGTTCACCTATCGTCGATCCCATGGGTTGAGCATGCCTAAGCCGGACGCCGCAAGGCCCCACGAAACATCAGCCATTCCTGATCAACTGATCCAGATCGCCCACGAGCAGGAGGGCGGCGCGGCCCGGGTCCTGTCCCAGATGGAAGTGGTCCAGAACAGTTTCGAGGAGATCCAGACCCTCACCCGGGAGTGCCAGGACGTGCTGGCCCGGCTCGTGCCCCCCTCGGACGAGCGCCAGGCCCTCATCGACCGCATGGAGAGCATCGGCCTCCATGCCGACAACGGCATCTACAACGTCCAGGGGGCGTACGACCTGTTCCAGTACCAGGACATCGTCCGCCAGAAACTGGAGAAGGTGGGGCACCGCCTCATCGAAGTGGCGGAATTCGTCCTGGACAACCTCAACCCCACCCAGCCCGGAACCCGCAACGCGGCCTCCTCCGGGCAGGACATCATGGAACGCCCGGCCCAGGACGCGGACCTGACCAAGGACCAGACCGACGCGGTCATCGCTGAATTCTTTGCTAAGATCCGGGCAGCCCGGGCCGGCAAATAGGCCCCGGGATGCCCGGCCGGGCTCCCGGCCCCGTCTTCCCCCAGGAGTGGGTACATGAATCTGGTCAACAAGTGGGTCCTGACGCTCACGGTGGGGTGTTTCCTGGGCGCCCAGGCCCTCACCGAGGACCCGGTGGTGAAGGCCCGCCTGCAGCGGGCCCAGGCCCAGGGCATCGAGGAATCGGACCTGCCGCCGGTGCCCCGGGGCGTGGTGGAGCCGCCGCCCCTGCCGCCCCCGGAGATCCACGCCAAGGACGCCCCCCACCCCAAAGTGGCCAAGGCCACCCGGCACCGGGGCGCCGGGGGCGCAGTGCGGACCGCCAGGCGCGCCGCCGCCGCGGACCCGGCGCCAGCTCCCCGGGCCCGGTCCACCCGGCACGGCAAGGCCGCGGGCGGGGCCGCGCCGGCGGCCCGCCCGGCCCGCAAGAAGACCCCCGCCGCCAGCAGGCCCGGGCGGCATGGCCTCCGGCGGGGGCAGGCTTGAGGTTCGCTGCCTTCACCGGCGGGTAGCCGGCTTCCTCCCGGGAACGGAGCCCGGCGCGGTAGGCTGGAACCATCGGTACATCGCGGAGCCGGTTGATGAACCAGAAACCCCTGCAATCCACCCCGAAGCACCATCGCAAATTGGCCGTCGTTATGGCCGGAGGCCGTGGCACCCGGTTCTGGCCCCGCTCCCGGAGCCGGCGTCCCAAGCAGTTCCTCACCATGGTGGGCAAGGAATCCCTCCTGCACCAGACCGTGCACCGCCTGGACGGGGCCTTCCGCGCCGAGGACATCTTCATCCTCACCACCGAGGAGCTGGCGGAGGAGACCCGGCGCATGCTGCCGGAACTGCCGCCCCAGAACGTGCTGGTGGAGCCCGAAGGGCGCAACACCGCCCCCTGCCTGGCCCTGGCCCTGGTCACCATGGAGCAGCGGGTTCCCGACGGCGTGATGGTGGTGCTCAGCGCCGACGCCTGGATCGGCGACCGGGCCAAGTTCCTCAAGGACGCGGATACCGCCGTGAGCCACGCGGCCGAGAAGCGGGACCTGGTGACCTTCGGCATCCGTCCCACCTACCCGGAGACCGGATACGGCTACATCGAGACCGAAGGCAAGGGCGCCGTGCTCGGGGTCAAGGCGTTCCGGGAGAAGCCCAGCTACGAGAAGGCGGTGGAGTACCTGGAGTCGGGCGACCACTACTGGAACGCCGGCATGTTTGTCTGGACCTTGAAGGATTTCCGGGCGGAGCTGACCCGCCACTGCCCGGAGATCCTCACCCCTCTGGACGAATGGGTGGCCGCCGGCGCCAAGCCGCCGGCCCTGGCCAAGGCGTACGGGCGGCTGCCCAAGCTGTCCATCGACTATGCGCTCATGGAGAAATCCGACCGGGTGGCCCTGGTGCCTGCCCATTTCCGCTGGTCGGACGTGGGTTCCTGGCCGGCAGTGGTGGAATTCCACGAGGCGGACGCCGCCGGCAACGTGGTCATCGGCGATGCCATCCTTATTGAGTCCACCAATTGCGCAGTGTTTGGCGGGTACCGCATGATCGCCGGGACGGGGCTTGCGGACCTGATCGTGGTGGACGAACCTGATGCGTTGCTCCTGTGCCGCAAGGACCGGGCCCAGGACGTGAAACAGATCGTCGAAAAACTCAAAGCTTTGGGGCGGGAAGACCTGCTCTGAATCCGGACGCGAGGACCGCCATGACCAGCAAGCCCGCCAGCCTGCATGTGGACAAGCCCTGGGGCAGCTTCGACCAGTACGTGCTGAACACCCCCTGCACCGTCAAGATCCTCACCTGCAACCCCGGCCAGAAGCTGAGCCTGCAGCGCCACCGCCAGCGCAACGAGCTGTGGGTGGCCCTGGACACCGGGGTGGTGGTGGAACTGGACGGCCGGATCCTGACTCCCGACAAGGGCGCCGAAGTGTGGCTGCCCGTGGGCAGCACCCACCGCCTCAGCTGCGCCCCCTCCCGCACCGCCCCGGTGCGGGTGCTGGAGATCAGCCTGGGCACCTTCGACGAGAACGACATCGAGCGCCTGGAGGATGTCTACGGGCGCAGCTGAACTGAGGGATTGCCGAACCGGGGCCAAACGTTTATGATTAATTAATAGACGGCGCCCATGCCGTGTGGAAAGGACCGGCATGCGTCGAGCCCTCCTGGCGATCCCCCTCCTCTTGTCCCTTCTGGCCTGCGGCGGGGGCGGCGGCGCCGTCAAGGGTCTCCCGGAGGCCCCGGGCGGCGGGCCCGCCCCGGGCAGCGGCGGAGCCGGAGGCGCAAGCCCGGCGGCATCCTGCCAATTCACTTACGACGCCGCCGGCAAGGACCGCTACCCCGAAGGGATCCAGGAGTGCTACCCGAAATTCCCGATCCCGCCGCCCAAGAAGGCCCTGCTGGACCGCCACATCCAACTGGCCCAGGCCAACTGGCCCCTCCTCGAGAACTCCAAGGTCGCCATTGTCCGGCCCGGCACCTTGACCGCCGCCCAGATCCTGGGCACCCGCCTGGAAGCGCCCCATCCGCCCCAGGTGGCCCAGGTGGACCTGGACCAGGATTTCGCCCTCGGGCCGATCCATTACCACCTGCGCGCCCAGCCCTACGCCTACCGGGACGGCGAGGCTTATGTGGACTTCGCCAACCGGAAGATCGGCGGCGGGGTCATGACCCGCGGCTTCGTCCAGGAGGAGATCCTGATGCTGGAGACCAATTTCCTGCCCTGGGTGGCGGCCCTCAAAGCGCGCGGCGCCAAGGGCGTCAGCTTCTGCCCGGACGTCCCGCTGGACAGCCTGGATACCCAGCCGGTGGTGATCAAGCTCCGGCGCTTCCTGGAAGTGGCCCACGTCCATGCGATCTACGGCAGGAAGCTGCTCGGAGCCAAGCCCTTCGACCCGGTGCAGCACCTGGTCCCCCTGGCCACCCCGGTGGACATCTACATGCCGGCCATGGCAGCCCCTGACTACAAGCGTGGCCCCGGGGGTGGCGGCACCGGCCACGGAGGGAGCCATGGCGGAATCGACCACCGGATCGAAAGCCGCGGCCACAAGCCAGGCGGACACAGCCGCAAGCCCGGCCGCACCGGCCACAAGTCCGGCAGTCCCAGCCACAAGCACGCCGCCCCCGCCAGCCACTACACCCTCAAGGCCATCCAGGACCTCATGGTCCTGGCCACCCGGGCCTTCTACGACACGCTCATGGCCCAGGACCAGGACGGCAAACCCCTGGTGATCCACACCGGCAACTGGGGTTGCGGCGCCTACGGCAACAGCAGGCGCACCATCTGGGTGGTGCAGCGGGCCGCCCTGGAGGCTGCCTACCGGCTGTTCTCCCAGGCTACCGGCAAGGCCCTCGACGTGGCTTACCATTACGACGCCTTCGACCGGGGCAGCGTCCGGCAGGCCAACGAAGCCAGCAACGTGTTCTCCACCTGGCCCAGCGGGCTGACCCTGAGCGATTACGCCAACCGGGTGTTCCAGAAGGTCCAGTCCGACCCGGCCGGTTGGGAGCCCGGCCGGTAGGCCTGCCTAGCGGATCTTGCGGCTCCCCAAAGCCGTACCGTAAGCCACCCCCGCCACCGTGAGCAGGATCCCCACCAGGCCGAAGGCCGTGACCGGCTCCCCCAGCAGGGGCACCGCCAGCAGGTAGGTGGCGATGGGCGTCAGTTGCAGCCAGATGGCCGCCTCGGTGATGGAGAGGGTGCCGTAGGCTTCGGCCATGAGCACCTGGGCCCCCAGGGCGGCCAGGCTCATGACCACCCCCACCGCCCAGGGCAGCGGGGCCCTCGGCCAGGGATCCAGGGCGAACGGAGCCACCACCGGCAGCCCCACCAGGCTGAAGAAGAAGAAGATCACCGTGGCGTTGTTCTCCGGCCGGGCCTGGCGGATGGCGATGGCGCTGGCCGCCGCGAACAGCGCCGCCCCCAGGGCCGTCAGTTCCCCGCGCCCCACCGCGAAGACCAGCGATCCCTGCCCCAGCACCAGCACCACCCCGGCCGAGGCCGCCAGCACCGCCAGGAGCAGGTGCATCGTGGGCCGTTCCTTGAACACGTACAGGGACATGAGCGAAGCGAACACCGGGAACAGGTTGTAGATGAGCCCCGCCTCCCCCGCCCGGATGTGCGCCAGGGCATCGAAGTACAGCACCACCACCAGCCCCCCGCTGATGCCCCTGAGGATCAGGACCTTGAGGTTGCGGGGCGCGTACAGCCCCGGCCAGACCCGGAACGCCCCCAGGCACAGCACCACCCCCACCCCGAAGCGCAGCACCGCCAATTGTCCCGGCGTGAACCCCATCGCCGGCCGAGTCAGCAGCCGTGCCAGCACCGCCATGAGTCCGAAGCACACCGCCGATCCCAACAGCGCCGCCCGGGCCAGGAACGGGCGCGAGGAGGAGAAGGCTGGCAACGGGGGCATCGGCCCATCACACCACAAAACCCTGAAAAACTCATCCAGGACCCGCTTCCCGGCCCAGCGACCGTTGCCGGTCCTGCCCGGAGGGTCTATCATGGACCTTGAGGTGCTCCTCCTGAACCGCCTAGTGTGCTTCAGGGCCCAGGAGCTTCCCGCCACCTACAGTCCCATCTCTCAGACCAGCCCCCAATCCTTTTGGGAGCTCCCGCAAAAGAAACCCCACCAATTTATTACCCGTCAAAATATCCTTCACGAAACGCCCCCGCCTCGGGGCGTTTCACTTACCGATTTGAATAACATGCACTCGCATGCACATTGAAAACATTGGGCTTAGCATTGACCGTCAGCATGGCTGCCCACCCTGATCCATGATTTTCACCCCCGCATTGGTCATCCTTTTTGTCATCCAAGGATTTGGGGGATGACCATGAGCAGGGTCAAACTGGGCGGGTTGGGAACACGGGCCGAAGCGTGCGCGAATCCGTTCCATCAATCAGCATCACGAAGGATCCCGGCTAGCAGCGCAGGGCCTGGAACGACCTCTCCGCGCGTGATAGCGCGGACTGTTCCTGTGATCGCCGAGTTGACCGGGGTCGGCAGCCCCTGGCGGTGGCCCAAGTCCACGACGTGGCCGTTGATGAAATCGATCTCTGTCGGCTTGCCCTGTTCGAAGTCCTGGAGCATGGAGGCCTTGACATCCCCGTAGAAGCCCAGGATCCCGCCCAGCCAAGCCTCGAACGCCGGACCGGGTATGCTGCGCCTGTTCCATCCGGGGGGGACGGGCTCGACCACCATCCGTTCTGGCCGATCCCCGCTGGCCAGGGCCACGGAAAGGGCCTCATCGTAGGTCCGGATGAACAGGTCCCGGCCTCCGGGAAGGGCGAGGTCACTGTCGCATCGTGAGCCCAGCGATGGCGCCGAGGGTCGTCACGGAGCAGTT
>CAWFOJ010000190.1:0-4752 GCA_963816585.1 uncultured Holophagaceae bacterium | reverse complement strand
CCTGGGCTACCTGCGGGCCGGGGGCGCCATCCACGGGGGCATCATCGGCGCCACGCTGGCCTTCTTCTGGCGGGTCAAGCGCCTGAAGCTGCGCCTGCCCCCGACCCTCGACTGCATCACCCCGGCGGTGTCCCTGGGCCAGGCCATCGGGCGGCTGGGCTGCTTTTCCGCCGGGTGCTGCTACGGCACCGCCAGCAGCCTGCCCTGGGCGGTCATCTTCACCAGCCCGGACGCCCAGAGACTCTCCGGCACGCCCCTGGACACGCCCCTGCACCCGGTGCAGCTGTACACCTTCCTGGGCAACCTCATGGTCCTGGCCGGCCTGCTGGTGATCCGCCGGCACCGGCGCTTCCCGGGCCAGGTGGCGGCCTGGTACTTCATCCTGGAAGGGGTGCAGCGGATGATCACCGAGCATTGGCGGGGCGACCTGGACCGGGGCTTCCTGTGGGGCGTCCCCTGGCTGTCCACGGGGCGGCTCACCAGCACCCTGTTCATCCTCTTCGGCTGCGTGCTGATGGCCTGGTGGAGCCGCAGCCGGCGCGCCGAGTCCGCCGCTTGAGCGATACCGTCAGCCACTTCCTGCCGGACGGGGCGCCGCGCCTGGACCGCTTCCTGGCCCAGGCCTATCCGGACGTGGCCCGCTCCCGGTGGGACGCCTGGGTGAGGGCCGGACGGGTGCGGGTGGACGGCCAGGTGGTGACCAAGTCCGGGACCCGCGTCCGGGCCGGCGCCACGGTGGAGACCGAACTGCCCGAACCGGCCCCGCCGGCCCTGCACCTGGCGCCCGAGGCCATGGACCTGCCCACCCTGTTCGAGGACGGCCGCCTGTGGATCATCGACAAGCCCTCGGGCCTGGTGGTCCACCCGGGCCCCGGGCATCCTTCCGGGACGGTGCTGAACGCCCTGCTGGCCCGGATCCGCTGCCCGGAACCGGAGGCCCCCGAAGGGCCCGGCCTGGACGAGGACGAGGAGGACCTGCCGGCCGCCGCCTGGCCCGGGCTGGTGCACCGCCTGGACCGGTACACCACCGGCTGCCTGGCCATGGCCAAGGACGCCCCCGCCCAGCAGGCCCTGCAGCGGCAGTTCAAGGAACGCACCGTGGAGAAGCGCTATCTGGCCCTGGCGCGCGCCTGCCGCAAGCTCCCGGAGGCGGGGTCGGTGCTGGTGGACCAGCCCATCGCCCGGCACCGGCTGGAGCGCCTGAAGATGGTCATCCAAGCCAGCGGCCGACCGGCCCAGACCCGGGTGAAGGTGCTGGCCAGGGCCCGCGGCCTGGCCTTGGTGGAATGTGAATTGCTCACCGGGCGCACCCACCAGGTACGGGTGCACTTGGCCCATCTGGGCGCCCCCATCCTGGGCGACCCCCTGTACGGTGGCGCCACCGCCTGGCTGGACGCGGACCGGCGCCCCCTGGCCTGCCCCCACCCCATGCTGCACGCCTGGAAACTGGCCCTGGACCACCCGGAGGGAGGCCGGCGCCTGCACTGCCTGGCCCCGTTGCCCCCGGCCTGGCGCCAGGTCCTGGATGCCCTGGGCATCGCCGCCCCCTGATCAGGGTTCCAGGGTGGACCCGGTGGAACGCACCACCGCCCGCTCCACCGTGTAGCGCAGGTCCCACACGTTGCCCGGCCAGTCCTGCCGCACCCACTGGTTCTGGACCGTTTCCGGGATGCGCTCCACCGTCCGGCAGTACTTGCGGTTGTACCAGGCCACAAAGATCTTCACCAGGGCCGGGATGTCCTCCCGCCGCTCCCGCAGGGGCGGCACATGCACGATCTGGAGGTTCAGGTCCGCGACCGTATCGTCCTGGAACCGCCCTTCCCGGCGGACTTCATCCAGGTCCCGGGCGGTGGTGGCGAGGATCCGGGCGTTCAGGGGCACCGTCCGGTCGCTGCCCAGGGGATGGAACCGGCGCTCCCGCAGGGAGTCCAGCATCCGGGCCCGCACGCCCATGGGCAGGGCCCCCACCTCTTCCAGGAGCATGTCCGCCCCCTGGGCCAACTCCAGCCGCCCCAGCCACGGCGGCCAACCCACCGGGACGGGACCCTGGTCCCGGCCGAACAGCTTGGCATTCCAGCAGTTCCTCCGGCTGCAGGGTGCAGTCCACGGTCACCATGGGGCGGTGCCGGCGGGCGCCGCGCAAGTGGATGGCCCGGACCACCTCTTTCTTGCCCACCCCGGGCTCGCCAACCACCAGCACCGGGTGGTCCCCGGTCGCCGCCTGGTCGATCTGGGGCTGGAGCCGGGCCAGCAGGAGGTTTTCGCCGGGCAGGATGCCGAGGCCCCGTTGGCGCTCGGCCTCCTGCTGAAGGTAGGCGTTCTCGGCCTGCAGGCGGTTCTTCGTGCGCTCCAGCTCCTCGTAGGCCAGGCGCAGGGCCGCCTCCGAGTGGGCCCGGGCCCTGGCCTCCTCGGCCAGCTGCCGCACATTCCGTTCCAACTCACGGGTGCGGTCGGCCACCAGGGTGTTGATCTGCTTCCAGGTGGTGTCCAGCTCCTGGTGGAACCCCTGCAGTTCGTCGTTCTGCAGCTCCAGCTCCAACTTGTGCAACAAGAGCTCCTCGTTCTGCATCTCCAGTTCGATCTCGTGCAGGCGCAGGTCCTGCACCAGTCCGTGGCCGGCGGGCGCCGGCTCCCGGGGCGAACCCGTGGGGCCGCTCGCGTGTGGAGGATCCAGAAGCTTAGGCGGTCCGGGTTGACCCGTCCCATGGGGGCCTCCGATCAGACCCGGCCCGCTCCCGCGTCCGGGGTACTTTGAATTATAAATATCACTTCCGATCCGGCAAGCGGTTGCACGTCCACTCGGAATCCGGCCCCCTCCAGGCGCAAGGGTGTGCGCGGGAGGTTGGCATCCGGCCAGTCCCGGGCCCAGGCGGCCACCTTCGGCCAAAGGGGCGCCAGGGCTGGCAGGGCCTCCAGGAAGGCCAGGCCTTCCATGGCGGCGTGACCTCCGGGAACATCCGTGCGAAAGCCAGGTTGGCCGCCGCCAGCCGCGCGTCCCCCGGGCCGCCCCGGGGATCCGCAAGCAGGCTGCCCAGGACGCAGGCTCCGGGCAGGAGATCCAGGAGGAGAGCCAGGCGAGCCTGGCCGGCCTGCAGGCTCCGCCCCAGGTCGTCCGGGAGGAGTTGATACAGGGCCGCCGCCCCGGGCGTGCAGCGCCGCACCCGCAAGTCCGGGCCCACCAGCAGGGCGGCGCCGGCGTCCAGGAACGCCTCCAGTTCCCCGCCGGAGCGCTCCAGGGCCCGCAACTGTGCCTGCTGGCGAGCCTGGGTGGTGCGCTGCTCGTCGAGGAGGGCCCGCATGCCCGCGCGGGACAGGCTCAGCTCCTCGTTGGAGATCAGCAGCGCCTCGTTGGCCACCTGCAGTTCCTCGTTGGCGGACGTGAGCTCTTCGAGGGTGGACTGGGACTGCTCCCGGATGGTGGCCGCATCCTGCTGGGCAGCCTGCATGCGCCGGTGGTCGGCCTGGGCGGACGCGCGCAGGGCGCCCAGTTCCCGCTGCAGGGTGCGCCGCGCTCCGGAACCCTGGGCCGGGACTGTCTGGGTCTGGGCCTCCCCCGCCCGAAACGCCACCAGGGTCAAGCCGGGCAGTCCGGTTTCCGGCCCCAGGTGCTGGACCACCAGGTCAACCGGGGGGCTGTCCGGTTCCCTGGCCAGGGCGTAGCGCACCGGCCCGTTCTCCTGGGCTGCAGCAGCTGGGGCAGGGAGTCCATCGCGGCCGGGTCCAGGTGCTGGACCACGACGAAGGCGAGCCCGGATTCCGGAGGCACGTGGCGCAGAAAGCGCTCCAGGGCGTCCAGGCCCCCGGCGGAGGCACCGATGCCCAAGACCGGAACGATGACTGGGGGAAAAGGGGGTCGCACGGCTGCGAGGCCATGGGGCGGAATGGCCGGGGAGGGCGGTCCCACGCGAGCCGCTTGGGACCGCCCTCAGGCCGGCAATCCATGGCGATTCCACGTCAAGGTTAGGTCCTCGGCCGCCGGGGCGGGGGATAATCTTGCGTCGCCCCGGGGGGTCCCCTCCGGTCTAATCGACCACCACGGTGGCCCGGGCGCTGGCGCCGGGATCGAGGGTGGAGGTGGCGGTGACGTGGTAGGTGCCGCGCTTGGAAGGGGCCTGGTACCTGCCCGTCCGAGGTGATCTCCCCGCCTTCCGCCTCTTCGACGGCCCAGGTGACGGTGTTGCGGGGCAGGCCCTTCATGGCCGCCTTGAAAGCCACGGTGCCGGCGGGAGGCACCTGGACCTCGGCCGGCTCCAGGGAGGGGATCGGCAGCACCTGGACGGCCACCTCCTGCCGGAGGCGGCGCCCGTCGGCGCGCACCGCGCGCAGGACCAGGTGGTAGGTGCCGGCCGCGGGCGGGGCGAGGTACACGGTGCTCTCCCCCACGCTGTTGCGCAGGCCGCCGCCGTAGGGCTCCTGCACCTCCCACTCCAGGTCGCCGGCCAGGTCCACGCCGGGATGGGCGGTGAGGGGCAGCTGGTCGCCCACCGCCACCAGGCGGGGCTCGGGGTCCACCGCGACGCTGGAACTGTCCGCCCCGCCGCCGCAGGCCAGGATGCCCGTCAGGGCAAGGCCGGAAAGGAAAGCTGCGCTGCGGGACCAGGCACGGGACAAAGGAACCTCTAAGGGGGGATGATAGCGCAGTCGCGGTTCGCCTTCGAACGGATCCACCCGTTCCCATCCATTCCAGGCCGCCACGGTTTCGGCTGCCAGTTTCGGTTTGGCGGCCATCCTGCCCATCGGAGCCCTGCTGCT
>CAWFOJ010000189.1:0-4697 GCA_963816585.1 uncultured Holophagaceae bacterium | reverse complement strand
CATGCGCTGCCCGACGGCATCTTCTTCGACTCCAACTGTTCCTCGATCCTGAACGTGCTGTCGGCTGGCCTGGAAGTCCGGCCCGGCGCCAACATCGTGACCACCGGCCTGGCCTTCCCCGCCACCGTCTACACCTGGCTCAACCAGGCTAAACGGAACCTTTCGCTGCGCTACGCCCAAGCGGAGGCCGGCGCCGTGCCGGTGGAGCGCCTGTTGGCCTGCGTGGACCAGGACACGTCGGTGATCAGCCTCTGCGCGGTGGAGAACACCACCGGGTACCGGCACGATCTCGGCGCCATCGGAGCCTTCTGCCGCCAGCGGGGCATCACCCTGGCCGTGGACGCGACCCAGTGCATCGGGGCCATGGAGATCGACGTCGAAGGCATGGGCATCGACTTCCTGGCGGTCTCCAGCTATAAATGGCTCAACAACCTGTTCGGCATCGGGTTCGGCTTTGTCCGGCCCGAGCTTCTGGACCGCATCCGCCAGCCTTACGCGGGCTGGGGGGGCAACGCCGACCGCCACAACCACTCGCGCTACCACTTCGATCCGGCGCCCGCCGCGGCCCGGTTCGAGACCGGCGGATTGAACTGGACCGGCCTGGCCGGCCTGGCGGCGGCCCTGGAAACCTACCTGGACCTGGGCAAGCAGGAGGTCGAGCGCTACATCCTGTCGCTCACGGACGCGGTCTACGAACGCGCGGCGCGGCACCCGGAGGTCGGGCTGGAGTGGGCCTTCCCCGCCGCCCGCCGTTCGGGAATCGTCTGCCTGACGGTCCCGGAGGTCTGGCGCCTGGACGACGCCACGCTGCGCCGGAACAAGGTCCGGGCCCACATGCAGAGCTCCGGCCGGATGCGCATCGGCCTGCATTTCTACAACAACCTGGACGACATCGCCGGCCTGTTCGAGTTCTTCGACCGCTGCCGCAGCGACGACATCGAGCGCTGAACGATCCCAGGCGGGCCGGATCCCGGGAGGGCGTGAGCGGATCAGAAGGCCCGCACGGCGATCCCGGCCTCGGCCAGCGCCGTCCGCAGCCTGCCGGCGAAGACCAGGGCCTTGGGCTGGTCCCCGTGGATGCAGACGGTCTCCGCCCCCACCGGCACGTCCTCGCCGGTGCGGCAGCGCACCACGCCCACCCGGACCATGCGCACCACCCGCGCCACGGCCACCGCTTCGTCCTCCACCATGGCGTCGGGGCGGCTGCGGGGGGTGAGGCTGCCGTCGGCCTCGTAGTTGCGGTCCGCGAACACTTCGCTGGCGCAGCGCAGGCCCAGGCTGGTCCCGGCCTGGACCAGCCGGCTGCCGGCCAGGCCCACCAGCACCAGCGCCGGGTCGAAGGCCCGCACCGCCCGGGCGACGGCCTCGGCCAGGGCGGGATCCTTGGCGGCCATGTTGTACAGGGCGCCATGGGCCTTCACGTGCCGGAGGACGCCGCCGGCGGCCCGGGCGAAAGCCGCCAGGGCCCCCACCTGGTAGAGCACTAGGTCGTGGGCCTCCTCGGGGGTGATGGCCAGGGCGCGGCGGCCGAAGCCCTGCAGGTCCGGGAGGGACGGGTGGGCGCCCAGGGCCACGCCCCGGGCCAGGGCGCCGCGCACCGTGCGGGCCATGGTGGCCGGATCGCCCGCGTGGAAGCCGCAGGCGATGTTGGCGCTGGTGACCAGGTCCAGGAGGGCCTCGTCCTGGCCCATGGACCAGGCGCCGAAGCTCTCCCCCATGTCGCAGTTCAGGTCAAGGGTGCCGGTCATGGTGTCCTCCTGGGGTCAGTTCAATGGGTCCGGCGCTCCGCCACGGACGCGGCCAGCTCCCGCAGGCGGGCCTCCCGGCGCAGGTACAGGTCCTGGGCGGCCTCCAGGGCGATGGGCTCGAAGCGCAGCTCCTCGCCGGGGCGGAGCTGGGCGGCCTTGGGCAGGTCCACGGTGGCCACTTCGCCCAGGCGGGGGTAGCCGCCGGTGGTCTGCCGGTCGGCCATGAGCAGGATGGGGGCGCCGTCCGGAGGCAGCTGCACCGTGCCCGGCGCCACTCCGGAGGAGAGCATCTCCAGGGGCCGTTCCAGGGCCAGGGCGGGCCCCTGGAGGCGGATGCCCATGCGGTCCGAGCGGGCCCCGGCCTTGAAGATGCCTGCCCCCATGGCCGCCCGGGACGCCTCGGTGAGCAGGGGCCACTGGGGCCCGGGGATGAACCGCAGCCGGGCCGGACGCAGGAAGTCCAGCTCCTGGTACCAGGCGGCGAACCAGGCCAGGTTGCGCACCGGTTCCGGGGACCGGGCGAACGCCCACTGCAGGGCCGGATAGAGACCCGGGGCGGGCCGGCCGGTGGCCAGCCGGTCCCCGGGCTGGAGCGGCCGGCCCTGGTGGCCTCCGAACCGGGCCATCAGGTTGGTGCTGGCGCTGCCCAGCACCGCCGGGACCTGGAACCCGCCCGCCACCGCCAGGTAGCACCGGGCCCCCTGCACCGCCCCCCCGAAGACCAGCAGCGCCCCGGCCCGCACCAGCACCGGCCGCCACCGGCGCACCGGCAGGCCCTCCACCCGCGGGTCGAAGTCCCCGCCGCAGACCGCCACCAGGGCGTCGTCTTCGAACCGCAGCCGGGGGCCGGCCAAGGTGATCTCCAGGGCGGCCGCCCCGGGCGGGTTGCCCGCCAGCAGGTTGGCGATGCGGTGGGAGACCGGGTCCATGGCGCCGCTGGCGCCCACCCCCAGGTGCTGGTAGCCGGGCCGCCCCAGGTCCTGGAGGGTGGTGAGCAATCCGGGGGCTTCCACGCGGATGCTCATGGGCGCTCCTCCGGTCCGGCGGCCACGAAGTGCAGGCGGTCCCCGGGCCGCAGGCGGCAGGGCTCCGCCAGGGCCGGGTCGAACAGGCGCAGGCCGGTCCGGCCGATGATCTGCCAGCCGCCGGGGGTTTCCAGGGGGTAGATGCCGGTCTGGGCGCCGGCGATGCCCACCGATCCGGCCGGGATCCGGGTGCGGGGGGTGGACCGGCGCGGGGTGGCCAGGGCCGGGTCCAGGCCGCCCAGGTACGGGAAGCCGGGGGCGAAGCCCAGCATGAACACCCGGTATTCCGGCTGGGCGTGCCGGAACACCACCTCCGCCTCGGGCAGGCCGCAGTGGCGCGCCACCTCCTCCAGGTCGGGCCCCCACTCGCCGCCGTAGCACACCGGGATGGTCACCACCCGGGGCGCCGCGCCGGCGGTGGCGACGGTGCCGGCCCACAGGGCCCGGAGCTCCCGGGCCAGGGCCCGGGCCGGGGCGCCGGCGCCCCCGGCCCACCGCTCCGGATCGTAGTGCACCGCCAGGGTGGCGTAGGCCGGGACCAGGTCCAGGATGCCCGGGAGGCCCCGGGCCCGGATGGCGCCAGCCAGGGCATGCACCCGGTCGTTCACCTCCGGGTCGATGGCGTCCCCCAGCATCGCCAGGAGGGCCTGGTCGCCCAGGGGCTCCAGGCGCAGGGAGCCAGGGTCCGCGGGGGGGGCGGCAGAAGGTTCGGCGGCAGGCTCCATGGCATCATCCTCGCCCGGCGGCGCCGGTCACGCCAGTTCCGTGCCCGCGGTTTCCGGCAGCAGGAAGATGGCCAGGGCGCCCGCCACGAAGCCCACGGCGGTGATGGTCAGGGCCCCGCCCACGCCGAACCTGATGGCGAAAAAGCCGATCACCGCGGGCGCCAGGGCGCTCACCATGCGGCCGACGTTGTAGGTGAAGCCCACCGCCGAGCCCCGGGCCCGGGTGGGGAACAGCTCCGAGACGAAGGCGCCGAAGGCGCTGTAGTACCCGGACCCGAAAAAGCCCACCAGGGGGCCCAGCACCATCAGGGCGGTGGCATTGCGGGTGTTGCCGTAGATGTAGACCAGGAGCGCGGACAGGAGCAGGTAGGTGGCGAAGGCGGGCCGGCGCCCGACCCGGTCGGCCACGAAGCCGAACGAGACGTAGCCGCAGTAGGCCCCGACCATCATGGGGATCATCATCATGGGCGCCCTGACCACGGACAGCCCGGCCCCGCCCTTGGCCAGGGGGGTGGCCAGGAAGCTGGGCAGCCAGCTGAACAGGCCCCAGTAGGCGAACATGACGAAGGTGGAGATGAGCGTGCTGAGCACCGTGAAGCGCAGCAGGCCGGGCGCGAAGATCTGCAGGAAGCCGGACTTGGCCTTGGGGTCGGCGGTCTCCTTCTGTTTCTGCCGGATCCACACCTCGGGCTCGGCCACCCCGGTGCGGACCCACAGGGCGAACAGGGCCGGGACGATGCCCAGGAAGAACATCACCCGCCAGCCGAAGCGCGGCAGGACGGTGGCGGCGGCGACGGCGGCGAGGATGTAGCCGATGGCCCAGCCGCCCTGCATGAGCCCGATCGCCTTGCCCCGGTGCCGGGCCGGCCAGGTCTCGCTCACCAGCAGGGCGCCGGAGGCCCATTCGCCGCCCATGCCGATGCCCAGGATGGTGCGGGCGATGGCCAGCTGGACGATGTTCTGGGCCAGCCCGGACAGCCCCGAGCAGATGGAGAACAGCAGCACGGTGGCCATCAGGGCCTTCTTGCGGCCGATGCGGTCGGCCACGTAGCCGAACAGGATGCCGCCGAAGGACGACGCGAACAGGGTCACCGACACCATGAACCCGGCCACGGCCGGATTCAGCCGCCACTGGTCCATGATCACCTTCAGGCAGAAGACGTAGAGCATCACGTCGAAGGCGTCCAGAGCAATACATC
>CAWFOJ010000188.1:0-8316 GCA_963816585.1 uncultured Holophagaceae bacterium | reverse complement strand
GGACGGAGGGCTAACCCGCGCCCCCGCCAGCGCCGGTCTTCTTCATCTCGCCCCAGGTCTGCTTTCCCCGCAGCCAGTCCACGATGCCCACGGTGCGCCACCACACCGTGCGCTGGTGGAAGCCGAAATTCTCGAGGACGGCGGTCCACAGCAGGACGCCCCAGTCCTTCAGGCCCGGTACGGGCGGTTGGTGATCTGCTCCATGGCGATAGCCACGAAACTGTTGGAGATGCCCAGGAGCAGGGCCAGCACGAAGAAGGCCAGGGCGAAGTCGAGGGCGGCCTTGCCGAGGATCAGGGCGCCGATGAAGAACAGGTAGCCGAACAGCTCGACCAGCGGGGCGACGGCCTCGAAGAACAGGAAGTAGGGCATGGAGAACATGCCGACGCGCCCGTATTCCGGGTTGAACCACATCTCCCGGTGCATCCACAGGCCGTCCAGCAGGCCCCGCTGCCAGCGGTTGCGCTGGCGGCGCAGGCTGCGGACGTCCTCGGGCACCTCGGTCCAGCACAGGGGATCCGGCACCATCACGATCTGGTAGGGCCGGCGCTGTTTCCTCATGTGGTGGTGGAGACGCACCACGATCTCGAAGTCCTCGCCCATGGTCTTGCGGTAGCCGCCGATCTCCAGCGCCAGGTCCCGGCGGAAGACGCTGAAGGCGCCGCTGACGATGAACATGCTGCCCATGCTGGAGAGCCCCATGCGCCCGAACAGGAAGGAGCGCAGGTACTCCACCACCTGCAGGCGCGCCAGCCAGCTCTTGGGCAGGAAGATGCCGCGGATGCCCATGGGCGTGACCTTGCAGCCGTTCACCGGGCGGATCACCCCGCCGGTGGCCACCACGTTGGGCCGGTCCAGGAACGGCCGGCTGGCCCGCAGCAGGGCGTCGTTCTCGATGATGCAGTCCCCGTCCACGCAGCACACCAGGGGGTAGCGGGCAATGTTCAGGCCGCAGTTGAGGGCGTCGGCCTTGCCGCCGTTTTCCTTGTCCACCACCACCAGCCGGGGCAGGGAGGTGTCTCGTAGGTGCCGCGGATGGGCTTGGTGGGCAGCGCCTGGCGCACCACCCGGGACGAGGGGCGCAGGTGGAAGGCCTCGATGAGCTTGTCCAGGGTGCCGTCCACCGACCCGTCGTTCACCACCACCACCTGGAATTCCGGATAGTGCAACCCCATCAGGCTGTTCACCGAGTCCACCACCCCCGCCTCCTCGTTGAAGGCCGGGCAGATGAGGCTGAGGGGCTTGGAATGGGCCGAGGCGAAGAAGCCCTCGAAGCGGTCCGTCTCCATCTCGTCCTGGTAGCGCCGGGTGGCGAAATAGGCGCGCAGGATGAGCAGCAGGTTGGTGAAGTGCATGACCAGGAAGAAGGCCAGGATGCCCACCTGGAAGAACCAGATGACTGCGACGACCACGCGTTCGATCATGGGGCCACCGCCTTGGGCTCCCACTGGAGCCGCTCCAGGGCCAGGTCCCGGGCGAACGGGTCGGCTTCCGGGTCATCGGCCAGCTCCAACAGGGCCAGGGTTCCCGTGGCACCCAGGCGGGACAGGGCCAGGGCCGCCAGCCGGCGCACGTCGTAGACCTGGTCGGACATGAGGCCCAACAGCTTGGGAATAGCCTCGGCCCCGGCCAGGATGCCCAGGGCCAGGGCGGCCTGGGCCCGTATCACCCAGTTCGGGTCGTCCACCAGGGGCAGGATGGCCGGCAGCGCCTCCGGGTAGGCCACGGCGGTGATGGCCTTGACCGCCAGTACGCGCAGTTCGGGATCGGAGAACTGCAGCATTTCCACCAGCTTGGAGGCGTGCGGCACGGAGCGGTAGCTGGCCACCAGCTTGGCGAACAGGTTCCACTCCCGCGGGTCCGGTACGGCCCGGCTCTCCATGCGCTGCTCCAGCCAGGGCAGCAAGGGCGGGCCGAAGCCTTCCAGGATCCATATCTGGCGCTCCTGCTGGAAGCTGTCCTGGGTCAGGATCCAGTCAAGCACCGGGCCGGCGTAGTCCAGGCGGCGGGTGCCGGCCAGCCCCCGGGCCGCCACGTGGGCCACGAACGGCATGGGGTCGCGCAGCATCTCCATGAGCCGGGGATGGTCCACATCCACCTCGAAGGCCGAAACTTCCTGGGCAGCCAGGGCCCGCTCCCTGGATTTGCGGGCCCGCAGGCGGCGGTTCAGGCCCCGGGACAGCTTCAGCTGGTGGTAGAGCCGGCGCACCGCCACCCCGTCCTTCCCGCTCAGGACCTCCAGCACCCGCAGCAGGAACGGAATGAACAACCGGCGCTCGGCACGGCCCAGGTCCTGGAACGGCTCCAGTTGCCGGGCCTCGAAGAGGAAGGTGACCATGTCGCGCTCCCACTTCTTGAGGCAGGCGATCCGGAACCGGTTCCACCGGTTCCGGCTGCTCTGGATGCAGGCGCTGACCAGGATCAGCACGACGAACTGGGCCGCCATGGCGACCAGGACCCACTTCAGGACGACGAGCACGGCGGCGGGCATCAGTGGGACCATGGGCCCGCCTCCCGGGTGCGGTGGTAGATGCGCCAGAGCTTCTCCACGTACACCTGGGCCGAGAAGGGCTTGGTCATGTAGTCGTCGGCCCCGGCGGACAGGCAGCGCACGATGTCCTCTTCGTTCTGGTTCACGGACAGCACCAGGATCGGCAGGTCCCGCTGGGGCGCGGGCTGCTGCCGGATCTCCCGGATCAGCCGGTAGCCGTCCATGACCGGCATGATGAGGTCCGCGCTCACGATGTCCACCCGGTCCTTCTTGATGAACTCCATCGCCTCCTTGCCGTTGTGGGCCTTGAGCACCCGCAGCCCCTCCAGCTGCAGCCGCGCGGACAGGAACAGGGAAGTGAGGTGGTCGTCCTCGACGAGGAGTACGGTTGTGCTGGCGGGCCAAGAGCGGGGCATGTCAACTTTCGCGTCTGGTGGATCCCTAGATCCTAACCGGGTTGGTCACAAGTTCGTAACGTCAATCATCGGGCGGCCGTCATTCGCTCGGATGGAAGTGGTAGAACTTGTTCAGTTTATTGATATCCTCTACAATCATCCGGTCGAACCGGCCCTTGGCCCCGGGGGTGACCGGGCGCTTGCTGAAGGTGTCCCCGGCGTCCAGGCGGTACAGGTGGTCGGCGAACTCCACCCCGTCGGCGATGTACAGGTCCTTGCCGGTGCCGTCCAGGATGCCGAACACCGCCCCGTAGCTGGAGGCCAGCAGGTACTGGTCCTGGCGATAGGCCTCCCGCTCGGCCGCGGTGGCGGTGAACAACGGCCTGCCCAGCATCGGATCCACCCGGGTGGGCCGGTGTCCCAGCAGGTAGTAGAGGGTGGGCGTCAGGTCCGTGAGGAAGGCCAGGACCTGCGGGTCCAGGGACAGGCCCTGGCGCCAGGCGGCGGGCAGGTGGATGAGCATGGGGATGCGCACCACCTCCGGGTACAGGTAGTAGGCGTGGCCGAACCGGCCCTCCTCGCCCAGGGAGTCGCCGTGGTCGGCGGTGACGATGACCAGGCTGTCGTCGAACTTCCCCCGCCGCTTCAGGTCGGCGACGAAGCGCCCGAAGCCCTCGTCCAGGCGGTGCAGCCGGCTGGCGTAGGGCGCGTAGAAACCGTCGTAGTCGCCCGGTTCCACGGTGGTGCGGCCCTCCCGGTTCACCACCGAGACGTGGATGTCCTGGGCCTGGGTGTAGACGAACAGGGGGCGCGGATCCGGGCCGCGCCGGTCCAGGAAGGCCCGGACTTTGTCCAGGCTGGCGCCCAGGCGCAGGTCCTGGGTGCCCACCCCGGGGTCCAGGCTGGTGAGCCAGGGCCCCTGGGGCACCACCACGTCCAGGATGCTGTCCACCGAGACCAGGCCCCGGTAGCCGTCGGCCTGGAGCAGCTTGGCCAGGCTGTTCATGGGCGCGAACGGCGTGATGTACTGCTTGTGCAGCATCAGCGCCCCGGTCCAGATGGCCGGCTCCGACAGCCCGGTGGCCCCGTAGCGGGTGAAGGCGTTGCGCATCACCAGGGATTCGGCGGCGAACCGGTCCAGTTCCGGCGTGAAGTGCACCTTCGGGTTGTAGGCGCCCAGGTAGTCCCGGCGCAGGCTGTCCACCACCAGCAGGTAGATGTCGGGCTTGGGCCCTTGCGCCGGGGCCAGCCGGTCCACGTGCTGGATGTCCACCGGGTCCGTGCGCACGTCGTGGGGGATGTTGCTGTTCTGCTGCAGGATCCGGTAGATGGAGGACTGGGCCGGCCGCACCGGGGTCAGGGCGTCCCGCAGCAGGCGCGCGGAAACGTCCCGCCCGATGCGGGCGTCCAGCACCGGGCCCAGCTTCTGGCCCGGGACCGCCGACCCGGACCGGTCGGCCAGGCCCTCGTCGAAAACCAGGAACAGGTTCATCACCACCATCGGCCCCAGGATCAGGGCCCAGACCCAGCGGATGCGCGGGGGCCGCGCGGGCACCGCGGCGTACGTCCCGGCGAACGCCAGGGCCTCGGCCCCGGTGACGCAGCTCTTCTGGAACAGGAAGTTCCAGTCGAACACCGCGGCCCGGGAGAGGATGAACCCGGCCAGGACGGCCAAGGCCAGGTACCAGCCCAGGAGCCGCAGGGGATGTCCCCGCAGGAGCCGGATCAGGGGCCGCAGGGCCAGGTCCAGGGTGCTCTCCTCCGGCACCGGCGCGGCGGCCGCCGCGGCGCTGGCCAGGAAGGCCGCCACCAGGCCGGCCGCCGCCGCCGCCGCCAGGAGCGCCAGGCGGCCGCGGAAAGCCAGGGCCGGGAACACCGCCTGGTCCACCAGGCCGGTGAGCGCCAGCCAGAACGCCAGGCCCACCAGGAACGCGCCAGCCCCGGGCCAGGGCAGGAGGCGGCCCAGGCTGGCCACTCCCATGGCCAGGGCGGCGACCGCCAGGGCGATGAGGAGCTGGGCCCAGAAGGCCCAGCCCCAAACCAGGCCCACCGCGTCCCAGGGCATGGCCGGGCCCGGGGCGCGCAGCCAGGCCACGGCCGGGAACACCACCAGGCCGAACACCGCGGTGGCCAGGGCCGCCATGGCCAGGCGCCGGGGCTCGTCCGCGTCCCGGGGACGCCAGGGCGCCGCCTTCCAGGCCGCAAGGACATCCAGGGCCAGGATCCAGATGGGCGCCAGGAAGAACTCCAGGGCCAGGACCAGGCTGGAGGCGTCGTTGCGGATGGCCGCCAGGGGCGGCCGGATCGCCATGCCCAGGGCCAGGCCCCCCAGGACCAGGTAGAAGCCCAGCCGGGCGCGGGCCCCCCGCCGCACCAGGGGCAGGTCGGCCAGGACGTTCACCGCGGCGGTGGCCAGGAACAGCAGGGGATGCCAGCGCACGAAGCCGGGGATCCAGCTGACCATGGGGAAGCGGATGACGGCCTCATAAGTGAAGGGCAGGTACGCCAACAGGGCGTAGGTTCCGGACACCAGGGCGAACAGAGTCAGCCAGGCCCGGGCCAGGACACGCCAGCCCCGCCCGCTCATGGCGCCACCCGCCGGGCGATCCGGTTGCGCATCGCCCGGGTGCGCCCATCGCCCGGATCCTTGGCGAGGATGCGGTCGCAGTAGGCCAACGCCTCCTTGTACAGGCCCTGATTTTCGGCGATCCCGGCCAGCACCGACAGGATGTCCTCGTTGTCGGGACTCACGCGCAGGCCCCGCTCCAGGGAGGCCCTGGCCCCGGGGTAGTCCCCCAGCTGGCGCAGGACCATGCCGTGCACCAGCAGGGCGTCCGAGTCGTCCGGGTGCCGGGCCAGCACCTGCTCCACCAGGCGCCGGGCCCGGCCCGGGGAGCCGATGAACACCTCCGTGCGCGCCCAGCCCACCAGGGCATCCGAGTTGTCCGGGATGATGGCGCAAGCGCGCTTGTAGGTGTCCATGGCCTGGCGGTAGTCCCCATTGCGCTCGAACGCCCGCCCAAGGTAGAACATGAATTCCGAATTGCGCGGCTCCAGGACCACGAAGCGCTGGTAGGCGTTGATGGCATCCTGGGTCCGGCCCAGGAGCTGGTAGGCCTCCGGCAGGTCCGGGCAGGCTTCGCCGGGGGTGGGGGCGACCCGCACGAACTGTTCCCAGAGAGCCGCTTCCTCCTGGTAGTGGCCCAGGTGGTGCTGCAGGACCGCGGCCCGGCTCAGGTAGACCGGGTTGCGGGGAAACTCCTTCAGGATGCGCTCCACCAGGGGCAGCGCCTCCTGGTACTGGTCCGCCCGCATGAGAGCGCCGATGCGCTCCTGCAGGCGCGCCGCCTCCTCGACGCTGAGCCCCTGGGAAACTTCGCCCGCCCGGACCGGCTGGCTCCGGGGTCGCACGTAGACGCCCCAGTAGCACACACCCAGGGCCGCCACGCAGCCGGCGACCCGGAACCCGTGTGTCCTCATGGAACGACCATCAGCAACTCCCTCAGGGGGTTTGGACAACCCATCGATTGTTCAAGGATCATCCTTTGTAATCCCGGCCCCTGGCCGGGTCAAGAGACGTTAATGTTGGCGGATGGGAAATTGCCTCCGAAACGCCGGCCTGCCCCTCCTGCTGCTCGCGCTTCTGGCCGCCTGCGGCGCTCCAGGGACCGGGTACGGCGCCCGGGCCGTCCCGCCGGCCCCGGTGGCCGTCTGGTCATACCTGGACCTGGCAGGCTCCCCCAGGAACGGCCCGCCTTCTTCCAGTTCGCGGCGAGCGCCCGGGTGCATACCCTGTACCTGGGGGCCGGGACCTTCCGTCCGGAAGCCGCCGAGGCCTGGGCGGGGCTGCTGGAGGAGGCCCGGGCCCAGGGGATCGGCGTTTCGCTGGTGCTGGGCCGTGCGGCCTGGACCCGGCCGGACCAGCGCCAGGCAGCCCTGGAGCGGGTTCGGGCGGTGCGGGAGTTCGCCGCGGCCCTGGGGCGCGCCGGCCGGGCGCGGCCGGTGAGCCTGCAGCTGGACGTGGAGCCCCACGCCCTGCCCGACTGGGACCGGGACTGGGCCCGCCTGGGGGGTGAGTACCTGGACCTGCTGGAGGCGGTGCGGACGGAACTCCAGGGGGAGCTGCCCCTGTGGGTGGACATCCCGGTGTGGTGGGACGGCCGCCGGGTGCGCCACCAGGGCCGCACCCGGCCCCTGGACCAGTGGGTCATCGATCTGGCGGACCAGACCGTGCTCATGGATTACCGCAACCAGACCAGGGCCATCCTGGCGGGCGCCGAGCATGGCCTGGCTTGCGCCGCCGCCGCGGGCCGCCCGGTGGTCCTGGGCCTGGCGGTCCATTGCGCCCGGGATGGGGAGAACCGCACCTCCAGCTTCTGCCGGCTGGGGCACCGGGCCCTGATCCAGGCCATGGGCGACGTGCACGCCAAGCTGGCCGCGCGCGGGGCCTATGCCGGAATGGCCGTGTTCACCTACGAGGACTGGCGGAACCTGGGCCGGTGATCAGAACCGGTAGGTCAAGGTCGAGTCGATGGTCCAGTCGGTGCGGTAATCGTCGGGCAGGAACTCCTGGTCGGCCCAGGAGACCTTGAGGGCCCCCAGCCAGATCCGGCCCAGGCGCGTCTGGCCGCCCAGGGAGGCGTTGCGGGAGTGCATGGTCACCACCGCGGCGGCGTACGCCACGTAGTCCGGGGAGAAACCGTAGCCCACGGAAGCGTTGATGTAGTTGTCCGGGTCGGACCCGAACCAGCGCCCGGAGAGCGTGCCGGACGTGGAGGTGCCGGTGTCGCTGGGGCACACGTACAGGCGCAGGGAATAAAGGGCGTTGCCCAGGTACTTGCCGCCCATGGCGGTGTACAGGGTCACGTTGGAACTGGAGAAGTCCATGTCGCCGGTAGCCCCAGGGACGCCTCCACCCCGCCGTTGAAGGAGTGGTACACCTCGGCGCCATGGTTGCGCTGGGGGAGATGGAATCCGTGGAGCGCCCGTAGTTGAGCCAGGCGTAGGTGCCCTCGCACAGGTGCGGGTAGGCCTCCAGCTTGTACTGGGTGCCCCAGGTGTCGAACAGGTCGGCCCGGTCCACCGTGGTGATGACCGAGCCCAGATCGACCGGTGCCCCAGGGCCAGGGATCTGGCGCCAGGGCGAAGGTCTTGTTGAAGGTGTCGTAGGTGTAATCCAGGGAAACTTTGGAGCGCCGGCGCAGCTCCTTGACGTCCTCCAGCAGCAACCGCGCGGGGGTATCCTCGGGGCGGGCGGTGAGCACCGTCTCGCCTGGCCCTGGGCCCCTGCCAGGTCGCCCAGGGTGCGCAGGATCCGGGCCTTGCGGTAGTGCAGGTCCAGGTCGGCCGGGGCCAGGGCCAGGCCCTGGTCGCAGACGGCCAGGGCCGCCTGGGCCTGGTCGGCCCACACCTCGATAGCAAGACGACGAA
>CAWFOJ010000187.1:0-7617 GCA_963816585.1 uncultured Holophagaceae bacterium | reverse complement strand
TGAATACGTTGGCCCGCAGAGCTGGCGTGAGATCGATCACGTGCTCATCCGCGGATATCTGGCGAATCTCTATGAGCGCGGTTTGAGTAAGACCTCGGTTGCGCGGGCGTTGGCGGCGCTGCGGTCGCTCTATAAGTGGCTGGCGCAGGAGGGCGAGGTTGATCAGAATCCCGCGGCCCTGGTGGCCACGCCGAAGCTGCCGAAGAAACTGCCGCGCGTGCCGACGATCGAAGAAGAAGTGGACTGCCAGGTCCGCCCCGACGATGGGCATGGGGATCGCCTGGGCGTTCCCGCCGCCCAGGGACAGGGGGCACCCCCAGCAGCTGGGCCACGGGCACCATGGTGCCGGTGAGGGCGCTCTTGAGCACCGCGGGGGGCGCCACCTTGGGCAGGATCAGGGGGGTGCGGCTGGAGGGCAGGTCCGGCAGGTCCCGCAGCTGGTCCAGCATCTCGCCGATGGGGGTGACCCCGGCGATGGGCTCCTTCTCGAACGGGAAGGCGATGGACAGGGCCCCGATGAGCTTGTCGCCGATGTAGCAGGGGGATCCGCTCATGCCCTGCATCACCCCGGTCTCCGCCAGGGGGCCGCCGCTGGCCCGGATCATGATGAGGCTGCGCCCGGGCATGATGTCGCGCTGGACCCCCAGCACCTCGAAGGTGAAGCGATCGATCCGGCCGCCCTGGAACACGGTCCGCCCCTGGCCCTTCATGCCTGGATGGATCTCCTGCAGTCCCAGGGTCGCGGGGGCCTGGGCACCCAGAAAGGCCGTGATGAGCAAGGGAAAGAGCAAGCGGAGGCACTTGGGCATGCGGAAAGCCTAACAGGGGACGGGGCCGGCCGGGATGGCAGAGCTTCATGGTACCGGCAACACTTGCGGTTGCAAAAACTACAGACCAGGCACCGGGCCTGGGCGTTGAGCGGGGTGGTGGGCCGGGATAAAGTTGGGTATGCGCATTCTCATCCTCGGCGACGTGGTGGGCGAGCCCGGGCGGAGGCTCCTGGAGGCCCACGTCCCGGCCCTGCGCCGGGAACTGGCCCTGGACTTCCTGGTGGTGAACGGGGAGAACGCCGCCCACGGCAACGGCATCACGGAGCGCATCGCCCGCCAGTGGTTCGAGGAGCTGGGGGTGGACGTGATCACCACCGGCAACCACGCTTTCGACGTCAAGGACATCGGCCCGTATTTCCAGAAGGAGCCGCGCCTGCTGCGCCCGGCCAACTACCCGCCCGGGACCCCGGGCAGCGGCCACGTGAAGCTGCACACCCCCCCCGGGCTGGAGGTGCTGGTCATCAACCTGATGGGGCGGGTGCACATGCCCACCTGCGACGACCCGTTCCGGTGCGTGGACGCGGTCCTGGCCCGGGAGCGCGCCGACCTGGTGCTGGTGGACATGCACGCGGAGGCCACCAGCGAGTCCCAGGCCATGGGCTGGTACCTGGACGGCCGGGTGGCGGCGGTGGTGGGCACCCACACCCACGTGCCGACCCTGGATGCCAAGATCCTGCCCGGAGGCACCGCCTACGTGACCGACATCGGCATGGTGGGCCCCTACGAGGGCGTGATCGGCATGAAGAAGGAAGCCAGCCTCACCCGCTTCCTCAAGGCCAAGGGCGAGCGGTTCGAGGTGGCCGAGGGGGACCTGCAGCTGCACGGGGTGCTGGTGCAAACGGAGGGGCGGAAAGCCGTGGCCATCCAGCGTATCCTGAAGACCCTCCCCTGACCTTCCGCCGGACCCGTTCCGGTACCGTGGCCGCCCGTCGCGACGGCCGCCTTTTTGCGAGAGCCTCCAGCCGTGCCCAACCCCCTCGGCCATTTCAAGATCCTGGATCTGTCCCGCATCCTGGCGGGACCGTTCGCCACCCAGCTTCTGGCGGATTTCGGCGCCGAGGTGCTGAAGATCGAACCGGTCTCCGGCGATCCCACCCGGGGCTGGGGGCCGCCCTTCGAACGGGGCGACCAGGGGGAGAGCGCCTACTTCCGCTGCGCCAACCGGGGCAAGTGCAGCATCCGCATGGACCTGCGGGACGATGGGGACCGGGAGCACCTGGGCGAGCTCATGGCCAGCTCCGACGTATTGGTTGAGAATTTCATGCCCGAGGCGGCGGAGGAGCTGGGGCTCGGCTGGGAGCGCATCCACCTGCTGCACCCCAAGCTGATCGTGGCCTCGGTGCGGGGCTTCGCCTCGGACGTCCCGGCCTGCCGGCGGCCCGGATACGATTTCATCATCCAGGCGGAAAGCGGCTGGATGTCCGTCACCGGGGAACCAGACGGCCGGCCAATGAAGGTTGGCATGGCCCTGGCGGACGTGCTGGCGGCCCTGTACACCGCCAACGGCATCCAGGCCGCCCTGCTGCACCGGGAGCGCACTGGCGACGCCCTGCACGTCGAAGTGCCGCTCATGGAGGCGGCCCTGGCGGGCCTGGTGAACGTGGGCGCCGGCACCCTCATGACCGCCCGGCCGCCCAAACGTCTGGGCAATGCCCATCCCCACATCGTCCCGTACCAGACCTTCGCCTGCAGCGACGGCGAGGCCGCCATCGGCGTGGGCAACGACCGCCAGTTCGAAGTGCTGGCCCTGTGGGCGGGCATCGACCTGGACGCCGAGCCCGGCTGGCGCACCAACCGGGGCCGGGTGCAGGACCGGGACCGCCTGCTGCCGGTCCTGGAACGCCACTTCCGCGGCCGCACGGTGGCGGAGACCATCGCCTTCTGCGACGCCAACGCCATTCCCGCCAGCCAGGTGCGCACCGTGGACGAGGTGCTGTTCGGCCAGGCCGGGGAACTGCACCGGCTCATCCACACCCTGTACGACCCGGGGGCCGGGACCATGATCCCGGTGCTGGCCTCCCCGGTGCTGTTCAACGACGAGCGCGCCTGCAGCCACCTGCCTCCGCCCCGGTGGCCCGAATGACGCGGAGCGCCACCCGGGGCCTGGTCCCCCTGGGCGCCGCGGCGCGCCAGCCGGACCGCGCCGCCCTGGCCGAGGCGCGCCTGCGCAGGTCCTGGTTGCTGGTGGTGGGCCCGGCCCTGGTGGACCAGACCCGCCTGCTGCGGGCCCGCAAGGGCATCCTGGTGGTGGGCTGCTGGCGCCCCGACCTGGTGCCCAGCCTGCGCCAGGCCGCCGAGACCATCTGGCCGCAGTTGCGGGAGCGCCTGGAGCGCATGTGGAAGCTCAAGTTCCAGCGCATGGAGGTCGTCCCCTGCGACCCCCCCGAGCCTGAAACCCCCGCCCCGCCTCGCTCCCGCCCGGACCCCCTGCTGGCGGTCCTGGAGCTTTTGCGCCGGGGCCCGAAAGAGGGATGGACCCGGGGGCCCGAGTAAGGTAGCATTTTAGCTTCGTCGGGGCGTGGCTCAGCCTGGTAGAGCGCTCGGTTCGGGACCGAGAGGTCGGAGGTTCGAATCCTCTCGCCCCGACCAACCAGTACAAAGGGGGCATCCAGCATGGGTGCCCCCTTTCGTCGCCGGGGGGAAGGATTCGAACCTCCGATCGGCAGTGGCGCGCAGGTAGGGAAAGGCGAGGGACGCGGGAGCGTTCCTCGCCGGTCCGCCGCAGGCGGATTCCCGTGCGCAGCCAATGCCGCGGGGTGAGCGGCAGCGAACCGAGGTTCGAATCCTCTCGCCCCGACCAACCATACAAAGGGGGCATCCAGCATGGGTGCCCCCTTTCGTCGCCGGGGGGGAAGGATTCGAACCTCCGATCGGCAGTGGCGCGCAGGCAGGTTTATCCCACGACGTTCAAGGTGAACGTCAGGCTGGTCTTGCCGGAATTGACGAAGGCGTACGGCCGGTCCGAAGGAAACGCCAGGGTGTCGCCCGCCTTGAGCACCTGCCGTCCATCCTCCTGTTCCAGCGTCAGTTCGCCCCGGAGGACGTACACCACCTCGTGGAACCCGGGCAGGTCCGGTTCCCCGCGGTAGCGGTCCCCCGGGGCGATGGTCCATTTCCACAACTCCATCAGGTGGCTGGCGGGAAAGCTCTGGAGCAGGTCCACCCTGGTGCCTTTGTGGCTGCCCTCCCACAGGCGCACGCCCCGGCGGGGCTGGCCGCCCGCGAGGCCGGAGGGGGATGGCACCTCCTCCACCAGCTGGGAGAAGGTGAGGTTCAGGGCGCCGGCCAGGTTGCCCAGGGTGGCCAGGCTGACGTTGTTGTCTCCGGCCTCGATGAGGCCCACCATGCGCACGCTCACGGTCGAACGGTCCGCCAGTTCCTGCTGGCTCCACTTCAAGGCGCGACGGGTCTGGACCACGTTCTTGGCGATGGTGCGAAGCAGCTTCTGGGAATTGAAAGCCATGGCCGTCCCCCGGGGAGCCGGTCGCTCGCGTGCCTTGGGGGCATGCCCGCTGCAACGCTGGACCTGTTGGATGCATTCCAGCATGGGGAGGTGTCGGCGTCCTTGGCAATCCTCAATTTTGATTTCCTGACCCAGGCCCCGCGGGTCCGGTTGCGCCTGAAAAAATCAGCAATATATTGCTTGACAGGGTATGTCCGCCCGGTAGCATACCCTCAAACCAAACCTGGTCCCGAGACCATGACTACCCTCCCCGGGTGTGTCGGCCCTTCGGTCGACTGCGAGCCAAAGGAGCTTGATATGTCCACCTATCCTCGACGAGTCGTGATCCTGGGAGCCGCCGGCCGCGACTTCCACAACTTCAACACGGTCTATCGGAACAACCCGGACTGCCGGGTGGTGGCCTTCACCGCCACCCAGATCCCGGGCATCGAGGACCGCCGCTACCCCGCCATCCTGGCCGGCAGCCTGTATCCCCAGGGCATCCCCATCGTCCCCGAGGCGGAACTGCCCGCCCTGATCGCCAGGGAGCGCCCGGACGCGGCGGTGTTCTCGTATTCGGACGTGACCTACGAGCACGTGGGCCACCTGTCAGCCCTGTGCACCTCCCTGGGGGTGGACTTCGAATTGCTGGGCGCCCGGAAGACCATGATCAAGGCCAAGGTGCCGGTCATCGCCGTCACCGCCGTGCGCACCGGCTGCGGCAAGAGCCAGACCACCCGCTACCTGTCCCGGATCCTCAAGTCCCTGGGCAAGCGGGTGGTGGCCATCCGGCACCCCATGCCGTACGGGGACCTGGCCAGGCAGGCCTGCCAGCGCTTCGCCACCTACGCGGACCTGGACCTGCACAAGTGCACCATCGAGGAGCGGGAGGAATACGAGCCCCACATCGACAACGGCTTCGTGGTGTACGCCGGCGTGGACTACGAGCAGATCATCCGCCAGGCGGAGCAGGAGGCCGACCTCATCCTCTGGGACGGGGGCAACAACGACCTGCCCTTCTACACCTGCGACCTGCACATCGTCATCGCCGACCCCCTGCGCGCCGGCCACGAGACCAAGTACCACCCCGGCGAGACCAACTTCCGCATGGCCGACGTGATCGTCATCAACAAGTGCGACAGCGCCAAGGAAGAGGACATCCGGGCCATCGAGGCCAACGCCGCCCGGCTGAACCCCAAGGCGGTGGTGATCCGCGCCGACTCCCCGGTGACCTGCGAGCGGGCCGACCAGGTGAAGGGCAAGAAGGTGCTGGTGATCGAGGACGGCCCGACCCTCACCCACGGCTCCATGAGCATCGGCGCCGGGGTGGTGGCGGTGCGCCAGCTGGGCGCGGCGGACATCGTCGACCCCAGCCCCTACGCGGTGGCCTCCATCGCCTTCACCTACGACAAGTACCCCAACGCCAAGGGCATCCTCCCGGCCATGGGCTACAGCGACGCCCAGATCGCCGACCTTCAGAAGACCATCGAAGCCACCCCCTGCGACCTGGTGGTATCCGCCACCCCCATCGACATCACCCGGGTGCTCAAGGTGAGCAAGCCCATGGTGCGGGTGAGGTACGAGCTGGAGGAGCAGAAACCCGGGAAGCTGGCGGAACTGGTGGGCCGGGTGGTGGCAGGCGCCAAGGCGGCCGTGAGCTAAAAGGAAACGCGCAAGGTAGCCCCGGCCGGCTCCCGCAGGCGGGATCCTGCTGGCCCGAACGGGCGATGGGAGAGTACTCCGGTGGTCTTCCGATCAGCCTGGAGACGAGGCTGATTCAACCCCCCAGGTTTCCGGCCAGGTCCAGAGCCGCCCGGGCCAGCATGGCCGCACCGATGGGCAGGGCCTCCTCGTCCAGGTCGAAGGTGGGGGAGTGCAGGCCCCGGGACGGCTCGCCGGGGCGTCGCACCCCCAGGCGGAAATGGGCGCCGGGGATCCGCTCGTGGAAATAGGCCATGTCTTCGGACCCCATGGAGATGCGCGGCGCGCCCAGAGCCTGGGGGCCGAGCATGGCCACGGCCGCCTGGCTGACCCGGTCGCACAGGCGGGGGTCATTGTGCAGGGCGGGGTAGCCAGGTTTGATATTTAAGTTCATAGTCGCCCCCCAGGGCCCGGGCCAGACCCAGGGCCCGCTCCAGTTCCAGCCTCAGGTTTGCCCGGGTGTCCGGATCAAAGCTGCGCAGGGTCCCTCGCAATTCCACGGCGGCGGGGATGACGTTGTGCGCCTCGCCCCCGCGGATGGCGCCCACGGACAGCACGTTCCGGCACACCGGGTCCAGGCGCCGGGAGGGCAGGGCGTACAGGGCGGCCAGCACCTGGCTGGCGATCCAGATGGGATCCACGGTCAGGTCCGGATGGGCGCCGTGGCCGCCCCGGCCCAGGATGCGCACGGTGAAGGCGTCGGACGCGGCGTTCACGTAGCCGCTCTCCACGCCGATGCGCCCGGTGTCCAGCGACCCGTCCACGTGCAGGGAGAGCACCGCCGCCACCCCTTCCAGGACCCCGTCCGCCAGCATCCGCGGGGCCCCGCTCAGCCCCTCCTCGTCATCTTTCTCCTCGCTGGGCTGGAAGATGCAGCGGATCCCCACCGGCAGGTCCTGGGCCGCCAGCAGGGTGGCGGCACCCACCAGGCAGGTCACATGGGCGTCGTGGCCGCAGGCGTGCATCTGCCCCGGAACCTGGGAGGCGTGCACGAGGCGTTCTCCTCCTGCAGGGGCAGGGCGTCCATGTCCGCCCGCAGGGCCACCTTGCGCCGGTCGCGGGGCCCAGGTCGGCCACCGCCCCGGTGCGCCCCACCCCGGTGCGCACCCGGGCGCCCAGGGCCGCCATGGCCTGGGCGGCCAGGGCGGCGAAATGTGGATTGAGGAAGCGTTTTGTTTTTGTTTTGTTTCTCATTTAATTTATTTGTTTTGTTTCATCAAGACAATCTTGCCATTCTGGCTTGCATCAGTTTATTTGTTTTCATCACTTGTAATGTGCAATGCAATACCATAGTGTTGCCATCCTTTCAGCGGCAATGATCACGTAATTTTTTTCATCATTTAATTCAATCTGCTCACATCTTGTTGCATTCAGCATATCAATATTCCTGTAAGAAGGTTCAGATAACCTCTAACATATCACAGGAATGTTTTGTATAGTTTTCAGTTTTATCCAGCTCAGAAACCTAAGGATTTTGATCCTGTGAACAAACCTCCTACCATTCATCACCAGAAGTCATCAATATTTGGATTTCCTCAAAAAGCATGTTGAAGAAAAGATTTCCTGTGAAGTGCTATTTCACTGGGTATGCATGTCTGATGGCAATGAGAATGGTCAATCACCACCAAACCAACACCGGGTAAT
>CAWFOJ010000186.1:0-16697 GCA_963816585.1 uncultured Holophagaceae bacterium | reverse complement strand
CATGATCCGCACCATGTGCATGAGGAACCGGTTGCCCTCGAACACCAGGTCCAGGGCGGCGCCGTCCTGCACCAGGTCGGCCCGGTGCACGGTCCGGAGCGGCGAGCGGGCGGCACACTCCTGGTGCCGGAAGCTGGAGAAATCGTGGCTGCCCACCAGGTGCGCCGCCGCGGCGGCCATGGCGCCCCGGTCCAGGGGGCGCAGCCCGAACACGTGCCAGCGCCGCTGGTGCTGGAACGGGTCCTCGGCGGGAGCCTTCCTGGATCCGGTAGACGTAGCGCTTGGCCACCGCGTGGGCCCGGGGGAAGAACCCTTCCGGCGCCCGCTGGGCGGCCATGACCCGCACGTCCCAGGGCAGGTGCGCGTTCACCGCGGCCAGGAGGCGGTACGGGTCCCACTCCCGGGCCATGAGGACCAGGGTTCCCTGGGCCTTGGCGTGCACCCCCGCGTCGGTGCGGCCGGTGCCGGCCGGCAGGGGCGCCTGGGGGTCGATGGCCCGCAGCGCCTGCCACAGCTCCCCCTGGACGCTGCGCAGGACGGACTGCACCTGCCAGCCGTAGAAGCCGGTGCCCACGTAGGCCACGCGCAGGAAGTAGGGAATGGTCATGGCCTCATTGTACTCCCGGGTCTCCGGGAAGGCGCTTCAGGCCGGCATCCGCCGCCTTCCGCCCGGGTGCCCGCGGCGGCGGATGCAGCGGGGGAGCCGGATTCCCCGGATTCCCGCCCGGGGCTTCGCCCGAAACCGGTATGGCACATCCGTTCCAATACTTCCACCAAGAGGAAGGGGGCGCCGCCAGCCGATCCGGAGGGGGCCCCCGCCGCTAGAGGTGCCCGGGTAGCCACTCTCCTAAAAAAAAATCCGGAAAGCCTTGACGGCTCTGGATTCCAAGCCTACCCTGCTGGTAGTTAAGTTGAAGATTAGAATCCATGAGGGTTTCGGAGTAATTGTCTCTTGAAAACCGAGTGTCGGTGGGGGTTCCCAAAACCCGTTCCACCCTTTTCCTTCCACCGGGGATGCAAGTCCCCTTTTCGGAGGTTTCTATGAACAAAGCCGAACTGATCAGCGCCATCGCTGAGAAGTCTGACATCAACAAGTCCAAGGCCGCCGCTGCCCTGGATACCACCATCGCCAGCATCTCCGCCGCCCTGCGCGCCGGCGACAAGGTGACCCTGGTGGGCTTCGGCACCTTCTCCGTCGCCACCCGCGGCCCCCGCACCGGCCGCAACCCCCGCGACGGCGCGAAGATCAAGATCGCCGCCAAGAAGGTCGCCAAGTTCAAGCCCGGCAAAAAGCTGGCTGACGAAGTGAACGGTAAGGGCGGCAAGAAGAAGAAGTAAGCTATCTTGGCCAGTCCAGGAAGCCAGGCGGCCCGGGGATCCCGGGCCGCCTTTTTTATGACCCGCCCGCGGACCGTCCGGGCAAAAAGGGGGCATTAATCGTCCCTGGGCCGGGTATGGTGAAACGCCCTACCCCCGGGCCACCGGCTCCTTGCCTCCCCCAGAAATACCGTGGGCGTTGGCCTCGGGTGCCAACCCACTTCCTGGAGCGGTTCTCAAGAGTCCTCCCGCCGGTGCCGTTAAGATGGTGCGTGGACCACCCTTTGCCGGAGGCATCCCCTTGAAGAAGAAGATCATGATGGCCCTGATCGCCCTCGTTGCCCTCGCCCTGCTTGGGGGCGGCGGCTTCTTCGGCTACCGGTGGTGGGCCAGGCGCAAGGCCGCGGCCGTCGCGGCCGCCGCGAACCCCGCCCAGCCCGCGGCCCCCCAGGACGACGACGACGACGCCGCCCCCTCCGGCGGGGAAGAGGGCGGCGGCCCGGCGGTGATGGTGCTCAAGCAGCTCATCGTCAACCTGGATTCGGCCCACAAGAACGCCTTCCTCAAGTGCGAGCTGAACATCCTGTTCAACAACCAGGAACTGGGCAAGCTCGCCACCAGCGACAAGCCCACCCCCGAGAACAGCATCATCCGGGCCATCATCCTGCAGGTCCTGTCCGGCAAGACCGTGGAGGAGGCCTCGGACGTGGAGACCCGCGAAGCCATCCGCCAGGAGATCAAGGACAAGATCAACGAGAAGTTCGCCAACCGGCACAGCAAGGAGGAGCTGGCCAAGGCCAAGAAGACCGGGAGGCCCCCCCGGCCGCCCATCAAGGACGTGCTGGTCACGGACTGGGCGATCCAGCAATAGTTCCTGTCGTTTGGCACGACCATTGCCGATAGCATCTTAGGCGTCCGGTTCTTGACGGACGCGCCTCCAGGAACGGTTCTACCCATGCCCAAGCGCAGCGATCGGCTCGACACGGACCGGGTGCTCACCTTCGAGACGGTGATCGGCGAGCTCATGCCGTTCATCGACACCCGCTTCCGCCTGGAGATCCAGCTGGGCAGCGCCACCATGACCATCCGGGACCTGCTGGACCTGGACGTGGGCTCCCTGGTGGAACTCAAGAAGAGCGCCGGCGAGCCCATGGACGTGCTGTGCAAGGGGCGCCCGGTCATGCGCGGCGAGGTGACGGTGCTGGAGGACACCCTGGGCCTGCGCATCGTGGAGATCATCGACCCGCACCGGAGGGTCTGATGGCGCGGCCGCCCCGGATCCCCACCCCGGTGGCCCTGTGCCTGGGCGGCATGGACCCGTCCGCCGGGGCGGGGCTGCTGCGGGACGCCATGACCCTGTGCGCCCTGGGCGTGCACCCCATGGCCGTGTGCACCGCCGAGACCATCCAGAACGGCCGCGAGTGCCTGGCCATCCAGCCTCCCGCCGATCCCCTGCCCCGCCTGGAGGCCCTGGCCCCGCACCTGGCGGGGCCCGGCCCGTGGGGCGTCAAGCTGGGCCTGTGCGCCCTGGACCCGCCCGCCCTGGCGGCCCTGGCGGCCCGGGTGGCGGCCCTGGCGCCGGCCGCCCGCATCTGGGATCCGGTCCTGGCCCCCAGCTCCGGCGTGGGGCTGCATTCCGCCGCCGGGCTGCGGGCCATGGCGGTGACCCTCCTGGGCTCCGGCGGCTGGGTGGTGAGCCCGAACCTGCCCGAAGCCCACGCCTTGGCCGGCGGGGCCGGGCGGATCCCGGCCGGGCCCCTGGACGGCGGCGGGCTGGCGGCCCTGGCGCGCCCCCTCCTGGACCTGGGCGCCGCCGCCGTGTGGCTCAAGGGCGGGCACGGCCTTGGCCAGGAGGTGCAGGATTTCTGGATCACCCCCGGGGAGGTGCTGAGCCTGGGCCGCTCCCCGCGCCTGCCCGGCGAGCGCCGGGGCACCGGCTGCACCCTGGCCGCGGCGTGGCTGGGCTGGCGCCTGCTGGGCCTGACGGGCCCCGAGGCCGCCGTGGCGGCGGCGCGCTTCCTGCGGGAGCGCTGGGACCCCCCCCTGCAGCCCGGCGGCTACGGCCGGCCCTGCTTCGCCCCGGGAGCGCCATGAGGATCCACGAGGGGAGGGGCTTCCTCCTGCGCTGCGGGGTGGACGCCCCGTATGGCGGCTGGCTGGGCGTGCGCCAGCTGGACGCGGGCGTGTCCATCTTCGCCACGCCCTGGGAAGTGCTGCGCGCCCTGGGGGACCTGGCCCGGCTCATGCCCGGGGGCCTGGCCCTGCTCTGGAACGCGCCCTCCGCCTGGATCGAGCATCTGCCCCCGGACGTGCGGGCCGGCTTCCTCAAGGGCCTGGGCCATCTTCCCGGCCTGGCCCTGCACGTGCGCGGCGACGGCTTCGGGGCGCTGCTGCAGGAGCCCGCCAACGTATGGTGCCACGCCCGCCGCCCGCCCACCGGCGCCCTGGGGCTGGCCTGGCGCCAGGGCTGGCTGGGCTGGGTGCCGGACCCGGGCCCGGCCTGGTCCCTGCCGGGGTTGGGGGTGGCCGGGGCGGCCGAGGGCGATCCGGCGGCCCACGGCCATCCGCCCCTGGGCCCCGCCCCGGGCAAGGGAGACCTGGCGGCCGAGGCGGCCCACCTGGGCGAGGACGTGGCCCCGGGTTTCCTGTGGGGGGAGGTGGTGCTGCCCCTGGGCGCCCTGGAGCACCTGGACCCGGAGGAGCTGGCGGTGGTGCTGGCCGAGCACCAGGGCCAGGCGGAGCAGGGACTCAGCCTGCGCATCAGCGCCGACGCCTGGCCCGTGCCGGTGCCGTTCCAGCGCCGGCGCACCGGCTGGCGGGTGGCCCTGCTGGGCGGGCGGGAATTCCAGTTGGCCGGCGGCTCCTGGGACCAGGCCGGGGCCCAGGCCCTGGCCCTGGCCCGGCACCTGGGCGGCGCCCTGCGCTGCCCCATCCACCTGGCCGCGGCGGACGACCTGCGGGCGGCCAGCATCCTGGGCCAGCAGGCCATGTGGAAGGGCCTGCCCTGGCGCCACGCCCTGCCCCTGCCCCCGGCGGCCCCCTGCTTCACCCCCGGGCTGGGGGCCGACCCCCGGGAGCCCAACCCCCTGGCGGCCCGCTGCGCCCTGCCCGGACCCATGGCCCAGGCCCTGGACGAGACCCCGGCGGTGGTCCTGCGGGTTCCGGGGGTGCCCATGGAAGATGCCGTGCAGGCCTTCCTGGGCGGCCTGGACCGGGTTCCGGCCATCCGCTGGCTGCCCCCGGGCCTGCCGCCTCCAGGGCCTTTCCTGCCGGGCCGACCCTGGGCCCCGGCCAAGGCCTGCCCGGCCCTGGGGGATCTGGCCCAGGCGCACCAGCCGGCCTTGTTCGACGACCTGGGTTAGTCGGCCTTGAACGGACCCTTCCCGCCGGCAAAGGCGGCGGAAGCTAAGGTTTCGGGATACGCAGCCGGCTGATCATCAGAGAGCCAGAAAGTGCAAAAAGGAGAACCAAAGGATGGAGTTTGAAGCCGAACAGGGCGACTTCACCGAGCCATAATTGCTGATTCACTGCCCCAAACCAAGCAGCAACAGCCAAGATCAGGACAAGGAAAATCGAAGTGGGAATCGGCGTCCCTTCGAAGTACTGCACCTTGCCGGTTCCCTCCGACAATGTCTCTGCCGTGATGTTGTATCGGGCAAGGCGTGAGACACCGCACACGATGAAGAATACCAGGACGATGCGGTCATAAAGACCCGCCATGCCACAACCATACCCAATAATTGCAGGTGCCACCCCGAAAGATATAATATCAGCGAGTGAGTCAAGTTCACGGCCCATTACGGAATTCTTCTTCCGCCACCTGGCGATGCGGCCGTCCAGGACATCGAATATCAATGCCGCAAGGACCAGGCTGCAAGCAAAGAACACATGCTTGACCTCGTGCAGTTGGAGGTAGCTCATGATGGAGAGCAGAGCGCCTGCGCCGCACACCGCGTTCGCAAGGGTAAACCAGTCAGCCAAATGGAATTCCCGAATCATCGAGAATGGTTTTTGCAGCGTATTTGTTGTCATTGGACTCCGTTCCCTGTTGGACTCGTGCGCTTGATGGCCCACGGCATGGTGCTGGCGCCTCGGAAAATGAAAACGGCTGTGCCCACTGGGATGGTGGCCAGGGGAGGCTGCATCATTCGAGCCACTATTTAAAGTTGTTTATTATTAGCAGTTAGCATTCACGCCTCGAAAGGAGGCCCGGCTGCTCAGTCAATTTGCCTGGATGGTCACCCCGGGTTCGAAGCCTCCGGATCAACAGGGCCACGGGGACATCCCGGCGCGCATCCTCCAGCCGGGAGCGGATCCGGCCGTCCCGCCGGGCTACTTGGGGACTTCGCCCCCGCCCAGCCAGTAGAACGCCGCCGTCACTTCGGCCCCCAGCATGAAGATGGCGCAGGTGTAGTAGAGGAACACCAGGGCGGCCATGACGCCGCCCAGGGAGCCGTACAGGATGCCCCAGGTGGGGGTGTGCTTCAGGTAGTAGCCGAAGGCCAGGCGGGCCGCCCCCCACAGCAGGGAGCACACCACCCCGCCCAGCAGCGCGTGGCGGAACTCCACGTGGCGCCTGGGCAGGTGCTGGAGCACCAGGGTGGCCAGCACCAGCCCCAGCGCCGGCGCGATCCAGTGCAGCACCCGCAGGGTGTTCATGGGGCTGCGGGAGACCAGCGCCCCGTAGAAAAGCGCCGCCAGGAGCGCCACCAGGCCCAGCAGCAGGCCCAGCACCAGCACCAGGCGCCGGACCAGGGGGTAGCGCCGGGTCTGGCGGTGGGCCCGCATGCGCAGCCCGAAGATGTGGGACAGGGACCGGTCCAGCTGGTTCACCCCCCAGTGGGCGCCGATGAGCAGCACCACCCAGCTGAAACCCAGGTCGCCCACCTTGCGGCTGTTCTGGATGACCTCGGAGATGAAGCCCCTGGGCAGGTACGGGTACATGGCCGCGATGGCCCGCTGCAGGGGCAGGCTGTAGGCCCCGCTGCCCAGGGCCAGGCCCATGAGCTTGAAGAACAGGGTGGCCAGGGGGATCAGGGAGATCATGAGGAAAAAGCTGAGGCTGGCGGCGTAGGTGAGGCAGTCGTCGTGGTGGTGCTTGCGCACCACCTGGACGCAGAAGCGAAAGGCCTCCCGCGGGGAGGGCAGGCCGCGGAGCCAATCGAAGCCCAGAACGGCCAGCTGGCGCCCGGCCGCTCCCGCCGCCGTCCTGAGCCTTCCGTCGGCCCCGCCCATCCGGTCAGAACCGCACGGGGTTCCGGGGCAGGAGGTACATCACCCAGGCCAGGATCAGCCCGATCCCCAGCAGCCCGGCCGCGTATTTCAGGATGCTGTTGCGGGGTACGGTCCGCCCGGGTGGTGGGGGTGAGCAGGCCCAGGATCAGGGCGATGCCCCCTCCCATCACGAAGAACTGGATCACATGGCTGCTGATGAATTTCACGGTAGGCGCCTATGGGAAAGGTGGGAAACAGCTAGGCTGATGGCCAAGGGTATCAGCGTGTCATGGAATCCGCACCGAATTGAGCAAGTCAAGCCAGGTCTTGAGGATCAGCGCGGTGGCCCCCCACAGGGGCGCCAGCGGCAGCTCCAGGCGCGGAATCTCCAGGGCCAACCCTTTCAGTTCCAGGACCTGGGAGGTCCAGGGGGCGGCCAGGAGGCCCTCCAGGGGCAGCAGCAGGGCGGCCTGGACTTCCGATCCGAGCCGGAACCGGGGCTCCGGGGCTTCCCAGCGCATGAACACCGGAGTGAAGCGGGTCCGGCCCTTGGCCACTCCGTCCGGGAAGCAGCCCAGCTCCCACAGGTGGTCACAGACCCCGAGCTCCTCCGCCAGCTCCCGCCGGGCGGTGGCCGGCAGGTCCCGGTCGAAGGGCTCCTCCATGCCGCCGGGAAAGGCCAGCTCCCCCCCGTGCTGGGGAGCGCCGTCGCCCCGGCGCACCAGCACCACCTGGCGGGCGCCCTCGGCCCCGCCCCACAGCAGCACCGCCACCGCGGCCCGGCGCGGGTGCTCCGCCACCCGCCGGGTCAGGAGGTGCGGATGCTCCCAGCGCTGGCAGATGCGCAGGCTCGCCTCCACCCGCGCCCAGGGCACGGGCCCGGCCGGGGCCCCGGCCGGATCCCAGGCGGCCTCAGTGGACATTGCCAAA
The DNA here is from genome assembly GCA_963816585.1 of uncultured Holophagaceae bacterium. Classification (GTDB taxonomy): domain Bacteria; phylum Acidobacteriota; class Holophagae; order Holophagales; family Holophagaceae; genus Mesoterricola. The sequence goes on along the minus strand of CAWFOJ010000186.1, from coordinate 9,236 downwards.
GTAGGACCCCCTCACCCGCTCCACCGTGAACACCCCCTTGAGCTTGCGGATGTTGGCCATGAGCTCCACCAGCTGGTTGCGGTCCTTCACCCGCAGGGCCATGTAGAAGATGCCGCCCCCCTCGTCGGTGGTGCTGCCGCTGAACCGCTGCAGGCTGAAGCCGGAATGCTGCACCGCGGTGGAGATGGCCCCCACCATCCCCGGGCGGTCCTCGGTGTTCACCACCAGCTCGGCGTTGAACACGCTCTTGCCGGGCTTGCCCCAGGCCACGCTCACCAGCCGCTCGGGGTTGGGGGCGGAGGCGCTCAGGTGGGGGCAGTTGGCCCGGTGGATGGAGATGCCCCGGCCGCGCGTGGTGTAGCCCACGATCTCGTCGCCCCAGATGGGCTTGCAGCAGCTGGCCAGCACGTAGAGGATGCCCACGTTGTCGTCCACCAGCACCGTGTCCGGGGGCGCCGCCGGCGCCTTGTCCTCGCCCCTGGCCTTCTGGGTCTCGGGGATCAGCGGGTCCAGCAGCCGGCGCGGGCTGGTGCGGTTGAACCCCACCGAGGCGTAGAAGGCGTCCCAGGACGCCATCTTCAGCTCCTTGAGCCGGGCCTCCATGGCCTCTTTCACCTCGGGGGCGTCCAGGTGGATGCCCAGGGCCCGGGCCTCCCGCTCCAGGCGCTCCTTGCCGGCCTGGATGGCGTGGGACCGCTCCTCCTCGCGGATGAACAGCTGGATCTTGGTCTTGGCCCCGGCCGAGACGACGATGGAGAGCCAGTCCCGGCTGGGCTTGTGGTCGGCCCGGGTGAACACCTCCACCCGGTCGCCGTTCTTGAGGATGTGCCGCAGGGGCACCATGCGCCCGTTGACCTTGGCCCCCACGCAGTGGTGCCCCACTTCCGTGTGGATGGCGTAGGCGAAGTCGATGGGGGTGGCGTTCTCGGGCAGGGAGCGCAGGTCGCCCTTGGGCGTGAACACCTGGATCCTCTGGAAGCTAAGCTCCCCCTTGAGGTTGGCCACCAGCTCCCGGCTGTCCCGGGCCTCCTGGTGCAGTTCCACCATGCGCCGCAGGAACGAGGTCTGGTTGATCTCCTGCTTGTTGGCGATGCGCCCGTCCTTGTAGGTCCAGTGGGCGGCGATGCCCGCTTCCGCGTGCTCGTTCATCTCCCGGGTGCGGAACTGCACCTCGAAGGAATCCCCCGAGGGCATCAGCACGCTGGTGTGGATGCTCTGGTAGCCGTTGTCCTTGGGCAGGCTGATGTAGTCCTTGAAGCGTCCGGGGATGGGCTTGTACAAGGCATGCACCAGGCCCAGGGCGGTGTAGCAGGAGGCCCGGTCCGGGCAGATGATCCGGTACGCCAGCCAGTCGTGGATGTCGTCCACGCTCTTTTCCTGGATGCCCATCTTCTTCCAGATGCCGTAAAGGTGCTTGACCCGGTAGATGATCTCCGCCTCGATGCCCTGGGCCTTGAGGGCCGAGTGCAGGGTCTTCTTGATCTCCTCCATCATCGGCGCGCTCTTCTTGCGCTTGAGCTCGATGATGTGGCGCATCTCCGCGTGGCGCTCCGGTTCCAGATTGGCGAAGGCCAGGTCCTCCAGTTCCGCCCGCACCGGGCCCATGCCCAGCCGGTTGGCCAGGGGGGCGTACAGCTCCAGGGTCTCGTGGGCGATGCGGCGGCGCTTCTCCTCGCGCATGGAGGCCAGGGTGCGCATGTTGTGCAGCCGGTCGGCCAGCTTCACCAGCAGCACCCGCACGTCCTTGCCCATGGCCACCAGCAGCTTGCGCACGTTCTCGGCGTTGAGCAGGGTGCGGTCGGTGAAGTCCAGCTTGGACATCTTGGTGAGGCCGTCCACGATCTCGGCGGTCTCCTCGCCGAACTGGGCCCGGACCTCCTCCAGGGTCATGAGGGTGTCCTCCACCGTGTCGTGGAGCAGCCCGCAGGCCACGCTCACCGCGTCCAGCCGCCACTCGGCCAGGGACATGGCCACCGCCAGGGGATGGAAGAAGTAGGGCTCGCCGCTCTTGCGCCGCTGGTCGGCGTGCATCTCCTTGCCCACGGCGAAAGCCTTGTCCAGGAGCGCCGTGTCGCTGTTGGGGTGGTGCTGCAGGAACGTGCCGCTCACCTGGTGGTAGGCGCCCTCCAGCGTCAGGCAACGGTCCGGGCCCGAGGCGATGTCGTCGCCCTCTTTAAGGACCGTTCCCTTGTGTTTAGCGCCATCGGTCATACATCGAGTTTGCGACAGGCAGCCGGATCGCGCCAGATCCATCCGCGCCCGTTAAGATGAGGGCATGAGCAAGGCACCGGACTCCTCCCTGCTGTCCCTGGAAGAGGCCCTCCAGCGCCTCGGCGGCGCCCTCCCGCCCGCCGCCCTCGAAGCCGTCCGGGCCGACCGGGACGACCCGGCCCTGGACCGCAGCGCCATGGACGGCGCGGCCATGCGCAGCGCCGACGGCACCGCGCCCCGGACGGTGCTGGGCACCCTCTTCGCGGGCGACCCCCCGGCCCGGTACCAGGTGGCGCCGGGCAGCTGCGTGCGGATCATGACCGGGGCCTGCCTGCCCGAAGGGGCGGACACGGTGGTGCCCATTGAAAAGCTCAAGGAGGAGGATGGCCGCCTGGTGCCCCTGGTCCTGCCCGCTCCCGGCGACTGGGTGCGCCGCCGGGGCAGCCAGGCCGCGGCCGGGGACCTGCTGCTGCCGGCCGGGCTGCCCCGCACCGCCGCCCGGGCCGGGCTGCGGGCCCAGGTGGGCCTGGCGCCCCTGCCCTTGCGCCGGGTCACGGTGGGCATCGCCCCGACCGGCGACGAGCTGGTGGACCGGCCCGAACCGCACCAGATCCGGGACTCCAACGGCCCCATGCTGGCGGCCCTGGCCCACGCCCTGGGCGCCGAGCCCGAGCTGCTGCCGGCGGTGCCGGACCAGCCGGCCAGCCTGCGTGCCTTCTTCCAGGCGCACGGGGACCTGGACATCCTCATCACCTCCGGCGGGGTCTCCGCCGGCGCCAAGGACCACCTGCCCCGGGTCCTGGAAGCCCTGGGCGCCCAGGTGCTGTTCCACAAGATCCGCCTCAAGCCCGGCAAGCCCATGCTGGCGGCCCTGCTGGGGCGCCAGGTGGTGCTGGGGCTGCCGGGCAACCCGGTGTCTGCGTACGTGAACACCCTGCTGTTCCTGCCGGTGGCCATGGCCGGGCTGCTGGGCGCGGCGCCCCCGGATCCCTGGAAATCCGGCACCCTGGAGGCCCCCGTGGACAATCCCGACGACCGGCCCGTGCTGCACCCCTGCCGGCGCCGGGGGGCGGGCCTGGAGCCGCTGGAATCCCGGGGCTCCGCGGACCTGGTGCGCCTGGCCCAGGCGGACGCCTGCGCCTGGGTCCCGGAAGGGGGGCTGCCGGCGGGTCCGGCCCGCTACCTGGACCTGCTGTGAGCGCCCCGGCCCTGGGCCGGGATGGCCGGGTCCTGTTCCTGACCCGCTGCGCCCGCATGTTCGCCTACGGCTTCCTCTCGGTGGTCATGGTGCTGTACCTGGCGGGCCTGGGCTTTGGCCAAGGGCGCATCGGGCTGCTGCTCACCCTCACCCTGTTGGGGGACACCCTGGTGTCCTTGTGGATCACCACCCGCGCGGACCGGATCGGCCGCCGGCCCATGCTGGCGGCCGGGGCCCTGCTCATGGTCGGGGCGGGCATCCCCTTCGCCCTGAGCACCCATTTCCTGGTCCTGCTGGCGGCCGCCACCCTGGGGGTCATCAGCCCCTCCGGCAACGAGGTGGGTCCCTTCCTGGCCATCGAACAGGCCGCCCTGTCCCAGATCCTCCCCGACCAGCGGCGCACCGGGGTGTTCGCCTGGTACAACCTGGCCGGATCGTTCGCCACCGCCTGCGGCGCCCTGGCGGGCGGCTGGACCGCCCAGGCCCTGCAGGGGGCCGGCCTGTCACCGGTGGCCAGCTACCGGGTGCTGGTGTACGCCTACTCGGGCGTGGGCCTGGTGCTGGCGGCCCTGTTCGCCCGGGTGTCCCGGGCCGTGGAGGCGCCGCCGGGGCCGGCCAGGGGCGGGACGCTGGGCCTGCACAAGTCCCAGGGCACGGTCCTGCGCCTGGCGGCGCTGTTCTCCCTGGACGCCTTCGCCGGGGGGTTCGTGATCCAGAGCATCGTCGCCTACTGGTTCCACCTGCGGTTCGGGGCGGCCCCCGGCCTGCTGGGCTCCATCTTCTTCGCCGCCAACGTCCTGGCGGGCTTCTCGGCCCTGTGACGCGGTGCGCCTGGCCAAGCGCATCGGGCTGATCCGCACCATGGTGGTCACCCACATCCCCTCCAACGTCCTGCTGTTGCTGGTGCCCCTGATGCCCACCCTGCCCCTGGCCATCGCCGTGCTGCTGCTGCGCTTCAGCATCTCCCAGATGGACGTGCCCACCCGCCAGTCCTACACCATGGCGGTGGTGGATCCCGACGAGCGTTCGGCGGCCGCCGGGGTCACCGGCATCGCCCGCACCACCGGCGCCTCCATGGCCCCGGCCCTGGCCGGGGCGCCCTTCCTGATCTCCGGGACCTTGAAGCTTCTTTACGACCTGCTGCTGTACCGCAGCTTCCGGCGGACGGAGCGGAAGGCCTAGGAGAAATGTCCTGGGCTGCCGGGAAGTTTTCCCCCTTACCGGGGCGCCGCATTCAGGCCGGATGGCCTTGGGCGGCTGGCATCGTCCTTGCTGCCTCCTGGGCGACCACTCATTCCCAGGGAGGGCACCCATGTCACGGTCACCATCTCTCCACGCGCGTGGCCAGGGCCGGGGCCGGGGCCACGGAGGCGGCGGCCGCCAGCCCAAGCCCCCCGAGTGCGGCCGCGCCCTGTGGCTGGCCGGCGCGTCCATGGCCCGGGTATGCCTGCGCCTGGCCGGGTCCCCCAGGGTCCTGGCCGGACTCCGGATCTGCGCCTCCGAGCCGGGGCGGGAATGGGTCCTGTCAGGCGCCAAGAGCCGCGACCGCCTGCCCCCCGACGGGTCCGTGGTCCAGGCGGTGATCCGGATGGAGGAGCGGGTCCTCACCTTCCAGGCCCAGGTGCTGGGCTGCAGCTGGGAGCGGCTGCCCGGAGCCGGTGTCCAGCCCATGATCCGCCTGGGATGGCCGGTAGCCCCGCCCCGATGAGGGACCGATCCAGGAATGCTCAATACCCGGATGGTCTCGAGCCCGGGCGCGAACGGGGCCAGGATCGGACCAGCCGACTCAGCCGCGTGGACGAAGCCAGGGCCATGGTGGACCTATCCGGGTCAGCCGGGTTGGCATCGATGCGACCGCCGGCAAGCTGAACTTCGACCTGGCATCCGCATGCCAGGCCGACAGTTATAACCGGTGGCTAAGCCATACCTGCCCAACCTTTACAATCAGCCCTTAGGGGATCGCGCTGGAGTCAAACCGATCAGCGCCCCGCAGTGGGAAATCCTGGCGATGACCTGGGAAAAAAGGATGGCGAACCTCGAGATCCTGGAGCATCATTCCGCTTGACACCCATTGGCCGCATTTCTATATTCCTTCAACCAATAAACCGGTTCTGATTGATAACTCGACTCTATTGGAGCGGGAGGGCGAATCATGGGATACGGGTTACGGATGGTGGTGGTGGCAGCATGGGCCTCGCTGACGCCGTGGCCGCTCCCGGCGCAAGAAAAAGTCGATATTGCCTCTCGAACGCCAACCACCTGGACCGAATACGTACACGGCCAAGGCGGGGCGGTGAAGGTCGTCGGCTATCTGTATCTGCCCAGCGGCGCCAAAGGGCCGGTGCCGGCCATGATCCTCAAGCACGGCAGCGCCGGGCTGACGGGGCCGCAGGGCGACAATATCCGCAATTGGGCCAAGATCATGAACGAATGGGGTGTGGCGGCTTTCGTGGTGGACAGCTTCGGCCCGCGCGGCATAGGCGAAAGCGCCAGTGATCAGAGCAAACTGAGGAGCCTGGCGGACCTTGCCGACGCCTTCGCTGGGCTGAAGGTGCTGGCGGCCGATACCCGCATTGACGCCAGCCGCATCGGCATCATCGGCTGGTCGCGCGGTGGCGCCGTGGCCATGGAAACGGCGCTGGAAAGCGCCCGGCTGGGGGTACTGGCGCCCACCGATCCCAAGTTCGCCGCCCACATCGTGTTCTATGGGCAGGCCTCTCCCCAGTACCGGGACAAAGCCACCGACCAGGCGCCAATGCTCTTCTTCCATGGCGAGGCGGACAACCTCGTGCCGGTCGGACCCACGCGGGAATTCGCAGACTGGATCAAGACCCAGGGCAACGCCGTCACGTTCCAGACTTACCCCGGGGTCTATCACGACTTCGACGTGGAAGGCGGCATCAATGGGTCCGTCAAGGCCGAGACGGCCCGCAACTGCGATGTGGTCGTCGATCTCTCCACCGGCGAGGTGGTCCGGATGGATCACAAGCCCGTGACCGGGGTCAGCGGGCTGGCTCTGATCCGCTACATGCGCGGCTGCATGGAGCGCGGCGCGGAACTGCATCCCAACAGCGCGGCGCGGGCCGACGCGGTGGACAGGGTGCACAGCTTCCTGAAGGACACCTTCCGCCTCCCTGGCTGAGCACGGGAACGGTCCGCCATTGGACGTTGCCTTCCTCCCGGTGATCCTGGGACACGCGGGGATCCGCACCTGCCTGGCCCGGGACGGACGCGAGGCCCTGGAAGTCCTCCAGGGCCAAGGGGACCAGGTCCGGCTGGTGCTCATGGACCTGGCCATGCCCAACATGGATGGAGCCGAGGCCTGCCGTGAAATGCGCCGCCGCGGAATGCAGGTCCCGGTGCTGCTCACCAGCGGGTTCGCGGAACGGGATGTCCTGCCGCAATTGCAGGGCCTCCTCCTGCACGGTTTCATCCAGAAGCCATTCCAGATCGAATCCTTGATCCAGCGGGTCAACCAGTTTGTGCCGAGCTGAGGCCGCGGCCTGGCCCGGACGGATGGCAGCCGCTTCGCGGCCAGCTTCCTGCTCAGGGCCATCCATGACCCTGATGGCCGGGTGGCCGGGTTCACCAAGATCACCCATGACATCGCGGGGGTCCTCACCATCCGTACTGGGCGGGAGACCCTCAGCCAGGCCCTCATCGACCAGCATTACCCGCGCCAGGGCCTGACCCCCGGCGTCCATGTCCTGCTGGAGGTGACCGACAACGGGCCCGGGATGGCGCCTGAAGTGAAGGAGCGGATGTTCGAGCCCTTCTACACCACCAAGTTCCCCGGAAGGGGGCTGGGCTTGGCCGTGGTCCAGGGCATCCTGCGCGGCCACCGGGGCGTCATCCAGGTGCTTGGCGAGCAGGAGGCAGGCACCACCTTCCGGCTGCTCTTCCCCGCGGTCTCCGCTCCGGAACCGGCGCCCGCCGAGGCAGCCAGGACTCCGCTGGTGCCCATTCCGCCCCTCCAGGGCACCGGTGTGGTCCTGGTCGTGGAGGACGAGCCGCTCCTGCGCCGGTTCGCCGGGGGCGAACTGCGCCGGATGGGATTCGAGCCGCTGGAGGCCGGCGACGGCCTGGAGGCCCTGGAGGCCCTCGAGGCCAAGCGGGACCGGATCGTCCTGATCCTGATGGACCTGACCATGCCGCGGATGGACGGAGAGGAAACCTACAGGCGGTTGCGCCGCACCGGCGTCATGGTTCCCATCATCCTGTGCAGCGGCTTCGCCAGGGACGAAGTGCTGCGCCGGTTCCGCGGCCGCGGACTGGCCGGGTTCCTGGCCAAGCCTTACCGCGCCGAGGACCTGGACGCGAAGATCCGCCGGGGCGAAGCCGCTCTCACCTTTCCCGTCCTCAATTTCCTGGAAGATTGGCTGGTTTGCCACATGGGCTTGGAGGACCAGGAATTGGCCCGGCATCTGGCCAGGCGCCCACCGCTCCCGGACGGCCAGGGAAGGGCCGGTACGACTGGGATCCTGTAGTTCACGTCCGATTCCGGTTCCCGAGGGGTGCGCCGGCGGCCAAGCGCGTGGATGCCGGCTGCAGCAAAAAGATAAGCCTTTGCAAGTCAGGTGCTTGCAAAGGCTTTTGGCGGAGAGAGGGGGATTCGAACCCCCGGGTACTGGTTGACCCAATACACTCGCTTAGCAGGCGAGCCCGATCGGCCACTCCGGCATCTCTCCAGGCGGCCTTTCATCGTAGCGTCCGGGGGAGGCCAAGACAAGGTTCTTGCGCGTGCGACTTCCCGATGGGGGGCCGGAGCGGGCGCAAGGCCACGGCCTTGCGCCGATTGGCCGACCCCTTCCGCTTCCGGCTCCACCGGCGCTGAAGCCTGGCCAGGCAGTCTGGAACGCCTTCCGCGGCATCCATGTGGGGGAGCCCTGGGGCGGGCCCGAGCTCTGCCATTGACCTCCCCCGGCCCCCGGCCCCTCCCCCAAGGGCGGGGTGGCCGGTCGTGCTAGAATCCAATGCAAACCCCTCGGAGTCACTGGTTTGGTCCAGACCATCGCCGAACTGTTCTATGCCGCCCTACAGTTCGACCTGCCCGATGCCCTGGCGGCCAAGGCGGATGGCGTCTACCGGCCCATCTCCCACCGGGCGCTCCAGGCCCAGGTGGAACGCCTGGCCTTGGCCCTGCGGGCGCGGGGCCTGGGCCCCGGGGACCGCCTGGCCATCCTGAGCGAGAACCGGCCCGAATGGGCCATGATCGACTTCGCCTGCGCCCTGGCGGGGGTGGTGAGCGTGCCCATCTACCATTCCCTCACCGCCGACCAGACCGCCCACATCCTGCGGGACTCGGGTTCCGCGTGGCTGCTGGTGTCCACCGCGGCCCAGAGCAATACGTGGCCGCCGGGGCCCGCTTGAACAACCGTATTGCTATTGCGGCTGCCGGGGGGCTTCCGCTATCGAATTAAAGAAGCGGGGCCTGAGAGCCCCGCGTTCGGCCTCGAAATTGCCGCCCGCGCCTGGATCTATTTCGTCGCCCAAACTGAATTCCGCGGACCATACGGCCAGGCCCGGAAACGCAATCCCTTTTCGACTCACGACACCGGGCGCGCCGGATCGTCATCTCGGGCACGGCGGCGTTGATCGTCCCGGCAGGGATTGCGATCACAGTGGCTGCGCTGTGGTGGGCGATTTGGTCTCAACGCTATTGAATGCTGTATAAATAATGCAATACACTAGGGCAAAGAAAAAGGCAGCTCGGACTGGGCCATGCAGCCGCGCAGTTTTGCTGGACAATTGCGTATGACCTCGATGGAGTTGAGGACGTTCTCCATCAACTCTTCCACATCGTTGGGGCAACTGTTGGCCAGGTCCC
>CAWFOJ010000185.1:0-10905 GCA_963816585.1 uncultured Holophagaceae bacterium | reverse complement strand
ATGGTCTGGGTGCCCGAGTCGGTACGGCAGCCAGGTGACCTTCATCGTGCCGGCCACCGGCCGGGTGGCGACCGTGTAGTTCTGGCCGTTCTGGCCGTCGGCGAGGCTGGTGTAGGTGCGGCTGGCGGGCTGGAAGGTGTAGCCCGAAAGGCTGGGGGTCACCGTTCCCGACCAGCCCGGGGGCACGTAGAAGGTGTAGTTGCCGGACCCGTCGGCGGTGACGGTCATGGGGGCGCCGTTCATGTAGGCAAGCACCGCCATCGGGGCGCCCGCGTTGCCGGTTATGGTCACGCTGGTGGGGGGCGGGGCCGGCCCGAGCAGACCGCCCCCGCCGCAGGCGGCGGCGAGGGCCAGGACCGCCGTCGGGAAGCCCATGCGGAGGACTTCCTCCCAGTGCGAACCTCTCGTGGGTGGTGCGGAGCAGTTGATTTTTTTCATTTTCTGCCTGCCATGATTAAAAGAATGCATCGGCGGCGCAATTAAAGGATAGGCAAGTCGCCCTGGCTGGCCTGGACAGGAGGAGAAATGGTACCCGAGAAGGTGCGGTTGATTCTGGAAGCCCACGGGCTGCAGGCGCTGGAATTCGAACCGGGCAGCACGCCCACCGCCGAGCTGGCGGCTCGCCGCCTGGGGGTGGCCACCGCCCGGATCGCCAAGTCGCTGCTGTTCAAGACCCGGGGCGGCGCCTACGTGCTGGTGGTGTGCCCAGGGGACAAGCGCCTGAGTTCGGCGGTGCTGCGCCGGGTCATGGGCGACCGGGCCTCCATGACCGGCCCCGAGGAGACCGAGCGGGTCACCGGCTACCGTCCGGGCGGGGTCTGCCCGTTCGCCCTGGAGGGGGTGGAGATCCTTCTGGACCGGGAGCTGGGCAGGACGACACCGTCTACCCTGCCGCCGGAACCGACGCCACCGGCGTCCCCACCACCCTGGACCAGCTGGCCCGGATCACCGGGGGCCGCATCGTCGAATTCGCCGGGGAAGCATAAGGCCGGACGGGTGTTATACTTCCCTGGTGCCGGGAGGTCCCGGCCGCCAGGAAGTTCCCGTGTCTGAACCTTGTCGTCATTCCCACCATGACCACCCGGCCCCGGCGCCCAGGCGCCCCCTGGGGTCCGTGCTGCGCTTCGCCGGCTGGTTCGTGGGTTTTTCCGGGCTCTACGCCATGAGCGCGGTGTGCCCCTTCTGCGGCCGTCCGGGCTGCCCCGTCGGGGCCGCCAGCGCGGGTCTGGTGGGCGTGGTGTGCGCGGCGGTCATGCAGTGGGGACAGTCCTGCCGTCTCTTCCTGGCCCGGCTGGTCAAGGGCGGGAACGCCTGACCACCTTCACGGCGGCCCCCAGGCCGCCAAGGCTCACCAGGCACCCGGCCCCGGCGCCCAGGCCCAGGTCCCGCCCGCAGCGACGGAAGCACAGGCGCCGGGTCCGGGTCACGTCCTGCCGGTTGTGCCAGCATGGATCAAAACGTCAAAATTGGGTGGGCGGAACGCCCGGGCCTGCCCCATACTGGGATCACCACGCGGAAAATTGATCTAAATTGGCACAATCACCATGGCCGAGGGGGCGTCCGGGCGAACCCCCTCCGCCATTCCCCAGGAGGAAGGGCCATGATCTTGCGGGACGACGTGATCGCGTGGATCCGGGCCTATGCGGCCGCCATCGCCGACCAGAAGGACCACCTGACCCGGCTGGACGCGGACATCGGCGACGGCGACCACGGCAGCAACATGGACCGAGGCTTCCAGGCCGTGCTGGGCAAGCTGCCTGAAGTAGGGGACAAGGACATCGGCGCCATCTTCAAGACCGTGGGGATGACCCTGGTCTCGACCGTGGGCGGGGCCAGCGGCCCGCTGTACGGCACCCTGTTCCTGCAGATGGGGTCGGCCGCCAGCGGCAAGCTGGAGCTGTCCCTGGCCGACTGGGCCGCGGTGCTCCAGGCGGGCATCGACGGGGTGGTCATGCGCGGCAAGGCCGCTCCCGGGGACAAGACCATGGTGGACACCCTGGTCCCGGCGGCGGCGGCCCTGAAGGCGGCCGCCGCCCGGGGCGCCGGGCTCGCCGAGGCCCTGGAGGAGACGGCCCGGGCCGCGGAGCAGGGGGTGGCCGCCACCATCCCCCTGGTGGCGCGCAAGGGCAGGGCCAGCTACCTGGGCGAGCGCAGCGCCGGGCACCAGGACCCGGGCGCCACCTCCTCCAGCATGCTGTTCTGGGCCGCGGCCCGGGTCTGGGGCGGCCATGCCTGACCGCGGAGGTCGCCGGTGATCGGCCTGGTCCTGGTCTCCCACAGCGCCGCGCTGGCCGACGGGGTGCTGGAACTGGCCCGGGAAATGGCCGGGCCGGACGTCCGGCTGGCCGCGGCGGGTGGCCTGGCGCTGCCGGGCCGGCCCCTGGGCACCGATCCGGCCCGGGTGGCCGAGGCCATCCGCCAGGTGGACAGCCCCGACGGGGTGGTGGTCCTCATGGACATGGGCAGCGCCGTGCTCAGCGCCGAGATGGCGCTGGACCTGCTGCCCGGAGACTGCGCAGCCGGGTCGCCCTGTGCGGCGCCCCCCTGGTGGAAGGCGCCGTGGCGGCCGCCGTGCAGGCCCGCCTGGGCGCGGACCTGGCCCGGGTGCTGGCGGAGGCCGGCGGGGCGCTGGCCGCCAAAAACGCGCACCTCCAGACCGGGTGCCAGCCCCCCGGCGAGCCGCATGCCGCCCCCCCCACGCCCCCCCCGGGCCCCGCCCAGGTGCTGGAACTGGTGGTCGCCAACCGGCTGGGCTTGCATGCGCGGCCCGCGGCCCGGCTGGTGCGGGCGGCGGCGAGGTTCCCGGACACGTTGATCCAGGTGCGCAACCTGACCGCCGGGCGGGGTCCGGCCCCGGCCACGAGCATCAACGCCATCGCCATGCTGGGCCTGTCCCGGGGCCAGACCATGGCCGTGGAGGCCTGGGGGGCCCAGGCGGGCCCGGCCCTGGAGGCCATCCGCGCCCTGGCCCGGGAGCGGTTCGGCGATGGGCCGGAGGAGGAGGGTCGGGCCCCCGGGATGCCGGCGGCCGCTGCCGGTGGCGCGGCCATGGAGCGCCGTCCGGACGGCGCTCCCGGCGCCGGCCTGGCCGGGCGGTGCGCCGCTCCTGGGCTGGCCCTGGGCCCGGCCCGCCACCTCCAGGCCCAGGGCCCGGCAATCCCCCAGCATGCCGTGGACGATCCGGCCGCGGAATGGACGCGCCTGGCGCAGGCGCTGGACCAGGTCCGGGAACGCATCCGGGCCACCTTGGCCGGGACGGCGGAACGGGCCGGGCGGGACGCCGCCGGACTGTTCGACGCCCACCTGCTGTTCCTGGACGACCCGGCCCTGCGCGTGCCGGCCCGGCGCCTGGTGCGGGAGGAACGGCTGAACGCCGCCGCAGCCTGGCAGCGCGCCAGCGAAGCGGTGGCCAGGGACTACCGGGCGCTGGAAGACCCCTACCTGCGGGCCCGGGCCGACGACGTGCTGGCGGTGGCGGGGCAGGTGGCGGCGCGGCTCCTGGGCCAGGAGGCGCCGGCGGCGCCCACCCTGGCCGCGCCGGGCGTCCTGGTGGCCCGGGACCTGACCCCGGCGGAAACCGCCGGCCTGGACCCGGCCCTGGTCCTGGCCATCTGCACCGCCGCCGGGGCGCCCACCTCCCACAGCGCGATCCTGGCCAGGGCCCTGGGCATCCCGGCGGTGGTCGGGCTCGGCGAGGCCGTGCTGGCCATCCCCGAGGGCACGCCCCTGCTGGTGGATGCCGACCTGGGCCGGGTGACGCCCGAACCCGGCCCGGCCGACCAGGCCGGGTTCCGGCGCCGCCAGGAGGCCCTGCGGCTGGAGACCGCCGCGGCGCTGGACGCCAGCGGGGCGCCGGCGGTGACCCGGGACGGGCGGCGGGTGGAGGTGGGCGCCAACATCGGCTCCCTGGCCGAAGCCCGGGCGGCGGTGGCCGCGGGCGCCGAAGGGGTGGGGCTGCTGCGCACCGAGTTCTTGTTCACCGGCCGCGCCGTAGCTCCGGGGGAGGACGAGCAGTACGAGGTGCTCTGCGCCCTGGGCGGGGCCCTGGGCGGACGGGCCATGGTGGTGCGCACCCTGGACGCGGGAGGGGACAAGGACCTGCCGTTCCTGGGCTCCGGCCGGGACGCCAACCCCTTCCTGGGCTGGCGCGCCATCCGCATCGGGCTGGACCGGCCGGAGTTCTTCAAGGCCCAGTTGCGGGCCATCGTCCGGGCCGCGGCCCGGTACCCGATGAAGGTGATGTTCCCCATGGTCGCAGCGCTGGGCGAACTGAGGGCCGCCAAGGCCCTGCTGGGCGCGGCCCGGGAGGAGGCCGCGGCGGCGGGGCGGCCGGTGCCGGACCGGATCGACACCGGGGTCATGGTGGAAGTGCCCGCCGCCGCCCTGCGGGCGCACCAGTTGGCGCCGGAAGTGGACTTCTTCTCCATCGGCACCAACGACCTCACCCAGTACACCCTGGCGGCCGAACGGGGCAACCCGCGGGTCGCCGCCCTGGCGGACCCGTTCCACCCGGCGGTGCTGGACCTGGTGCGCCGGGTGGTCCGGGCCGGGCACGCCCATGGGCGCTGGGTGGGCGTGTGCGGCGAGCTGGCCGCCGATCCTCTGGCCATCCCTCTGCTGGTGGGGCTGGGCATCGACGAATTGAGCATGGCTCCGGCCAGCATCCCCCGCGCCAAGCTCCAGGTGCGCGGCCTGGACGGCCGGGCCCTGCGCCCGCGGGCGCTGCGGGCCCTGCGAATGGAGACTCCGGAACAGGTGCGCGCCGCCGCGGCCCGGTGGGGGGCCTGAATGCGCCCGTCGGACCGGACCGTCGAAACCGCCCGGCTCCAGGCCGCCTGGGAGCAGTTCGTGGACACCGGGCGCCTGGATCCGGACCTGGATCCCCTGGTGGCGGTCTCCTGGCAGCGCTGCGCCCCCCGGCTCAACCCCCGGGGCGCCCCCCAGTGGGCCTACGCCAGCCCGGGCGTGCCGACCCTCACGTCGGTGCAGCACAACTTCCTGCGCTTGGTGGCCCGGCCGGTTCTTGAGGACGTCCACCAGTGCATGGAAGGCGGAGGTGCCCTGTTGCTGCTGGCCGACGGCTCCGCCTGCGTGTTCGAGCTGCTCGGGGACCAGGCCCTGGAGGCCCAGGCCCGGGCCCTGGGCTTCCGCCCCGGCGCGTTCCTGGACGAAGGCCGGATCGGCAGCAACGCCTTCGCCCTGGCCCTGGCGGAGGGGATCCCGGTCCAGGTGGCCGGCCCCGAGCATTTCCTGCGGGTCTTCCACGGCCTGCATTCCGTCGCCGCCCCCATCCACGATCCCGGGGGCCACCCCCTGGGAGTCGTGGGGTTGCTGCAGAAGTGTCCGGAGCGCCCGGCCCAGGCGCTGGGGGTGGTGTTCGCCGCCGCCCGGGCCATCGAGAGCCAGCTCCAGGCCGAGCACTTCATCCGCGAGGCCAACGCCCAGGCGACGGAGTTCAACACCACCCTGGACGCGGTCTCCGAAGGCATCCTGGCCTGGACCACCCAGGGCATCGTCACCCACCTGAACGGGCAGGGCGGGCGGCTGCTGGGGGTCAAGCCCTCCCTCCTGGTGGGGCGGCCCCTCATGGACCACCTGACCCCGCCCGAGAGCATCGCCCGGGCCGCGGCGCGGGGCGAGGAACTGAACGATGTGGAGGCGGACTTCAAGGTGGGCGGGGAGAAACGCGCCTTCTCCGCCAGTCTGAGGGTGGTCCGGGGCCGGGGCGGTGAGCCGGAGGCCTTCATCGTCACCCTGCGGCCCATGGACCAGGTGCGCCGGCTGGTGAACCGCATGGTGGGCGCCCAGGCGCGCCTGACCCTGGCCGACATCGTCGGGCAGGGGGCTGCCGCCCAGCTCATGCGCCGCCAGTCCCTGGCCGCGGTCAACGCGCCGGACCCGGTGCTCCTTCTGGGCGAGCCGGGCTCCGGCCGGAACGCGCTGGCCCGGGCCATCCACAACAGCGGCGGGCGAGCCGCCGGCCCGTTCCTGGCCGTCAATGGCGCGGCCATCCCCCGGGAACTGGCCATCGAGGAGTTCCTGGGGTTCGAGCCGGGGGCCTTCAACGGCGAGGCCTCCGCCGGCCAGCCCAGCAAGTTCGAATGGGCCGACGGCGGCAGCTTGTTCCTGGAGGGAGTGGACGCCCTGTCCCTGGAGATGCAGGCGATCCTGGTGCGGATCCTGGAGTCCAGGGAGGTGGTCCGCCTGGGGGGCAGGCGCGCCATCCCGGTGGACGTGAGGATCCTGGCCTCCGCCGGGAGCGGCCTGGAGGAGCGGGTGCGCGCCGGGGCGTTCCGGGCGGACCTCTACCACATGCTGAGCCATTTTCCCATCCGGGTGCCGCCCCTGCGGGAGCGGACCGAGGACATCCCGCTGCTGGTGGACCGTTGCCTGGAGCGGCTGCGCCTCCAGTTCGGGCGGTCCATCACGGTCTCCGCCCCGGCCCTGGATCTGCTCCGCCGCTACCGCTGGCCCGGCAACGTGGCCGAACTGGGGTCGGTGGTGGAACTGGCCGCCTTCAATGCCGAGGGACGGACCATCGAGGCCGCCCACCTGCCGGAGCCGGTGCGCGCCCGGCCCCGGCGCCGGCCGAGGCGCCTCCGGCCGAGGAGGTCCAGACCCTGAGGGAATTGGAGCGGGCGGCCATCGCCAACGCCCTGCGGGTGGCCCGGGGCAACCACAGCCGGGCGGCCAAGTCCTTGTCCATCAGCCGAAACACCCTGTACCGCAAGATGCGCGAACTGGGCGTCGCCAAACCACACCGGCCGGACTAGCGGTTCTACAGGTCCTTTCATACCTGCCGACCCGAGAGGATTCGCCAAGTCCTGCCGGCCGGTAAGAACGCTTTCTGACCTGCCCGTAAGTCACCGAACCCAAAGTCCGATGCGGCTCGACGGCCGGTAATCGGGAATCGGAGTGCGCGCACTCCGATTCCCGACCACCAACGGTGGGGCGGCGCAAACCCACGGGACCCGTACGGCGGGCCTGCCGCCGACCGGGACCCGGATGCCAGCTACTTCCGGGTCACCTCCAGTTCGCAGTACCGCATAGCCCTTGGCGATGAGCGCGTTGAACTTCAGCTCCAGCCCCGGGGAGCAGCTCACCACCCCGTGGTCCCCGCAGGAGGCCAGGTCGCACAGGTGCGCCACTTCCTCCGGGGTCGCCCCCAGCTTCTTCCACGCCTCCACCAGGGCACAGTGATGGAACCGGTAGACGCCCTTCTCGGCCCCCGCGCCCTTGTCCTCCATCTCGAACGCCAGGGCCCCGACGGGGGTGTCGATGCCGTCGAAGAATTCCCGGGGAGTTTCTGCCTGGCCGATCTTCCGGCCCTTCATCTGGCCGAATTTGAAGATCGCCTTGCGCACCGGTTCGTCGGTCGCGTACCCGGCCGCCTGGAATTCCTTGATCAGGAGGTAGAACCAGGTGGCCCGGTCCTGGATGGCCAGGCGGACGGCTTCGGTGAGTTCAGCTTGGGTGACGCAGGCGGATTCGGACATGGAATGGATCTCCCAGGGGGGTTGGGCGGCGCCGGAAGGGCGCCGCGGGTCCGGAACGGTCAGGCCGAGACCGGAGCCGGCTACTTGGTGTGCTTGTGCGCTTTATCGCCCTTGGCCGTGTCCACCATGGCGGCCAGGGCGTTGGGATTCATCCAGGTGGGAACGCTGCAGCCGTTGGCCAGGATGAACCGGGACGACCCGCCCAGGCGCAGCCCTTCGCGCACGTTCTCCCGGCACCGGGCCGGGGTGACCCCGATCACCTGGCCGATGTCGATCCCGCCCATGACCACGCCGGGCCAGCGCTGCTTCATCTCCTCCAGGGTCGGGTTGCCTTCCCTGCGGTCCTCCCAGTTGATGATCCGCGCCGGGAAGTCCAGCACGTCCTCGGTGTACAGGCCGACCCCGTGGATGTGCACCGTGTTCATCCGGCCCAGGTCCTGGATGGCCGCGAGCACCTTCATGGCCGGAGGCTTGGCGAACTCCAGGAACAAGTCCCGGTCCATCTGGTCGCGGCTGCCCAGGACCGACAGGAAGATGCCGCTGGCGCCCAGGTCCAGGGACTCGCGGGCGTAGGCCACCAGGTTGTCCGCCACTACGTCCAGGGCCTTCTTCACCGCGTCCGGGGCGGTGCGCACCAGGTCGGGCAGGTGCTCCCCCGCCAGGCCCTTCACCAGGCACTGCCAGGGGTCGAACAGGGTGTCGACGAAATAGGCTTTGTCCTCCAGGGCGGCGGCCACATGCTTGACCGCCTTCAGCTGCTCCTTCCAGCTGCAGGACTCCGGGTCGAAGGGCGCCAGCCGGGCCAGGTCCTCGGCGCTCTTGAGCTCCTCCAGGCCTTCGGGCATGGGGTAGTAATAATCGTTCATCAATTTCAGAAAATCGAAATCATAGTGCTCGAACCATTCCACGGCGATGTCGGCGTATTTCCTGCCGGAGCCGTGCTGGTTGCCGAAGTGGTACCACATGCAGATGGGCGGCCGGTCGGGCTCCTTCCCCTTGAGGACGGCGTCCATGCGTTTGATCTTGTTCATGCTGCCCTCCATGATGAGTGATCGGTCAGTCGTCCCCGGTCACGCCCAGGTAGGCCCGGCGGATGGCATCGTCCTCCCGCAGCTGGGCGCAGGGCGCCTCGTGGACGATCCTGCCGGTCTCGAGGATATACCCGTAGTGCGCCACCTGGAGCGCCAGGTTGGCGTTTTGCTCCACCAGGAGGATGGTCTTGCCCATGGCGTTGATCTGGACGATGAAATCGAAGATCTTGTCCACCAGGATCGGCGCGATGCCCAGGCTGGGCTCGTCCAGGAACAGGATTTCCGGGTCGGACATGAGCCCCCGGGCGATGGCCAGCATCTGCTGCTCGCCGCCCGAAAGGGTCCCTCCCTCCTGCCGGCGCCGCTCCGCCAGGCGCGGGAAGAGCTGGTAGCTCCGCTCCAGCAGCTGCCGGATCCGGCCCTTGTCCCGGACCAGGTAGGCCCCGGCATGCAGGTTCTCCTCCACCGACAGCTCGGCGAAGATCTTGCGCCCCTCGGGGACGTGGGCGATGCCCTGGCTGACGATGGCCTCCGGGGAATGGTTGAACACGTTCCGGCCCCGGAAGGTGACCGCTCCCGACGTGGCGTGCACCAGCCCGGACAGGGCGCTCAGCAGGGTGGTCTTGCCGGCGCCGTTGGCGCCGATCAGGGTGACGAACCCGCCCTGCTCCAGGCTCAGGGAGACCCCCTTGAGGGCGTTGACCTTGCCGTAGTGGACCACCAGGTCCTTGACGTCCAGAAGTGCCAAGCTAAGCCCTCCTCTTGCCCAGGTAGGCCTCGATCACCCGCTCGTCGCTCTGGATCTCCCTGGCGCTGCCTTCGGCGATCTTGACCCCGTAGTCCAGCACCGTGATCCGGTCGGCGATGCTCATCACCAGCTTCATGTCGTGCTCGATGAGCAGGACCGTCATGCCCTCGGCCTTGAGGGAACGGATGAACAGGTCCAGTTCCTCGGTCTCGGCGGTGTTCATGCCCGCGGCCGGCTCGTCCAGCAGCAGCAGGCTGGGGCCGCTGGCCAGGGCCCGCGCCACCTCCAGCTTGCGCTGCTCCCCGTAGGGGAGGTTGCGGGCGTACTCGTCCTTCTTCCCGGCCAAACCCACCCGCTCCAGCAGCGCCAGGGCCCGCTCCCGGGCCTCCCGCTCCTCGCGCCGGTAGCGCCCGTTGTGGGTGAGGGCGCCCCAGACGAACGACTTGCAGTGGTTGTGGGTGCCGGTGATGACGTTGTCCAGCACCGACATGTAGGCGAACAGGCGGATGTTCTGGAAGGTGCGGGCGATGCCCTTGGCGGAGATCTTCTGGGGCGAAAGCCGCTCGATGCGCTCGCCGCGCCAGGTGATGGTGCCCGAATCGGCCGGGAGGATGGAGTTGATGTTGTTGAAGAACGTGGTCTTGCCGGCGCCGTTGGGGCCGATGATGGCGTGGATGGTGCCCTCGGCCACGGACAGGTCCACCTGGTTGACCGCCACCAGGCCGCCGAAGCGCTTTTCCAGCTTGGCTATCTCGAGGATCATTTGGCACCCCCGCCCTTGCCGGCGCGCGCCTCCCGGGCGAACCAGGGGAACCGGGGGGCCCCGCTGGAGGGCATGAACAGCCCCTTGACCCCCGCCAGTCCCTCGGGCTTGATCACGATCACGAAGATCAGGATGGCGCCGTACAGCACCCCCCGGAACTCGGCCAGGAACCGGAACGCCTCGGGGACCAGGATCAGGATGATGGCCCCGATGATGGGCCCGATGATCGACCCGGTGCCCCCCAGGGCCACCATGGTGAGGATCAGGAAGGACTCGCTCATGCCGAACTGGTCGGCGCTGATGAACGTGACGAAGTGGGCGTAGAACGCGCCGGTGAGCCCCGCGACCAGGCAGGCGATGGTGAAGGCCAGCACCTTGAAGCCGAACACCGAGACGCCCATGCTGGCGGCGGCCACTTCGTCCTCCCGGATGGCCACCCAGGCGCGTCCCACCCGGGAGTGGTAGAGCCGCTGGATGAGGAACACCATCAGGGCGCTGAACACCAGGATCAGGTAGTACCGCTGGCGGGAGCTGGCCAGCTCGACGCCCATGACGGTCGGACTGGGAATGCCCGGGATGCCCATGGGCCCGCGGGTCAGGGAGGGCCAGTTCATGATGACGATGCGCACGATCTCCCCGAAGGCCAGGGTGCCGAACACCAGGAAGGTCTGGCGCAGCCGCAGGGTGGCCAGGCCCAGGAAGGCGCCCACCAGGGCCGTGACCAGCCCCGCCAGGGGCATGGTCACCCAGAAGGACCAGCCCAGGGCCACCGCCAGGATCGCCGACACGTAGGCGCCGATGCCGTAGAACGCGCCGTGGCCCAGGGAATACATGCCGGTGAAGCCGATGATCAGGTTCAGGCTGGAG
>CAWFOJ010000184.1:0-3750 GCA_963816585.1 uncultured Holophagaceae bacterium | reverse complement strand
CAAGAAGGGCTACGGCTACGCCCCGGCCCTGAAGGACCCGCTCAAATGGCACGGGGTCACCGCCTTCGACCCGGAGACCGGGGAGATCCGCAAAGTGCCCGCGGACCCGGCCGCGCCACCGCCCCCGCCAACCTACACCGCCGTGTTCGGCAACACCCTCACGGACCTGGCCCGGCGCGACCCCAAGATCGTGGCCATCACCGCCGCCATGCTGGACGGCACCGGGCTCAACATCTTTCAGAAGGCCTTCCCGGAGCGCTGCTTCGACGTGGGCATCGCCGAGCAGCACGCGGTGACCTTCGCCGCCGGGCTGGCCACCCAGGGCCTGCGGCCGGTGGCGGCCATCTATTCCACCTTCCTGCAGCGGGGTTTCGACCAGGTGCTGCACGACGTCTGCCTGCAGAACCTGCCGGTGACCTTCGCCATGGACCGGGCGGGCTGGTGGGGGCCGACGGCCCCACCCACCACGGGCTCTACGACCTGGCCTACCTGCGCTGCATGCCCAACCTCATCCTCATGGCGCCCAAGGACGAGAACGAACTGCGCCGGATGCTGTTCACCGCCATCTACTGCAACCGCCCGGCCGCCCTGCGCTACCCCAGGGGCAGCGCCACCGGCGTGGTCCTTCAGGATCCGGTGACCGCCCTGCCCATCGGCCAGGGGGAAGTGGTGCGGGAGGGGGAGGACCTGGCGCTGGTGGCCCTGGGCACGTTGGTGGCCCCGGCCCTGGAGGCGGCCCGGCGCCTGGAGCAGGAGGGGATTTCCTGCGCGGTGCTCAACGCCCGCTTCGTCAAGCCCCTGGACCGGGAGCTGATTATCCGCTGGGCCCGGCACACCCGCAAGGTGGTGGCCCTGGAGGAAGGGTGCGCCCCGGGCGGTTTCTCCTCCGCCGTGGCGGAGCTCCTGGCCGACGAGGACATCCGCCGCCCGCTCCTGCGCTGCGCGGTGCCGGACCACGTGGTCGCCCACGGCGATCCGGCCCGGCTGCTGGACGAGCAGGGGCTGAGCGCGGACGCCCTGACCCAGCGCATCCGGACCTTCGCCAGGAAAGACTAGGAAGGAACCAGGATCTGGCGCAAGTCGCTCATGAAACGTTCCAGATGCTCCTGGGTCAGGTTCAGGGCCACCAGCCGCTTCACGTCATCCCGGCGGAAGAAGGCGATGCGTTTGAACTCCACCCGGTCTCGCCCAATGTAAATTTCATTAAATTGGATCTGTTCTTCATCCTTGTACAGGAGGCAGGCTGCGCAACTGGATGACCACGGCCCGCCGGTCGTGGTCCACGATCTCAAGGCGTTCCGGCAGGTAGGTCACCTGGCGGGCCAGCCGTTCCGCCCGGGACTTGAGCTTGGCAAACGTGCGCTTCTTGGGCGAGAGCCAATCCAGGGACAATTGCCCCACCTCCACCCGTTCCCCGATCCGGCGGATGGCCCCCCGCAGCAACCCATCCAGGTGCAGATCCCCTTCCCGGAACGCCTCGAAACCCGGGAAACTCTCCGGCAGGGCAGCATTGTCGCAGCGCTTGGACTTCCTGGAAGCTCCCATCCCTAGCCACCTGTAGAGGTACGTCAAGGTAATATTTACCTACTCCACTGTAGGCCATCGGGCGACTTTCGCCTACTCCTGCCTCAGCCCAAAAAACACGCAGCGCAGGGGGACGCAAGGGGGGGACCCGCGCCCCTACTCGGTGCAGGCGGGCCAGCGGGGCTTGTACAGGATCCGGTCCAGGGAACGGGAGGACAGGGTCCAGTTGCCGTCGCCGGCATCCTCCCGGATGCCCCGGAACACGGCCTCCAGCTTGCCGTCCAGGTCGTCCAGGTAGTGGACCAGCAAGGCCTCGGGGGTCTTGGGGACCACCGGGGAGCCGAATTCCAGCTTGCCATGGTGGCTGAGGACGATGTGCAGGATGAGCAGGCGCAGGGTCCCGGGGAATTCCGGAATGCCCCCGGCGGCCCGGTTGATCCATTCGGCTTCCATGGAGATGTGGCCGATGAGGTTGCCCTCGTCCGAGTAGCCGAAGCTGCGCTGGTAGGTGAGTTCGGCGGATTTGCCCAGGTCGTGCAGCAGGACCCCGGCCAGGACCAGGTCCCGGTTCAGTTCCGGATAGTGGGCGCAGGCCCGTCCGGCCATGTCGGCCACCGACAGGGTGTGCTCCAGCAGTCCGCCCAGGTACCGTGGTGGAGGCTCTTGGCGGCGGGGGCCTTGGCGAAGGCCGCCCGCAGGTCCGCGTCCTCCACCAGCAGAGCCTCCAGGAGGCGGCGGATCCAGGGGTCCCGCACGCTGCGCACCAGGGCGTCCAGTTCCGCCAGCATTTCCCGGGGGTCCCGCCGGCTGGTGGGGAAGAACCGGGACAGGTCGCCCACTTCCTGGTCCTGGGCGTAGCGCACCTTGTCCAGGCGCAGCTGGGTGCGCCCGTTGTACACGGATACCAGGCCCTTGACCTTGAGGAAGGCGTCCACGGCCACCCGGTCCATATCCCCCTCGATGGCCCGCAGGTCCCAGAGGAAGCCCTTGAGGTCCCCCGAGGCGTCCGCCAGCTTCAGTTCCAGGTACTCGGAGCCCTTGGCGCTGGTCTTGAAGGCCACTTCCTGGGCCAGGAGATAACCATTGAAGACGTCCCCTTCCTTGAGGGAACGGAGTTCAGGCTGTTCGGCCATACGGCTCCGACATTAATTAGTGGTTTGTTGGGGGTTTGGGCCGAGGCACCAGGGGGTCCAGTGGGGAGGATTCCTCGAGGGTGGCCCGTTTTTCTTCCAGCACCTCAATGAACGACCACTGGTCGCCCCGGGGCACGGTTCCCTCCGGGAGGTTCAGCACCCGGGCCTTGATGATGCGGTTGTACAGGGGGAACAGCAGCTCGTCCCCCAGGTGCACTTCGTGGCTGGGCTTGCGGGGCGTCCCGTTCACCCGCACCATCCCCTCCTCGCAAAGTTCCCGCGCCAATTCCCGCCGCTTCACCAGGTGGGTCTTTTTCAGGAACAGGTCCAGACGCACGCTCATCCTTTCAAGATGGAATCCCTGGGAACCATGTAGCGTATGTTGGCCCGATTGCGCAAGTCCTGAATGTAGGCTTCGATGGCCGTTTCGGCCTTGGGCTCCATGACCTTCTCCCGGATGGCCGCGCGGACCTGCTGGAACGGCTGGTAGCCCTCGTTCTCCACGTCCAGGAGCTGAGCCATGTACACATCCTTGTCGGTGTTGAGGGGAGCGGAAACCCGGCCCTTGCCCAGGGCCAGGATGGCCGCTTCCAGGTCCGGCCGCAGCATGCCCTTGGACAGCCAGCCCAGGTCACCGCCGGTGCTGCGGCTGGGGGCGGTGGAATACTGTTCCACCAGGGTCTCGAACGGGGTCCCGGCCTTGAGCGCCTCCAGGATGGCTTGCACCTTGGCACTGGTGTCCTGCTGCTCCTCGGGGGTGGCGCCCCGGGGCAGGACCAGCTCCCGGATCCGGTACCTGCCGGTCATCCGGTAGCTCTCCTTGTGCTCCTGGTAATAGGCCTGGAGTTCCTGCTCCTCCACCACCATGCGGGCGAACACCTCCCTGCGCAGCACCTCCTGCTTCAGCAGGTCCTGCCTGGAACGCTGGAGGTAATCCTTCAGGGAAATGCCCAGGGAGCTCTTGAGGGCCTCGTTCCCTGCCCACCCACCTTTGAGGCTTGGCGAGGAAAGGCCATCATGCGAGTTAGCCTGCCGCCTCACCTTGGGAGAACCTATCTCATGGCCAATTGGGTGTCGTCTGTGACAGATGAAA
>CAWFOJ010000183.1:0-7195 GCA_963816585.1 uncultured Holophagaceae bacterium | reverse complement strand
CCCCGCCCAGGGCGTCGGCCAGCTCCTCCAGGAGCTGGAAGTTGGCGCCGTCCTTCAGGCCCCGGCCGCCGGAGACGATCACGTCCGCCTCGGTGAGGTCGGGCTTGCCGCCGCCCTTGGCCAGGATCTCCTTCACCACCGCCAGGAAGCCCCCGGCGGGGGCCGGCAGGGACTCCACCGCGCCGGCCTTGGCCAGGGGTGTCACGGCGAACACGTTGGGCCGGGTGCTGGCCACCTGGATGGGGCTCTGGAAGCGGGTGGCCGCGAACGCCTTGCCCGCGTAGATGGGGCGCTTGACCGTGAGCTTGCCGTCCTCCAGGCCCAGCCCGGTCACGTCGGCGGCATAGCCGGCGTCCAGCCGCGCCGCGGCCCGGGGCAGCACGTCCTTGCCGGCGGAGGTGGCGGCGCCCAGGAGCACCGTGGCACCCTTGGCCTGGGCCGCCTCGGCGATGGCCTGGGCGTAGCCATCGCTGGAATAGGCG
Organism: uncultured Holophagaceae bacterium; assembly: GCA_963816585.1. Lineage (GTDB taxonomy): Bacteria > Acidobacteriota > Holophagae > Holophagales > Holophagaceae > Mesoterricola. The sequence continues at coordinate 6,713 of CAWFOJ010000183.1, read as the reverse complement.
GCCAGGCTGGGCGCTTCCACCTTGAGGATGACGTCCGCGCCGTACTGGGCGGCCGCCTCGGCCCCCGCGCAGGAAGCGCCCACGAACAGGGCGCCCACCTGGAGGCCGGCCCCGTCGGCCAGGCGGCGGGCCTCGCTCAGGGCTTCCAGGGAAGGCTTGCGGATGTTGCCGTCCTTCAATTCACAAAAAACCAGGATCATGGGCACCTCGACACGGGAGTTCGCTTGGGTGGGCAGACTAGAGAACCTTGGCCTCGTTGCGCAGCAGGTCCAGCAGGGCGGCGGCCTGGGCGGCCGGATCCCCATCCAGCTTGCGCCCTTCGGGCCGGGTCGGCGGCGGTTCCAGGGCCACCACCTGCACCTGGGCCGGGGCGGCGGCGCCCTCCACCTCCTCGATGGTCTTCTTCTTGGCGGCCATGATGCCCTTGAGGTTGGCGTAGCGGGGCTCGTTCAGCCCGCGCTGGGCGGTGACCACCACCGGCAGGGTGCCCTCCAGGATCTCCGTGCCCGCGTCGCCCTCCCGCTCGGCCCGGAAGCTGCCGTCGGCGAGGTCCAGCTTGACCACCACGTTGGCCTGGGCCATGCCCAGCAATTCGGCGAGCATGGGCCCCACCGAGGCGTTGTCGCCCCCGAAGCCCTTGTTGCCCAGGAGGATCAGGTCGAACCCCCGGCCCTTGGCGTAGCCGGCCAGGGCCCGGGCGATGGCCAGGGGATCGTCGGCGGGTTCGCCCTTGAGCAGCACCGCCGTGTGCACCCCCAGGGCCAGGGCGCCCTGGAGCACCGCCTTGGCCTTGTCGCCGCCCACGGACACCGCCGTCACTTCCGCAGCCTTGGACTCCTTCAGGCGCAAGGCCTCCTCAAGGGCGTACTCATCGTACGGGCTGGTGATCCACTTGGCGTCCCCCAGGTCCAGGGTCTTGCCGTCGGGGGCGATCTTGATCTTGGTCTCGGTGTCTGGCACCTGCTTCAAGGCGACGAGGATCTTCATGCAAGCTCCGGATAAAAAAGTAAGACCGCCCTTGCGGCGCGGTGCATGGACCGATTCTAACCTGGGAGAAGGCATACGTCCTCAATGGATTGGCGCGGGGGGGAAGGCGGGTACTCTGTAGCCATGGACATGACTGAGTTTTCCGGCAGCCTGGTGCTCACCGGGGGAGGCACCGGCGGGCACTACTTTCCGGCGGTGGCGCTGGGGGAAGGGGCCCAGGGCCGCTGGCCCGGGCGGCCCATCGTCTTCGTGGGCGCCCAGCGGGGCATCGAGGCCCGGCTGCTGCCCCGGAGCCCCTGGCCCCACCTGCTGATGGACGTGGAAGGATTCGCCGGCCGTGCCCCATGGCGCGCCGCCCGCTCCGCCTGGAAACTGCTGCTGGCCTGGCGCCGGCTCACGGCCGCCTGGAGGCGCCACCGCCCCTGGGCGGTGCTGGGCACCGGGGGCTACGGGGCGGCTCCGGCCCTGCTGGCGGCCCGGACCCTGGGCATCCCCTATTTCCTGCACGAGTCCAACGCCCAGCCGGGCCTGCTGGTGCAGCGCCTGGCCCCCGGAGCGGCCGGGGTCTGGTGCGGCATGGAGGCGGTGCGCGCCCGGCTGCCCAAGGCCCGCTGCGTATCCGCCGGAACCCCGGTGCGGTCCACCTTCCTGCGGGCCTTCACGCCCCTGGACCAGCTGGCGCCGCCCAGGCGCCTGCTGGTGCTCGGGGGGAGCGGCGGCGCCAGGGCCTTGAACGCGGCCGTGCTGGCCATCGCCCCGGCGCTCCTGGAGCGCTTCCCCCAGTGGGAGATCCTGCACCAGGCCGGCCCGGACGACTTCCAGGCCCTCGCCGCCCAGGACCGCCCGCGCCATCCCCGGCACCGGCTGGTGCCGTTCCTGGAGGCCATGGACCGGGAGCTGGAAGCGGCCAGCCTGGTGTTGACCCGGTGCGGCGCCAGCACCTGCGCCGAACTCAAGGCCTGCGGCCGTCCGGCGCTGATGGTGCCCATGCCCGGCAGCGCCGGCGGGCACCAGGCCATGAACGCCCGCGCCATGGTCCAGGAAGGGCGGGGGATCCTGGTGGACCAGGGCCCCGGCCTGGGGGACGACCTGTTCCGGGAACTGGCCCGGCTCATGGAGGATCCGGAACGCCTGGCGGATCTGGCCCGCCCGGAACCCAACCGGGCCGTTGACCGGTGCCTGGAGGACCTCCAGACGGCGATGAACCGATAATTCCCATGTCCCGGCCAGGCGCACATGGCCTACACTAGGGGCATGCACCAGCGCACCTGGCTTTCCTTGTTCACGTTTCCCCTGGTGGCGGCCTTCACTTATCCGGTGATGGTCCAGACGGCGCCCCCGGCAGCCAGGACCGAGGTCAGGGCCACCGCCCCGGATCCCTTGGGGGGGCTTTCGGACATCCAGGACGTGCTCACCCTGGTCCGGGACAACTACGTGGACACCCCGGACATGGAGAAGGTGATCGCCGGCGGCATCCAGGGCGTGCTGGAGCGGGTCCATCCCCTGAACGCGTACCTGACCCCCGAGGACCTGCGCCTCCCCGATCCCGGTCCGGCGGGGGTGGGCATCACGGTGGTGAAGCGCCAGATCTACGCCCAGGTGGTGGCGGTGGTCCCGGGCAGCCCCGCGGCCAAGGCCGGATTCCAGGCGAGCGACATGGTGCGCAAGCTGGACGGGGACTCCATCGGCCCCATGAGCGCCTGGACCCTGGAGCGGCGCCTGCGGGGCCCGGTGGGTTCGGAACTCACCCTGCTGCGCTACGTCGCCGCCAACGGCGAACTCAAGAAGGTCACCCTCACCCGGGAGCGGATCCAGGCGCCGCCGGTTTCGGTGCGCAAGGATCCCCGGGCCACCATGCTGGCCATCCCGGACCTGGGCCCGGGGCGGGCCGCGGAACTCAAGGCCCTCCTCCCGTCCCTGGACCACAACCTGCCCCTGGTGCTGGACCTGAGCCATTGCGCCGGCGGCACCCTGGCGGAAGCCGCCGAGGTGGCGGGCCTGTTCGTGGGGCCCGGCCCCCTGGCCACCATCCAGGAGACCGGCAAACCTCCGGTCCCGGTGGCCGTGGTGCCTGCCAGCCTGCCCCCCTTCGCCCAGGTGGCGGTGCTCCAGGGCAACTACACCCTGGGCCCGGCCGAGGCCCTGAGCTCCGCCCTGAAAAAGCAGGCGGTGCCCTTGTTCGGGGAGCGCACCTACGGCTTGGGGGTGGAGCGCACCCGCTTCCTGCTGCGCCAGGGCGGTGCGGTGGAACTGGTGAACAAGCGCTGGCTGGGAGCCGGCGGGGAGTACCTGGGTTCCGGCGGAGAGAAGCCTGAGCTCCTCAAGCCCCAGGAAGGCAAGGGGATATCCACCAAGGACCAGCCCTTCGGCTACGGCGTCCAGCCGGACCACGTGATCAAGCCCGCCCGGCCCGAGGAACATGTGGGCAAGGGGGCCAAGGGCGAGGATGACCCACTGCCCCAGATCCTCGAGGTCCTCGGGGCCAAGTCCAAAGCCGCGGCCTGACCCCCATGGCGGCCCGCCCAGGACGCCGTGCCTCGACCCCCCGGCTGGTCTTGTGGGCCATCGCCATGTTCCTCCTGGGCATCGGCCTGGGGGCCCTGTTCACCTCCCGCGGCTGCCGGGGCGGCAAGGGCCGCCTGCCCGTGGAAGAGCGGCAGGCCCCGAATCCGCCCGGCCCCAAGCGGGAGCGGGGCGCCCAGCCCGGAGCGCCGTCCGCCACCGTCCCGGCGCCGCCCCAGCGCCCGGCGGCGCCCCCCGGCCTGCCCCGGGTGGCCCTGGTGATCGACGACCTGGGCTATGCCCAGCCGGAGTTGGTGACGCGCCTGTGCGCCCAGCCGGTGCCTTTCGACGTGGCCGTGCTGCCGTACCAGGAGTTCACCCACCAGAGCGCGGAAATCGCCCATGCCCAAGGCAAGGAGGTGATGCTGCACCTGCCCATGGAGCCCCTGGGCTACCCTGGGCCGGGGAAGAATCCGGGGCCGGACGCCGTCCTGTACGACCTCTCCGAAGCCCAGGTGCGCGCCCGGGTGCGCAAGGCCCTGGCGGACATCCCCTACCGCAAGGGGGTGAACAACCACATGGGCTCCCGCATCACCCCCGACCAGGCCCGCATGACCTGGGTCCTGGAGGAGATCAAGGCCAAGGGCTGCTTTTTCGTGGACAGCCGCACGGAAAAGGACTCGGTGGCCCAGGAAGTGGCCCGGGACCTGGCCGTGCCCACGGTGCAGCGCCAGGTGTTCCTGGATGACGACAAGGGCTACCCGGCCATCGCCAGGCAATGGGAACGGATCCTGGCCCTGGCCCGGAACCAGGGCCAGGTGCTGGCCATCGGCCACATCTACCCGGAGACCGTGGCGGCCCTGGAAAAACTCATCCCGGCCGCCAAGGGGCAGGTGACCTTCGTCTACGCCAGCGCCCTGGTCGACTAGCGTACGCCTGACCCACCACATGCAGGAATGCGCCGCTGAGGGCACCCTCCATGATGGACTCCAGGGAACCGGGGCTGGAACGGCGTCTCAAGCCTGGCGTGAGACCGAATTCTCGATCCACTGGAGGAAGGCCTCGGAACAGGCTTCCACCGGGACCATCAGGATTTCGGGGATCTCGTAGGTATGCAGTTCGGTGATCACCTGGGACACGGTGGCGAAGTGTTCCCTGGTGGTCTTGATCATGAGCATCACTTCTTCGTCGAGGTGGGTTCCGCCCTTGTAGAAGTAATAGCTCTTGATGGCGGGAAAGATGTTCACGCAGGCGGCGAATCCCTGGTCCACCACCGCCGCCGCGATCGTCAGCGCTGTCTCTTCGCTGCCGCAGGTGGTGAAGATGGTGACGGCGTTGGTCATGGGCAAGGCAGGCTCCGCGCCAGACATGGTCTGAACAAGGAGTTTGCCACGGGTTGGGTGCCATCCCAAGGGCTGTCTCGCCAGAATTCTTCCCCGTCCGGGCCATCCCGCCCAATCCCGACCGTTTTGGTTCATGAACCGGATCACTTCCCAAGGCCAGCCTGGGCCGGTTGAGCTTCGCAATCAAAAGAGCGACCATGAATCATCCCAACCAAAGGATCGGATCATGACATTGTTCGAGGACTTTGACCGGCAGTACGCGGAATGCACCTGGCTGGATTTCCCTTATCTGGAGAAATTCATGTTGGACGCATTGGTGGCTGCTGGGGTGCCCGGGGAGGACGCCAGCACCGTGGCCGGGGTCCTGATCGAATCGGACAAGCGCGGCATCGACTCCCACGGCATCGGCCGGCTCAAGCCCATCTACATCGACCGCATCCGCGACGGCATCCTGGACCCGGTCACCCGGGTGGAGGTCGTGCGGGAGCGCAAGACCACCGCGGTGCTGGACGGGCACAACGGCATGGGGCACGTGGTGGCCAGGCAGGCCATGGCCATGGCCATCGCCAAGGCCAAGGCCCACGGCATGGGCATGACCGCGGTGCGCAACTCCACCCACTACGGCATCGCCGGCTACTACGCCCTGATGGCCGCCGATGCCGGCATGATCGGGATCACCGGCACCAACGCCCGCCCCTCCATCGCTCCCACCCATGGGGTGGAGAACATGCTGGGCACCAACCCGCTCACCATCGGCTTCCCCACCGACGAGGCGTTCCCCTTCGTCCTGGATTGCGCCACCTCGGTGACCCAGCGGGGCAAGATCGAGTCCTACGCGCGCATGGGCAAGGACCTGCCCCAGGGCTGGGTCATCGACCTGGAGGGCCGCGCCCGCACCGACACCGCCCAGGTGCTCATCGACCTCACCAAGGACCGGGCCGCCCTCACGCCCCTGGGCGGTCTCGGGGAGGAGCACGGCGGGTACAAAGGCTACGGCTACGCCACGGTGGTGGAGGTCCTGTGCGCCGCCCTCCAGGACGGCGCCTACCTCAAGATGCTCAACGGCTTCGATGCGGACGGCAAGAAGATCCCCTATCCCCTGGGGCACTTCTTCCTGGCCATCGACATCGAGGAATTCATCGGGCTGGACCGGTTCAAGGCCATCAGCGGCACCATCATGCGCGAGCTGCGGGCCAGCCGCAAGGCACCGGGAGCGGAGCGCATCTACACGGCCGGCGAAAAGGAATACCTGGCCTGGCAGTACCGCCGGGAGCGCGGGTGCCCGGTGCCCGCGGCGCTACGCAAGGACATGGAGACCCTGCGGGTATGGTACGCCCTGCCGTACCGCTTCCCCTGGGAGGGGTGAAGCCTAGTTGCAGCCCGTCGTGGCCCCGCAGGTCTGGCACTTGAGGCAGGCGCCGTTGCGCACCATGGTCAGGTGGCCGCACTCGGGGCAGGGGTCGCCGGTGTAGCCCCTCTGCCGGGCCGCCTCGAAGGCCGAGGCGGCGCGCTCCGCCTGGCTCCGGGCGGGAGCGTGGGCGTGGGAGGCGCCGGCGGCCGCCAGGGCGGCGCTGGGGGTCTGGGCCACCAGGTTGTTGTCTCCCTCCGGGAACAGGGGCGTCATGCCTCCGGTGGCCAGGGGGCCGAAGGACTGGCCCTGGCTTTCGGGCTTCTTGTTGACCGAGGTGAGCTGCATGAGCTGCTCCGGCTCCACCTGGGCCAGCTCGAAGCGCCCCAGGTAGCTGATGGCCAGCTCCCGGAACACGAAGTCGATGAGGCTGGTGGAGAACTTCACCGTGTCGCTGCCCTGGACCATGCCGTTGGGTTCGAACCGGGTGAACAGGAAGGCGTCGCAGAACTCCTCCAGCGGCACCCCGTGCT
>CAWFOJ010000182.1:0-23081 GCA_963816585.1 uncultured Holophagaceae bacterium | reverse complement strand
GCCGTGGGCGAACATGAGGGTCTTGCCCGGGGCCAGGGCCGGGGCGATGGCCTGGTCGTACAGGGCCGCCTGGCCGGTGTCCGGGGTCAGGACCATGATGGTGTCGGCCCAGGCGCAGGCTTCCCGGGGCTCCTCCACCTGGAACCCGTCGTTGCGGGCCTTGGTGCGGGAGGAGGAGGCGGCCGGCAGGCCGACCCGCACCCGCACCCCCGAATCCCGCAGGTTCTGGGCGTGGGCGTGGCCCTGGGAGCCGTAGCCGAGCACGGCCACGCTGCGGGCGCGGATGAGGCCCAGGTCGGCGTCCTGGTCGTAGTAGAGGGTGGTCATGGGAACTCCTTGAAGGTTCAGAAGGACACCGCGTCGGCCATGGGCTCGGCCGCGGGGAGGGTTTGGACGGAGGCGGTGCGCTCCATGGCCACGGCGCCGGAGCGCACCAGCTCCAGCAGCCCGAACGGGCGCAGGGACTCCTGCAGGGCCTCGATCCGCTCCGGGCTGGCGCACGCGGACATGACCAGGCTCTCCGGGCCCACGTCCAGGATCTCCGCCTGGAAGATCTGGGCCAGCTGGAACAGCTCCGGGCGGGTGGCGGGAGTGGCCCGCACCCGCAGCATGGCCAGGTCGCGCACCAGGGACGGGGTTTCGGTGAGGTCCACCACCGAGTGCACGTTCACCAGGCGTTCCAGGAACACCTTGGGGCAGCGCATGGTCCTGCCGTCCCCGGTCACCAGGGTCATGCGGCTCACCAGCGGGTCCAGGGTGGGGCTGACGGTGAGGCTGTGGATGTTGAAGCCCCGGCGGCGGAAGGTGGAGGCGACCCGGTCCAGGACCCCGGGTTCGTTGTCGACGATGGCGATGAGGATGCGGAACATGGGTTTCACCTCGGGAAGGGGGCCGGAAGAGAGGGCTCGTGCATCATGTCCTCCAGCCGACCGCCGGGAGGCACCAGGGGGTAGACCGCCGCTTCCGGGTCCACCACGAATTCGATCAGGCAGGGTTCCGGACAGGCCCGGGCCTGGGCCACGGCGGCCTCGGCCTCGGCCGGGGTCTCGGCGCGCAGCCCGCGCATGCCGTAGGCCTCGGCCAGGCGCACGAAGTCCGGATTGGCCAGGGCCACCGCCTGGCGGCGGTCCTCGTGGAACAGGGTCTGCCACTGGCGCACCATGCCCAGGTGGCCGTTGTTCAGCACCGCCACATTCAGCTTCAGGCCTTCCTGCACCAGGGTCATGAACTCCTGGGAGTTCATCTGGATGCCGCCGTCGCCGGCCACCGCCCACACCTCCGCCTCGGGGCGGGCCAGCTTGGCGCCGATGGCCGCCGGCAGGGCGAAGCCCATGGTGCCCAGGCCCCCGGAGGTGACCAGGGTGCGGGGCTGGGCATGGGGCATGACCTGGGCCTGCCACATCTGGTGCTGGCCCACGTCCGTGACCCAGATGGCCTCGGGCGCCGCCCGGTGCAGCATGCGCAGGGCCTCGATGGGGTTGAACCGGCCGCCGGGGGGCACCGCGGGCCAGGGCTGGGGCCGGGGGCCGCCGTGGTGGGCCTTGAGCTGCTCCAGGCGGCCCAGCCAGGGCCCGGTGGAGACCGGGCGCAGCCCCGGGAGCAGGCGCTCCAGCACCTCCCGCAGGTCCCCCTGCAGGGCCAGGTCCACGGGGATGATCTTGCCCACCTCGGCCCGGTCGATCTCCACGTGGATCTTCCTGGCGTGCTCGGCGAAGGTTTTCGGGTTGCCGGTGACCCGGTCGTCGAAGCGCATGCCCAAGGCCAGGATCAGGTCCGCTTCCTGGATGGCCAGGTTGGTCCAGGGGGAGCCGTGCATGCCCATGAACCCCAGGAACAGGGGGTGCCCGGCCGGGAAGCCGCCCAGTCCCAGGAGGGTGCAGGCCACCGGGATGCGGGCCGTCCCGGCGAAGGCCAGGAGTTCCCGGGAGGCCCCCGAGAGCGTGACCCCGTGCCCGGCCAGGATGAGCGGCCTGCGGCTGGCGTGGATCATGGCCAGGGCCCGGTCCAGCTGTTCCCGGGGCACCGGCGGGGGCAGCCGGCGCCGGTGCCGGGTGGGCTCCGCCCCGTCCCAGTCCAGCTCCGTGCGGTCCAGCTGGGCGTCCTTGGTGATGTCCACCAGCACCGGCCCGGGGCGGCCGCTGCGGGCCAGGGCGAAGGCCTCCCGCAGCGCCGGGGCGATCTGGTCCGGGCGCTGCACCAGGTAGTTGTGCTTGGTGACCGGCAGGGTCACCCCGGTCACGTCCACTTCCTGGAAGGCGTCGGTGCCGATGAGGCTGGAGGCCACCTGGCCGGTGACGGCCACCATGGGCACCGAGTCCATCATGGCGGTGGCCAGCCCGGTGACCAGGTTGGTGGCTCCGGGCCCGGAGGTGCTCAGCACCACCCCCACCCGCCCGGAGGCCCGGGCGTATCCGTCCGCCATGTGCGCCGCGCCCTGCTCGTGGCGGGCCAGCACGTGGCGCACGGGGAACTGGCCCATGGCGTCGTAGGCCGGCAGGATGGCCCCCCCGGGGTAGCCGAAGACCACCTCCACCCCCTCCCGCCGGAGGCATTCCCAAAGAATGGTTGCGCCGCTCTGTTCCAAAGCTGATGTCCCGATAAAAAAAACCCCGCGACCTTGGGGTGCGGGGCGGTGGGTGGCTCAGGTGTCCTGCCTAGATGTCCCCCGCCCCGCGGTCAATGACGATGACCACAGAGGAAAGGTCTACCAGGGCGAGAGAAATCATGACGATGTTGTATCGGTCGGCCGGAAGGAAGTCAACGGCGATCATCTCCGATTGGCAAAATTAATAGATCCATTCGCGCTGGCCCGAACGTCCGGGGTCCGTCCCGGATTTGGCTAGGATAAAGAACAGGGAGTACGGCCATGCGATCCGACACGGTGAAACTGGGCGTTGAACGGGCGGGGCACCGCAGCCTGCTGAGGGCGACAGGGCTCAAGGACGGGGACTTCTCCAAGCCTTTCATCGGCATCGTCAACTCCTACACGGACATCGTGCCCGGGCACACGCACCTGCACGGGTTCGCCGCGGTGATCAAGGAAGCGGTGCGGGAGGCCGGCGGCGTGCCGTTCGAATTCAACACCATCGCCGTGGACGACGGCATCGCCATGGGCCACCTGGGCATGCGCTACTCGCTGCCCAGCCGCGAGCTCATCGCCGACTCGGTGGAGACCATGGCCATGGCCCACTGCTTCGACGCCCTGGTGTGCGTGTCCAACTGCGACAAGATCACCCCCGGCATGGTCATGGGCGCCCTGCGGGTGAACGTGCCGACCATCTTCGTGACCGGCGGGCCGATGCTGGCCGGGCGCGCCCCCGGCGGCGGCTCCAGCGACCTGGTGACGGTGTTCGAGGCGGTGGGCAAGGTGCAGGCCGGAGCCATGGGCGCCGCCGAGCTGGGCGCCCTGGAGGCCTCGGCCTGCCCCACCTGCGGTTCCTGCGCCGGCATGTTCACGGCGAACTCCATGAACTGCCTGGTGGAGGCCATCGGCCTGGGGCTGCCCGGCAACGGCACCATTCCGGCGGTGGACCCGCGGCGCCAGGACCTGGCCCGGGCCGCGGCCCGGCAGGTGATGGAACTGCTGCGCCTGGACCTCAAGCCCAGGGACCTGGTGACCCTGGACGCCCTGCTCAACGCCTTCGCCCTGGACATGGCCATGGGCGGCTCCACCAACACGGTGCTGCACGGCCTGGCCATCGCCCGGGAGGCGGGCCTGGACTTCCCCCTGGAACGGCTGAACCAGATCAGCGCCGCCACGCCCTGCATCTGCAAGGTCTCTCCCTCCCGCCCGGAGGTGCACATCGAGGACGTGGACCGGGCCGGAGGCATCAGCGCCATCCTCAAGGAACTGTCCCGCCGCCCCGGCCTCCTGCGCCTGGGGGCCCGCACCGTCACCGGCGCCACCCTGGGCGAGGCGGTCGCCGGCGCCCCCGGGCCGGACCGGGACGTGATCCGCACGCTGGAGGCGCCGTTCTCCCCGGACGGAGGGCTGTCGGTGCTGTTCGGCAACCTGGCCCCCCAGGGGGCCGTGGTGAAGAACGCCGGAGTTGATCCCGGCTGCTTCGTGTTCGAAGGGGAGGCGGTGGTGTTCGAAGGCCAGGACGATTGCCTCCAGGCCCTGGCCCAGCGCCGGGTCCGCCCCGGCCAGGTGGTGGTGATCCGCTACGAAGGCCCCCGGGGAGGCCCCGGGATGCCGGAGATGCTCTCCCCCACCTCCATGATCAAGGGGCAGGGGCTCGGGCGCAGCGTGGCCCTGGTCACCGACGGGCGCTTCTCCGGCGGCACCGCGGGCCTGTGCATCGGCCACGTGAGCCCCGAGGCCATGGAGGGCGGTCCCATCGCCCTGGTGCGGGACGGGGACAGGGTGCGCATCGACCTTCCGGCCCGGCGCATGGACCTGCTGGTGGACCCGGCGGAACTGGACCGCCGCCGCCGTGGCTGGACCCGCCCGGCGCCGAAGATCACCGGCGGCTGGCTGGGGCGCTACGCCCGCCAGGTGACCAGCGCCAGCCGCGGCGCCGTCCTGGAGTGACGGGCCGCGCGGGGCCGTGACGCCCCGGCTTGGAGTTGTTGCATCTGTTATACTGGCAGCACCTCCTTTCCAGATGTCCGTGCCGGCACCATCCCCTCAAGGGGTTCCCTTGACCACCACCCAGCGAAGCACAACCGGGCGCAAAAGGCATTCCCTGTCAAAGGATTACTTCGAGAACCTGTTCAACGAGGTGCCCGAGGCCATCGTCATCTCCGACAACACCGGGGCCATCATCCGGGTCAACGCGGAGTTCACCCGGATGTTCGGCTACGGCCAGGAGGAGGCGGAGGGGCGGCTGGTGGACGACCTGATCGCGCCGGAGGACGCGGCCGAGGAGGCCCTGGAGATCACCCGCAGCGTGGCCCGGGGCCAGAAGATCACCCGGGAGGCGGTGCGCCGGCGCAAGGACGGCTCGGCCATCCATGTGTCCATCCTGGGCGTGCCGGTCATCACCCACGACCGCCAGGTGGCGGTGTACGGCATCTACCGGGACATCTCCGACCGCAAGCAGGCGGAAGCGGCCCTGCAGAAGGAGAAGGCCTACCTGGACCAGCTGGTGGAGACCGCCGCCGAGGGCATCATCATGCTCGATTCCTGCGGGCGGATCATGCTGCACAACAGCGAATTCTGCCGGATGTTCGGCTACCAGCCCCGGGAGGTGCTGGGCCGGCCGGTGGATGAGCTGGTGCTGCCGCCCGAGCTGCGGGAGGAGGGCCTGCGCCTGACCCGCATGGTCATGGAGGGCGGGCACTTCACCCTGGAGACCCGGCGCCGGCGCAAGGACGGCTCCACCCTGCCGGTGCTCATCGTCGGCTCGCCCATCGTCATCGACGGCCAGGAAGTGGCCTGCTACGCCATCTACCGGGACATTTCCGAGATCATCAGGGCCCAGGAGGAGATCCTGGACAGCCAGCGCCAGGTGCTGAAGGCCAACGCCGACCTCCAGGAGCGCACCCGCCAGCTGGAGTCGGTGAACGTGCAGCTGGAGCGCATCTCCAACTACGACGGCCTGACCGCCATTCCCAACCGGCGCTATTTCGAGCATTTCTACGACCTGGAGTGGCGCCGGGCCCTGCGCGAGCAGAAGTGGATCACCCTCATCATGATCGACGTGGACTTCTTCAAGGCCTACAACGACCGGCATGGGCACCTGGCCGGCGACGAGTGCCTGAAGCGGATCGCCCAGGCCCTGCAGATCGTCAACCGCGCCAGCGACCTGGTGTCCCGTTACGGGGGCGAGGAGTTCGTGGCGGTCCTCTCGGGCACCGATCCGGCCAACGCCCTGCTGATCGCCGAACGCATGCGCGCCCGGGTGCGCAACCTGCACCTGGCCCACAGCGGGTCGGCCGTGGGACCCTTCATCACCGTCAGCCTGGGTGTCGCTTCCCAGGTCCCCTCCTCGGCCATCACCCCGGAGGAGCTCCTGCTCAAGGCCGACCAGGCCCTGTACCGCGCCAAATCCAATGGCCGGGACCGTACCGAGGTGATGGAAACCCGCTGAAGAAAGGAACCTCAAGATGCCTTTGCAGGGTGTGCTGTCCCCGGTGCTGACCCCCTTCACCGGCCGTTTGGTGCCCGACCAGGACCGTTTCAACCGCCACTGCGCCTGGCTGCTGCGCAACGGCTGCGCCGGCCTGGCAGTGTTCGGCACCACCAGCGAGGCCAACTCCCTCAGCCTGGAAGAGCGCATGCAGCTCCTGGAAGGCCTGGCGGCCTCCGGAGTGGACCCGTCCTGCATCATGCCCGGCACCGGCTGCTGCTCGTTCCCGGAGACCGTGGCCCTGTCGGCCCACGCCGCCGCCCTGGGGTGCGCCGGGGTGCTGATGCTTCCCCCCTTCTACTACAAGGGCGTGTCCGAGGATGGGCTGTTCCGGGTACTTCTCCCAGGTGATCCAGTCGGTGGCCGACGCGCGCCTGCGCATCTACCTTTACCACATCCCGCCGGTGGCCCAGGTGGGGGTGCCGCCGGCCGTGGTGGAGCGCCTGTTCAAGGCCTACCCCGCCACCATCGCCGGCGTCAAGGACAGCTCCGGCGACTGGGCCAACACCGAGAAGCTGCTGGCCCTGGCCCCCCAGGGCCTGGCGATCTTCCCGGGCAGCGAGGTATTCCTGCTGCGGGGCCTGCGCGCCGGCGGCGCCGGCTGCATCACCGCCGGAGCCAACGTCAATCCCGGCCCCATCGCCCGGGTCTACCGGGAATGGCGAAGCCCTGAAGCGGACCGGCTGCAGGCGGGCATCGACCGGATCCGGGCCATCTTCCAGGTCCGGGGCAACCTCATCCCGCAGCTCAAGGCCGTCCTGGCCCACTACGCCCAGGACCCGGAATGGCGCACCGTGCGTCCGCCCTTGGTGGCCATGGAGGACGCGGGGGGGCTGCTCCGGGAGCTGGAGGAGGCGGGGTTCACCATGGCGGGGATGTCGTTCTAGCAAACGGCGCGACTAGGAGTGTGACTAGGTATTATTCGGCCCTCTGGGCGCCGTCGCGGGGCCGAATAATGCCTAGTCACACTCCTAGGACGCCGTGGAGGTTCCGGTGCTCCCGGTGGTGGTTGCGGTCCCGCTGGCGCCCGCACTCTGGCCATCCTGGCCGGACTGCGCCGCGGCCCATCCGTGGTGATGGTGATGGTGATGATGGGTCTGCTGGGCGCCCTGGAGGTCATTCTGCAGGGACTGGAACGCCTGCTGGGCCGCGGCCAGGTTCCCGCTGCCCAGGGCCTGGCTCAGGGTGCTCAGGTCGGAACTGATCGCCGTCTGGCCTGAGGCGGCGGTGCTCTGGACCCCGGTGGCCCCGGCGCTGGTGCCGGCGCTGGCGCTGGTGCTGGTGGTCCCCGTCGTCCCGGCAGTTTGTGCCTGGCATTGGAGGGCCAAGGCCTGGGCGAGCAGGGCCGCGAAGGCATCCACTGCCGACTGGGTGTCCTGGCTGGTTCCGGCCCCCTGGGAAGCGGTGGCCTGAGTCAACCAAAGATTGGAATTCATGCCAAGCACGCTCGACATTCGCTGCCTCCTGGACATTAAATGAAGCAAACCGCGTGCCTTTTTTGCGGAACCCGGCCCGCCCAATGCCGCGCCCTCAGGCAAGGCCCGGGACCTTTCCCCTCCCCGCACCCTGATAGAGTGCAGTCATGCTGGAGGGCACGGGGTTCGTCGCCCCGGCCGGGAACACGGGAAGGTGCTGGCATGACCAAGAAGACGTTCTGGGAAGATCCGTACGCCACCACCCACGCGACGGTGGTGGCGACGGTGCGCGGGCCGGAAATCACCGTCCGTTCCACCATCTTCTACGCCTTCTCCGGAGGCCAGGAAAGCGATGCTGGCAGCATCGGCGGGCACCCGGTGCTCCAGGCCCGCAAGGAAGGCCTGGAGATCATCTACACCCTTCCGGAAGGCCACGGGCTGCAACCCGGGCAGCCGGTGACCGTGGCCATCGATTGGCAGCGGCGCCACCGGCTCATGCGCCTGCATTTCGCCGCCGAGCTGGTGCTGGAGCTGGTCACCCGGGCCCTGCCGGAGGCCGAGAAGATCGGCGCCCACATCGCCCAGGACAAGGCCCGGATCGATTTCGCCTGGCCCCAGAGCATCACCCCGCTGCTCCCCGGGATCGAGTCCGAAGCCAACCGCATCATAGGCTCCGACCTGCCCATCCGGTGCGCCTTCGAGGACGAGGCCAGGGAGCGGCGCTTCTGGGAGATCGAGGGCTTCTCGCGGGTGCCCTGCGGAGGCACCCATGTGCGGGCCACCGGCGAGATCGGGACCATCCGCCTGAAGCGGGACAACATCGGCAAGGGCAAGGAACGGGTCGAAATCCGGCTGCTCTCCTGAAGCGGGGCGGGCCGGCCCTTCCCGGAGCCGGGCCGCGGCAACCCGGTCCCGCAAAGGAGGTCCGGCGGACATCTCCGGTAAACCTTGCCCGGATGAGCGGCATCTCAAGAAAGGACAACCTCCAGGAGGAGACCATGGCCTCTCGATTCTGGCCGACCTGCATCCTCGCCGGCAGTCTGCTGGCCGTCATCGGCGCCGGCTGCGCCCGCCCCGCCGTTGCCGCCCACGCGCCGGGGGGCATCGAAACCTGGGAGCACAACCACCCCGAGGCCGCCCGGGCCCTGGGCGGCTGGGTGCATGCCCACCCCGAGGCCGCCCGCGTCTTCTTCGAGTGGGACGGTCACCATACCGAGCGCGCACACGCCTTCGTCACCTGGTCCATCGCCCATCCGAACGAAGGCGTCCGCGCCTTCGCCGCCACCCACCCCGGCTGGGAGTACTTCGACACCATCGCCCGGGAACACCAGCCTGCCGCCAACGCCTTCATGGGCTGGTGCCGCCGCTTCCCCGAAGCTGCCGAGGCCCTGATGAACCACCCCGGCGGGCTGGACTGGGCGGGCCACCACCTCTACGCCGGCGAGTGGCATCCCTGATCCTCCGGCCCCCCCTGCTATACTGGCGGGCAGATCAGGCCGCATTCCAGCGGCCCTTCGATTTTCAGGGAACCTCCATGCCCGCCATTCGCCGCCTGTTCGTGGAGAAGAAGCCTGCGTTCGCCGTGGAGGCCCGCAAGCTGTTCCATGACCTGCGCGAGCACCTGGGCATCCTGGGCCTGGAAGGGGTCCGGCTGGTGGTGCGCTACGACGTGGAGGGAGTCCGGGACGACCAGCTGGAAGGGGCTCGCTGGACGGTGTTCGCCGAACCCCCGGTGGACCTGGTGTACGACGAGGCGCTGCCCCTGGCGGCCGGGGAGACCGCCCTGGCGGTGGAATACCTGCCCGGGCAGTACCGACCAGCGCGCGGACAGCGCCGCCCAGTGTCTGCAGCTGCTCACCCACGGCGCCCGGCCCACGGTGGCCGGGGCCCGGGTCTACGTGTTCCGGGGCGCCCTCGGTTCCGGCGAGCTGCAGAAGATCCGCGCCTACCTGGTGAACCCGGTGGACAGCCGGGAGGCGTCCCAGGCCAAGCCCGACACCCTTAACCCGGCCCTGCCGGAACCGGAGGAGGTCCGGACCCTGGACGGGTTCAGGCCCGCCTCCCGGGAGCAGCTGCAGGGCCTGCGCCAGGACCTGGGCCTGGCCATGACCCTGGCGGACCTGGAGCACACCCAGGCCCACTTCCGGGACCAGGAGCGCCGGGACCCGACCGAGACGGAACTGCGCCTTCTGGACACGTACTGGTCCGACCACTGCCGCCACACCACCTTCCTCACCCGGATGCGGGAAGTGCTGGTGGAGGAGGGGCCCCTGGCCCGGCCCATCCGGGAGGCCTACGAGCGCTATCGGGACCTGCGCCGGGAATTGTTCGGGGACGGGCTGGCTGAGCGCCCCGAGTGCCTCATGGACATGGCCCTGCTCCCGGCCCGGGCCATGCGCGCCGCCGGGCGCCTGGAGGACCAGGAGGTTTCCAGCGAAATCAACGCCTGCTCGGTGATGGTGGACGTGGAGAACGGTGCCGCGCCGGGGGGCGTCGAGCCCTGGCTGCTCATGTTCAAGAACGAGACCCACAACCACCCCACCGAAGTGGAGCCCTTCGGCGGCGCCGCCACCTGCCTGGGCGGGGCCATCCGGGACCCCCTCAGCGGGCGCGCCTACGTGTACCAGTCCATGCGCGTCACCGGCAGCGGCGATCCGCGCGTGCCGGTGGCCGAGACCCTCCCGGGCAAGCTGCCCCAGCGCAAGATCACCCAGGAGGCCGCCCAGGGCTTCGCCGACTACGGCAACCAGATCGGCCTGTGCACCGGGCAGGTGGTGGAGGACCACGACCCGGGCTACGTGGCCAAGCGCATGGAGATCGGCGCGGTGGTGGGGGCGGTGCCCCGGGCCCAGGTGCGCCGGGAGGAGCCCGTTCCCGGAGACGTGATCATCCTGGTGGGGGGGCGCACCGGCCGGGACGGCATCGGCGGCGCCACCGGCAGCTCCAAGGCCCACACCGAGCAGTCCATCGAGACGTGCGGGGCGGAAGTGCAGAAGGGCGATCCGCCCATGGAGCGCAAGCTGCAGCGGCTGTTCCGCAAGCCCGAATTCTGCCGCCTGGTGAAGAAGTGCAACGACTTCGGGGCGGGAGGCGTGGCGGTGGCCGTCGGCGAGCTGGCCCCGGGCATCCAGGTGGACCTGGACAGGGTGCCCCGCAAGTACGAAGGCCTCAACGGCACCGAGCTGGCCATCGCCGAGAGCCAGGAGCGCATGGCGGTGGTGGTGGCCCGGGAGGACGAGCCCGCGCTCCTGGCCCTGGCCGCCCAGGAGAACCTGGAAGCCACCCGGGTGGCGCAGGTGAGCGTCGAGCCCAGGCTGCGCATGGCCTGGCGCGGGCGCACCGTCGCCGACCTGGGCCGGGCCTTCCTGGACACCAATGGCGCCCCCCAGGAGACCCGGGCGGCCATCGCCGCTCCGGACCCGGACCGGCACCCCTTCCAGGCGCCGGCGATGGGGGAAGGCGGCCTGGGCCGGCGCTGGGCGGCCGCCCTCCAGGGCTTGAACGCCTGCAGCCAGCGGGGCCTCGCCGAGAAGTTCGACTGCAGCATCGGCGCCGCCACGGTGCTGGCCCCGTACGGCGGCCGGCGCCGGCGCACCCCCGCCGAGGCCATGGTGGCCAAGTTCCCGGTCCCGGGCGGGGCGACCCGCACCGCCAGCGCCATGAGCCACGGCTTTTTGCCTGAGGTGAGCCGCTGGAGCCCCTTCCACGGCGCCGTGTGGGCCCACGTCCTGGCCGCCGCGCGCCTGGCGGCGGTGGGCGCCGACCACCGGCGCCTGCGCTTCACCCTGCAGGAGTATTTCGGCAAGCCCATGGACGACCCCCGGCGCTGGGGGCAGCCCGCCGCCGCCCTCCTGGGCGCCCTGCACGCGGAACTGGCCCTGGGCACCCCGGCCATCGGCGGCAAGGATTCCATGTCCGGCACCTTCAAGGACCTGGACGTGCCGCCCACCCTGGTGGCGTTCGCCGTGGGCCTGGTGCGGGCCGACCAGGTGACCAGCCCCGAGTTCAAGGGGGCCGGCCACCCGGTGGTGCTGGTGGAACTGCCCCGCACCCCGGACCACCTGCCCGACTGGGCGGCCCTGGACACCGCCTACGGGCGGCTGGGCGCCCTGGTGCGGGAGGGCAGGGTCCTGGCGGCCAAGGTCCTGGGCCTGGACGGCCTCGCCCCGGCCCTGTCGGTGATGGCCTTCGGCAACGGCGTGGGCCTTGACCTGGAGCCCCGGGAGCCCGGCGACTGGTTCGCCCCCCGTCCCGGCGCCTTCGTGCTGGAACTGGACGGCGACCCGGCCGCGGCCCTGGACGGGCTCCCCTGGAGCCGCCTGGGCGCCACCGCCGGGCACGGCCGGATCCGGGCCGGCGCCGAGGTCCTGGACCCGGCGGCGCTGGAGGCGGCCTGGGAAGCGCCCCTGGAGCCGGTGTTCCCCACCCGCCTGGACGGGGAGCCGGCGCCCACGCTGCCGCCCTTCGCCCCGGTGCCGGCCGGGAACCGTCCCGCGCCGGCGGTCAAGGTCGCCCGCCCGCGGGTGGTGCTCACCGTGTTCCCGGGCACCAATTGCGAGTACGACACCGCCCAGGCCTTCGAACGGGCCGGGGCCGTGACCGAGACGGTGGTGTTCCGCAACCTGGACCCGGAGGCGGTGGAGGAATCCCTGGGCGCCATGGCCCGGGCCATCGGCCGGGCCCAGATCCTGGTGATCCCCGGCGGCTTCTCCGCCGGCGACGAGCCCGAGGGCAGCGGCAAGTTCATCGCCGCCGCCTACCGCAACGCCCGGGTGAAGGACGCGGTGCACGACCTGCTCAAGACCCGGGACGGGCTGCTGCTGGGCATCTGCAACGGCTTCCAGGCGCTCATCAAGCTCGGACTGGTGCCGTACGGGGAGATCCGGGGACTGGGCCCCGGGGATCCCACCCTCACCTTCAACAGCCTGCGCTACACCAGCCGCTTCGCCTGGACCCGGGTGGTCTCGGACCGGAGCCCCTGGTTCGCCCGGCTCGCCCCCGGCGCCGTGCACACCGTGGCCATCGCCCATGGGGAAGGGCGGGTGGTGGGCCCGGACGCCCTGCTGCGGGACCTCCTGGCCAGGGGCCAGGTGGCCACCCAGTACGTGGATGGCCAGGGCCGGCCGTCCATGGACCTGGAATACAACCCCAACGGCAGCGCCCTGGCCATCGAGAGCCTCACCAGCCCGGACGGGCGGGTACTGGGCAAGATGGCCCATGCGGAGCGGTACACGCCGCATGTCTGGTTCAACGTGCCGGGGGAGAAGGACATGGAATTGTTCCAGGCCGGAGTGGATTACTTCAACTAGCAGGAGGCCGGCCATGTGTCATCCGGCCCCGACCTCCAGCCGCGCACCGCCGCCCTGCTCGGGCTCCGCCATCACGACCTTCCTCACGTAGTGCGAAGTGGCCAGCGCCAGCAGCGCCGCGTACCCGGGCCGGAAGCTCACTTCGTCCCCGGTGGCCACGGGCCGCACGGCGTCCTCCACGTCCAGGACCAGGTGGTCGCTGGAGCCGCCCAGGACGACCATGCCGGGGTCCTCGGGGGTCAGGTCGCCCAGGGCGGCGTCCTGGCGCCCGAGGTTGAGGATGGCGCGCCGGCGCCGGCCCCGGTCTTCGATGGGGCGCACCTGGCCGAAAGCGTCCTGGCCCCGCTCGCCGATGGGCAGGGAGGGTTTGCGCGCCACCTCGATCACCTCCGCCACCAACCGGAAGGCGTCCTGGCGGGTGCCGGGCCAGGGGGCCCGGTCCTGGGGGGTGACGCCCAGGACCAGGACCTCGCCCAGACGCAGGTGGTTGATCTCGGCCGGGAGCCGGCCCGAGGCCAGGAGGGGCAGGATGGAACTGGACCCGCCGGACAGGACCGGCAGGTCGAGCCCGGTCTCCCGGCGGCAGGCGTCCCGGGTCTCGACCAGGACCCGCATGTTCGCCTCCGAGGGGAGGACGCCGGAGAAGCACCCCAGGTTGCAGCCCAGCCCGAGCACCTCGAGGCCGGGCAGGCGGGAGGCGCCTTTGACCACCTGGACCGCCTGGTCGGGCCAGACTCCTTCCCGCAGGTCCCCCAGGTCTACCATCACGATGACCTGGTGGATGCGCCGCAAGGACTGGGCCGCCTCGGACAGCAGCCGGAGGGTTTCGGAGCTGGAGTTCAGGCTCACCTGGCAGTGGCGCACCGCCTCCAGGGCGGCGCTGGGCTCGGGCAGGCGCAGCAGCATGAGCGGCAGCCGGGAGCCGGTGGCGGCGATGGCGGCAAGGTTGCGCAGCCGGGAGTCGGCCAGCTGGTCCGCCCCGCCCGCCTCGAAGGCTCCCACCAGGGCCGGGTGGGCGCAGGCCGCCTTGGTGACGCAGGCCACCCGGGCACCGTGCCGGCGGCAGGCCTGGAGCACGGACCGGGTGTTGGCGGCGACCCGTCCGGGATGGATCTCCAGCCGGGGGGTGGAGACCATGTCAATAAAGGTGGCAGGAGGTGAAGTGCCCCGGCGCCACCTCCTTGCGCTCGGGGTAGGCCTCCCGGCAGCGCTCCGTGGCCCGGGGGCAGCGGGGGTGGAAGTGGCAGCCCCGGGGTGGGTCGATGGGCGAGGGCAGGTCTCCGGGCACGGTGGTGCGCGCCCCGCGCAGGTCCGGGTCCAGGATCGGGGAGGCCTCGAACAGGGCCTGGGTGTAGGGGTGCAAATGCTTGGCCACCAGCTCGGCCTTGGGCGCGTCCTCCACGATCCGGCCCAGGTACATCACCAGGATGCGGTCGGAGATGAACTCCACCACGGACAGGTCGTGGGCGATGAAGAGGTACGTGAGCCCGTGGGCCTGCTGCAGGTCCAGCAGCAGGTTGATGATCTGGGCCTGGATGGAGACGTCCAGGGCCGACACTGCCTCGTCGCAGATGATGAGCTCGGGGTTCAGGGCCAGGGCCCGGGCGATGCCGATGCGCTGGCGCTGGCCGCCGGAGAACTGGTGGGGGTAGCGGTTGCGGTAGCGCAGGTCCAGGCCCACTTCGTCCATGAGGTGGGCCACCCGATCGCGCCGCCCGGCCCGGCCGCCCATTCGGTGGATGACCAGGGGCTGCTCGATGATGGCACCGGCGCTGCGGCGCGGGTTGAGGGAGGAGAACGGGTCCTGGAAGATCATCTGCATCCGCCGCCGGGCCGCCTTGAGCTGGGCGCGGTCCAGGCCGAACAGGTCGATCCCGTCCAGCAGGGCGCTGCCCCCGGTGGGCTCCTCCAGGCGCAGCAGGGTCTTGCCCAGGGTGGACTTGCCGCAGCCCGACTCGCCCACCACCCCCAGGGTCGTGCCCCGGCGCAGGTCGAAGGACACCCCGTCCACGGCCTTCAGGACCATCCCGCCCTTGAGGTCGAAATGCTTGGCCACCTGGCGTGCTTCCAGCAGCGTGTCCATGGCGCTCCTCACCGTCCTGGGGCGGACGGCACGTCCGCGAAGTGGCACCAGACCGAATGGGTGCCGGAGACCGCCTGCTCCGCCGGGAACCGCTCCCGGCACACGGTCTTGGCCAGGGGGCAGCGGTTCTCGAACGGGCACCCGGCGCCCAGCCCGGCCAAGCTGGGCACCGAGCCCGGGATCGATTCCAGGCGCTCGGCGCCGCGGTACTTGGGGTTGCCGGGGATGGAGTTGAGCAGCCCCCGGGTGTACGGATGGCAGGGGGAGGTGAGCAGGTCCTTGGTGCGGGCAGCTTCCACCTTGCGGCCCGCGTAGAGGACCCCCACCTCGTCGGCCATCTCCACCACCACGCCCATGTTGTGGGTGATCAGCAGGATGCTCATCCCTATCCGCTGCTGGAGGTCGCGCAGCAGGTCCAGGATCTGGGCCTGGATGGTCACGTCCAGGGCGGTGGTGGGCTCGTCGGCGATGAGCAGCCCGGGATCGGGCGAAGCCAGCGCCATGGCGATCATCACCCGCTGGCGCATGCCCCCGGAGAGCTGGTGGGGGTAGTCGTCCACCCGCTTCTCGGGGACCGGGATGCCCACCATGGCCAGCAGCTCGATGGCCTTGCGGCGCGCCTCGCGGGGCTTCATGCCCTCGTGGTAGGTGAACATCTCGCCGATCTGGCGGCCGATCTTGAACACCGGGTTGAGGGAGGTCATGGGCTCCTGGAAGATCATGGAGATCCTGCGCCCCCGCACCGAGCGCATCTCGGCGTCGTCCAGGGTCAGCAGGTCCCGGTCGTCGAAGTGGATCCGTCCGGCGACGATCCGCCCGGGAGGCGAGGCGATCAGGCGCATGATGGACAGGGCGGCCACCGATTTGCCGCAGCCGGATTCGCCCACCAGGCAGAGGGTCCGGCCCCGGTCCACGCCGAAGGAAACCCCGTTCACCGCCCGGACGATCCCCTTCTGGGTGTAGAAATAGGTGTGGAGGTCCTGCACCGAAAGCACACGCTCCCCGATCCCGGCCATGGCTGCCTACTCCTTCATCCGCGGGTCGAGCACGTCCCGGAGGCCGTCCCCCAGCAAGTTGAACCCCAGCACGGCCAGGAGGATGGCCAGGCCGGGGAAGGTGATCACCCACCAGGCGGTGGAGATGTACTCCTTGCCGGAGGAGACCATGGCGCCCCACTCCGGGGCCGGGGGCTGGGCGCCCAGGCCCAGGAAGGACAGGGCGGCGGCGGAGATGATGGCACCGGCGTAGGCCAGGGTGCTCTGGACGATGATGGGCGCCACGCAGTTGGGCAGGATGGCCGAGAAGATCAGGCGCAGGTGGGAAGCGCCCAGGGACCGCTCGGCGGTCACGTAGTCCAGTTCCTTCTCGGCCAGCACCGAGGCGCGGATGACCCGGGCGATGGAGGGGATGCCGATGACGCCGATGGCGATCATGGCGTTCTGCAGCGACGGGCCCAAGGTGGCGCAGATGACGATGGCCAGGAGGATGGAGGGGAAGGCCATCATCAGGTCGATGCCGCGCATGACCAGGAGGTCCACCACCCCGCCGAAATAGCCCGCCAGCAACCCCACCACCCCGCCGGCCACCAGGGAGATGGAGACCGAGATGGCCCCCACCATGAGCGAGATGCGTGACCCGAACAGGATCCGGGACAGGATGTCCCGTCCCAGGTCGTCGGACCCCAGCAGGTAGCCTCCGTGCAGGGGCCTGGTCAGGGACGCCGGCAGGTGCTGGAGCAGCGGGTCGCCCGGCGCCAGTGCCGGGGCGAACAGGGCCAGCAGGAAGAAGATGACGATCAGCAGCAGCCCGAACAGGGCGGACTTGGATTTCCGGAACTGGAGCCAATGCTCGTGCAGCAGCGACAGTTCCGGGACCTGGGCGGTCCCGCCGGGGGCCTGGGCCTCAGTAGCGGATGCGGGGATTGACGAAGGCATAAAGGACGTCCACCAGCAGGTTCATGAGGATGAAGGCCACCGATACGAAGGCCACGCCGCCCTGGACCGCCAGGTAGTCGCGGCCCAGCACGGCCGAGTACAGCCAGTTTCCGATCCCCGGCCAGGCGAAGATGGTCTCGGTGAGCACCGCTCCGGCCAGGTTGTAGCCGAACTCCAGGCCGATGATGGTGATCACCGGCAGCAGGGCGTTGCGGAAGGCGTGGCTCCAGACCACGGTGCGCTCGGGCAGGCCCTTGGCCCGGGCGGTGCGGATGTAGTCCTGGCCCAGGATCTCCAGCATGCTCGATCGGGTCACCCGGGCGATCACCGCCAGGGGCACCGAGGCCAGGGCCATTGACGGCAGCACCAGGTGGTACAGGCAGGAGAGGAAATACGAGGGGTTGTGCTCCTTGACCAGCCGGATGAGGCCGTCGAGGGTGTAGAAACCGGTGATGGGCTCCATCAGCATCCGCGCGTCCAGTCGCCCCCCGGTGGGGAACAGGTGCAGGTTCACCGCGAACACGATGATGAAGATCAGCCCCAGCCAGAAGATGGGGACCGAAACCCCCACCAGGGAGCCCACCATGCATGCGAAGTCGGCCAGGGTGTTGCGCCGGGTGGCGGCCACCACTCCGGCCAGGATGCCCAGCACCGAGGCGATGACCGTGGCTGCGACCGCCAGCTCCACCGTGGCCGGGAACCGCTCCAGGATCTCCTTGATCACCGGGTCGCCGGTCTTGAAGGACCGGCCCAGGTCCAGGTGCGCCACCCGGTTCATGTAGACCGCGTACTGCTCGGTCCTGGGCCGGTCCAGGCCCCAGTCCTTGCGCAGGGTGGCCACCGCCTGGGGGGTGGCGCGCTCCCCCAGGTACAGCCGGGCGGGATCCCCCGGCGACAGGAAGCGCAGGAGGAACACCAGGGTGATGACGCCCAGGATGGTAGGCACCACCAACAGGAAACGCTTGGCGATGTAGCGTCCCACGGAAACCTCGCATCAGAACGACGCCGCACCCTCGGAGGCAGGAGAGTGCGGCGTCCGAAAGCATTCCCAGTCGACTACTTGTTGATCCAGACCGAAGCCATCCAGACGAACCCGTCCGGGTAGATCTTATACCCCTCGATCTTCTTGTTCATAGGCCGGAATTCGATGCCCCGGGCGATGGTGAGGATCGGGTAGTCGTCCATCATGACCTTCTCGGCCTTGTAATAGAGCTTGGCCCGTTCCTCGATGGTCCCCGGGAACTTGGCGTTGGTCACCAGGTCGATGTACTCCTTGTTCAACCACTTCCCGTTGTTGTTGTAGCCCTCGGTGAGCAGGTTGAAGAGCCAGTCGTCCGGGTCGCCCTCGCCGGTCCACCCGTTCTCGCACAGGTCGAACGCGCCTTCGTCCAGCTTGTCCCAGTAGGTCCCCATCTCGAAAGTCTTGATCTCGACGTCGAAGCCCACGGCGTTGAGCTGGGCCTGGACGATCTCGGCCAGGCGCTTGCCATTGGGGATGTAGGGCCGCCAGGCGGGGAGGTAGAGGAATTCCACCTTGACCGGCAGCGGCACCCCGGCTTCCTTGAGCAGGGCCTTGGCCTTGGCCGGGTCGTAGGTGTAGTCCGGGAGCTTCTTGTCGTAGCCCCACAGGATCGAGGGCATCGGCAGCTTCTCCGGCACTCCGGTCTTGCCGTACACGTTCTCCATGATGGTCTTGCGGTCGACCGCGAAGCACAGGGCCTGGCGGACCTTCTTGTTGGTGAACGGGCCCTTCGCGCACTGCATGCACAGGTAGCCCATGTTGAGCCGGTCCCCGGGCTGGAGTTTCAGGTTGGAATCCGCCTCGATGGTCTTCATCCCCTCGGGCCCGGTGGGGTCGATGATGTCGGCCTCGCCGGTCTGCAGGGCGGCGATGCGGGCCTGCTCATCCGGGTACACCTTGAAGATGACCGAATCCAGGTGGGCCTTCTCGCCCCAGTAGCCGTCGAATCGCTTGAGCGCGACGTGGTCGTCCTTGACCCATTCCACGAACTGGAACGGACCGGTGCCGACCGGGTGGCTCTTGAAGTCGGCGCCCCACTTCTGCACCGCGGTGGGGGAGACGATGTCGGTGAAGTACAGGGCGAAGTTGTACATGATCGACTGGTCGGGCACGTTGAGCAGGACCTTCACGGTGGAGTTGTCCACCTTGACGACGTCCTTGACGATGCCCTGCTTCTTGTCGGTGTCGGACCAGCCCTTGCCGCTCCAGTAGTTCCACGGCCCGAACTTGTTGTATTGGCTGCTCTTGTCGAACTGGCGCTTGAGCGAGAAGACCACCGCGTCGGCGTCCATGGTGGTGCCGTCGTGGAACTTCACCCCCTGGCGGAGCTTGAAGGTGATCTCCTTGTGGTCCTTGGAGACGGTGGGCATCTCCGCGGCCAGGCAGGGCATGAACTCGCTGGTGCCGGGCTTGAAGGTGATCAGCGGCTGGAAAATGTTGGTAATGACCATGGAGGAGTTGCCTTCGTCACAGATTCCGGGGTCCAGCACCCGGGCATCCTTGGGCTTGCCGAAGACGACCACCCCGCCATCCTTGGGGCCGGCCGCGAGGACGGCCATCCCGCCCGCGACCAGCAACAGGCAAAGCGTTGCAAGCAAGTTCCGCTTCATGTCACCTCCTGATTGGGGACGGGAATCCGGCGCGCGGGCGCAGGTTTCCCTGGTAGTTGGACTGACTGAGAAAGTTGGGGGGAGATTGAACCCAGGCTAAATGCAAATCAGGTGCCATCCCCTCGAGCCCCCGGCGTGATGCTGGGATCCGGCCACCGGGGGATCGCGCCCGCGCCGAAAAGGTTAATGGCGGCCCCCCAGGCCGAGGGGGGCCACCATTCAATCACCATTACCCATTAGAAACGCCCCAGGTAGGCCAGGCCTGCGTGGGTGAGTTTCAGGCCCATTTTGCCTCGGCCCATCCGCACCAGCCCCCGGGTGGCCAGGCCGCCCAGGATGGTGCGGACCTGCTGCTCGGAGCAGTGGAAACGGGTGTCCCTGGAGATACCGGACAGGGTCTTGCGGCCGATCAGGACATTGTCTTCATTGAAGCGGTTGATGGTCCTGAGGAAGAACAGGATCCTGCTGTCCGGCGGCTCCGCCACGTCGCGCGCCCCGCGCAGGAGGTCTTCGGGCAGCACCGAGCGGTCGATGGTGTCCCCTTCGCACAGGGACAGGATGTACTCGACGATGTTCTCCAGTTCCCGGACGTTGCCCGGCCAGTCGTAGGCCTCCAGCAGGGCCTGGACGTCGTCAGTGAGCTTCAGTTCGACCCCGTTCTTCTGGATCAGGAAATGGGCCAGGAGGGGCAGGATGTCCTCCTTCCGCTCCCGGAGGGGCGGGATGGGGAGGTAGAGCTTCTTGATCCGGTAATAGAGGTCCTCCCGGAAGTTCCCCTTCCGCACCATTTCCATCAGGTCCTTGTTGGTGGCCGCCACCACCCGCACGTCCACGGGGATGTTCTTGGTCCCGCCGACCTTCAGGATCTCCCGCTCCTGCAGGACCCGCAGCAGGCGCGACTGGATCTTTGGAGAGATGTCGCCGATCTCGTCCAGGAACAGGGTGCCCTGGTTGGCCAGTTCGAACAGCCCGACCTTGCCCCCTCGCTTGGCGCCGGTGAAGGCCCCCTCCTCGTAGCCGAACAGTTCGCTCTCGATGAGGTCGTCCGGCAGGGCGGAGAAGTTGACGGCCAGGAAGGGCCCGTCCCTGCGCCTGGACGCGTTGTGGATGGCGGCGGCGAGGAGTTCCTTGCCGGTCCCGCTCTCGCCGCAGACCAGGATGCTGAATTCGCTTTCGGCCAGCTTCCGGCTGCGCGCGATCAGCTCCTTCATCGAATGGGAACGGTGGACCAGGTCGCCGAAGGTGTACTTGGCCCGGTACCCCTGCTTCTTCAGCTCGCTCCTGAGCCGGTTCTCCATGTTGATGCGCTCGCGGACGTTCTTGATGGTCAGGAGGCAGCAGTGGATGGATTCGCTGTACTTTTTCGAGAACAGATAGGCGGCGTCGTCCAGCTGGTGGATGCTGCTTTCCGGCCCGTCCCCGCCCAGGAAATGGGCCAGCTTCCGGTGGCGCGCCCCGCACTCGTCCAGCAGGTTGGACCCTTCGCCCAGGTTCAGCAGGCGCGCGGCGATGGTGTTGATCAGCTGGATGGTCCCGGCCGGGTCGTAGACGATGATCCCGTCGTTGACGCTGTTGATGATGTCCAGCTGGAATTCGTTCAGCGACTTCAGGTTCTCGTGCTTGCCGTGGAGTTCCTTGCCCAGGGCGATGATCTTGCGCATGTACTTGGCCGAGATCAGGTTCACTTTCCGGCTCGCTTGGGCGTCGAGCATCTCCAGCTGCTTCAGGATCTCGATGATGGTCGTGATGTCCAGGACCCGGGGCCCGATGTCGATGACGTTGAAGAAGCGGCCCGGGACCAGGCTGGTCTCCCCGGGGGTGATGACATAGTCCACCGGGCGCGTCACCGGCGGGGAGCCCGGGTAGTACGGGTGGAACCGGTAATTGGTGAAGCCGATCATTTTCAGGAGATCTATGACCTCGTCGGCGGTCTGGCGGGCATCGTTCACGATCAGCAGGGAGCTTTCCTCCGGCACCGAGTAGAGCTTGTCCAGGTGGGCGAAGTTCAGGGTGCGGTTGGCGACGATGACCTCGCAGCTTTCGTCGATGAACGGCCTGCAGTCCTCCAGGGTCAGGGTGGAGGTGACCAGCACCAGGGCATCGCGGACCTTCCTGGGGAAGCCGGGGCCCACCGTGTGGCTTTCGATCTCGACGCCGTGGTCGAACAGGTCCTCCAACTGGGAGACCACGTCCCGGCGGGTCGGTTCCGAGCTGGACACCACCACGAACCTCTTCATGGCCGCACCTCAGCAAAGGTCCTCGCACAATTGGCCCACCAATTGCTTTCCAACCAGTATACGAAAATCGGAGGCGCACAGGTGATCAAGGTCATCCGCAACGGCACGGTCTTTGCGCCGGAACCCCTCGGGGAACTGGACATCCTGGTCGTGGGAGAGCGCTTCGGGGCGGTCGGCGCGAGGCTCCGGCCTCCCCTCGCGGACGGTCTCCCCCTGGATATCATCGAGGCCCGGGGCAAGTATGTCTTCCCGGGCCTCATCGACGGCCACGTGCACATCACCGGAGGCGGGGGCGAAGGCGGCTTCCGCACCCGGACCCCCGAACTCGCCCTTTCCAGCATGGTGCGGGGCGGCATCACCACGGTGATCGGCTGCCTGGGCACCGACAGCGTCACCCGCAGCCTGGAATCCCTCTACGCCAAGGCCAAGGGCCTGACCGAGGAAGGGGTTTCCGCATACATCCTCACCGGCTCCTACCAGGTCCCCATCGTGACCCTCACCGGGGACCCCATGCGGGACCTTATGCTCATCGACCTGGTGGTGGGGGCCGGGGAGATCGCTCTGGGCGACCACCGCTCGGCCCAGCCGGGCCTGGAGGAGGTGCGGCGCCTGGCCGCCGCCGTGCGGGTCGGCGGCATCCTCTCCGGCAAGGCCGGGGTGGTGAACGTCCACCTGGGCGACGGGGAGGGCGGCCTGGCCATGCTGGAGGAGATCGTCGCCACCACCGAACTGCCCTATTCCCAGTTCCTTCCCACCCACGTGAACCGCAACGAGAAGCTCTTCGCCCAGGCCATGGACTACGCCCTCCGCGGCGGGAGCATCGACCTGACCGCCGGCCCCCAGGGCGAGACCAACCTCCTCCGGGCCGCCCGGGGCCTGAAGCGGTGCTTGGAGCACGGGGTGCCGCCGGACCGGATCACCTTCACCTCCGACGGCCAGGGCAGCCTGCCGTGTTCAACGACCGCAAAGAGTTCGTGCGCCTGGACGTGGGCCAGGTCAGCTCCCTGTTCCAGGAGGTCCGGGAGGCGGCCCTGAAGGAGGACGTCGACCTGGAGACGGCCCTCCGGGTGGTGACCCGGAATCCGCGGAGATCTACGGGCTGAAGACCAAGGGCCGGATCCGGGCATCCTTCGACGCGGACCTCATCCTGGTGGCAAAGAGACCTTCACCCTCGACACGGTGATCGCCAAAGGGCGTACCCTCATGCTCGACAAGAGACTCAAGGTCGCCGGCACGTTTGAATGAAGGCCGGCCACACAAGGGAGGTTCCCATGCCGAAGATCGCCGTCCTCGGCGCCGGCCGGATCGGCGCCACCATCGCCCTGGACCTCGCCCAGGGAGGCGATTTCCAGGTTGCCGTGGCCGACGTCTCCGAGCCGGCCCTGGCCCGGCTGGCAG
>CAWFOJ010000181.1:0-3063 GCA_963816585.1 uncultured Holophagaceae bacterium | reverse complement strand
AACATATGACCAAATTCGTATTCGTGACAGGCGGGGTGCTTTCCAGCCTGGGCAAGGGCATCGCGGCCGCATCCTTGGGCGCGCTGCTGGAGGCCCGGGGCCTGAAGGTGACCCTGATGAAGATGGATCCCTACCTCAACGTGGATCCCGGGCACCATGAGCCCGTTCCAGCACGGCGAGGTCTACGTCACCGACGACGGCGCCGAGACCGACCTGGACCTGGGGCACTACGAGCGCTTCACGTCCGTCCCCACCACGCGCAACCACACCGTCACCACCGGGCGCATCTACAACACGGTGATCCAGAAAGAGCGCCGCGGCGACTACCTGGGCAAGACCGTGCAGGTGATCCCGCACATCACCGACGAGATCAAGGGCACCATGAAGAAGGTGGCCAAGGACGTGGACGTGGTGCTGGTGGAGATCGGCGGCACCGTGGGCGACATCGAGTCCCAGCCGTTCCTGGAGGCGATCCGCCAGTTCAAGCTGGAGGCCGGGCACGGCAACGCCATCAACGTGCACCTCACCTACGTGCCCTACATCAAGGCCGCCGGGGAGCTCAAGTCCAAGCCCACCCAGCACAGCGTCAAGGAACTGCGGGCCCTGGGCATCCAGCCGGACGTGCTGCTGTGCCGGGCGGACATGGACCTGCCCCGGCCCCTGCGGGACAAGATCGCCCTGTTCTGCTCCGTGACCCCCGACGCGGTGTTCTGCTGCCGGGACGCCAGCACCATCTACGAAGTGCCCCTGAACCTCCACCTGGAGGGGCTGGACGCCAAGGTGGCCGCCCTGCTGAACCTGGGCGACCGGCGCCCGGACCTGTCCGCCTGGCACGACCTGCTGCACCGGATCCGGAACCCCAAGGGCAGCGTGCGCATCGCCATCGTCGGCAAGTACGTGGAGTTCAAGGAGAGCTACAAGTCGCTGACCGAAGCCCTGCACCACGCCGGCTACGGCCTGGAGACCCAGGTGGACCTGAAGTGGATCGAGGGCGAGGACCTGGAGCACGGCGACCCGGCGGCGTTCCTGGGCGACTGCCACGGGCTGCTGGTGCCCGGCGGGTTCGGGGTGCGCGGCACCCAGGGCATGATCATGGCCATCCGCTACGCCCGGGAGAACAAGCTCCCCTTCTTCGGCATCTGCCTGGGCATGCAGATGGCGTCGGTGGAGTTCGCCCGCAACGTGGTGGGCCTGGAGGGGGCCGATTCCACCGAGTTCGAGGACGCGCCCAAGCACCGGGTGATCTTCAAGCTGCGGGAGCTGGTGGACGTGGAGGAGCTGGGCGGCACCATGCGCCTGGGCGCCTATCCCTGCCTGCTCGCCTCCGAGAGCCAGGCGGCCAGGGCCTACCACGGCGAGAAGATCAGCGAGCGCCACCGGCACCGCTACGAGTTCAACCAGGCGGAATACCGCAAGCCCATGGAGGAGAGGGGCATGGCCTTCACCGGCATGAGCCCGGACAACACCTTCGTGGAGATCGTGGAGATCCCCGGCCATCCCTACTTCCTGGGCTGCCAGTTCCATCCGGAATTCAAGTCCAAGCCCCTGCAGCCCCACCCCCTGTTCACCGCGTTCGTGAAGGCCAGCGTCGAACACCAGGGATGAGCGACGCTGGCCAGGCGATCATCCGTCATCCTTCAAGCTTCCAGCGAGGTCCCTTTGACTTTCTCGGCCACGAATACCGATAAGCTTTGCATCGACACGGTGCGCTGCCTGGCCATGGACGCAGTGCAGAAGGCCAACAGCGGCCATCCCGGACACCCCCATGGCCCAGGCCCCGGCGGCCTACGTGCTGTGGACCCGGTTCCTGAAGCACAACCCGGCCAACCCCGCCTGGGCGGACCGGGACCGCTTCGTGCTCTCCTGCGGGCACGTGTCCATGCTGCTCTATTCCCTGCTGCACCTGGCCGGGTACGGCCTGACCCTGGAGGACCTCAAGCAGTTCCGCCAGTGGGGTTCCCGCACGCCGGGGCATCCGGAGTACCGGCACACCCCCGGGGTGGAGACCACCACCGGGCCCCTGGGCCAGGGCATCGGCAACGCGGTGGGCATGGCCATGGCCGAGCGCTGGCTGGCGGAGCGGTTCAACCGCCCCGGGTTCCAGGTGGTGGACCACCGCACCTTCGCCTTCGCCGGGGACGGGGACATGATGGAAGGGGTGGCCCAGGAGGCCGCCAGCCTGGCGGGGCACCTGGCCCTGGAGAAGCTGATCCTGCTCTACGACGACAACCACATCACCATCGAGGGGGAGACCGGGCTGGCCTTCACCGAGGACGTGGCCGGGCGCTTCGAGGCCCAGGGCTGGCGGGTGCTGAAGGTGGCCGACGGCGAGGACCTGGGGGCGCTCAGCAAGGCCTTCCACGACGCCTGCCGCCCCTGCGGCAAGCCCACCCTCATCGACTGCCGCACGGTCATCGGCTTCCCGGCCCCCACCAAGCAGAACACCCAGCACGCCCACGGCGCCCCCCTGGGGGAGGCGGAGGTCCGCGCCACCAAGGAGATCCTGGGCTGGGATCCGGACGGCCATTTCGTGGTGCCCGCCGAGGCCCTGGCCGAGTGGCGCCAGTGCCGGGACCGGGGCGCCGAGGCGGAAGCCGCCTGGGCCCAGCTGTTCGAAGCCTACCGGGCCGCCCACCCGGACCTGGCGGCGGAATTCGAGGCCTTCCTGAAGGGCGAGCTGCCCCAGGGCTGGGACGCCCAGATGCCGGCCTTCAGCCCAGGCGAAAAATTCGCCACCCGCGAAGCCGGGGGCAAGGCCCTCAACGCCCTGGCGGCGGTCCTTCCCAACCTGGTGGGCGGCTCCGCCGACCTGGCGCCTTCCACCAACACCGAGATCAAGGGCGGGGGCGACTTCGACGCCGTCCACGCCGGGCGCAACCTGCACTGGGGCGTCCGCGAGCACGCCATGGGCGCCGCCCTGAACGGCATGGCCCTGCATGGCGGGCTCCGGGCGTTCGGGGCCACCTTCTTCATCTTCAGCGACTACATGCGGCCCAGCGTGCGCCTGGCGGCGCTCATGGGCCTGCCGGTGAAGTACGTGTGGACCCACGATTCCATCGGGGT
>CAWFOJ010000180.1:0-9768 GCA_963816585.1 uncultured Holophagaceae bacterium | reverse complement strand
GGCCGACGCCGTGCGCTACGCCTGGGAGCTGGTCACCGGGGCCCGGGACCAGGGCAACCTGGGCCTGGATCCCGCCCGCCTTTGGGTGACGGTGTTCGAAGGGGCCGACGGCATCCCCGCCGACACCGAGGCGGAGGAGCTCTGGATCCAGGCCGGGGTGCCCCGGGACCACGTCCTGCGCTTCGGCAAGCACGACAACTTCTGGCAGATGGGCGACACCGGCCCGTGCGGGCCGTGCAGCGAAGTCCACTACGACCGGGGCCCCCAGTACCCGGGCGACGCCACGCCCAACGGCGAGGGCGACCGGGTCATGGAAATCTGGAACCTGGTGTTCATGCAATACGACCGGGACCCCGAGGGCACCTTGCGCCCCCTGCCCCGGCCCAGCATCGACACGGGCATGGGGCTGGAGCGGGTCGCCTCCATCCTGCAGGGGGTGGTCAGCAACTACGAGATCGACCTGTTCCGGCCCATCTTCGCGGCCATCTGGAAGAAGGCCAAGGTGGATCCGGCCCAGCGCTCGGAAACCACCAACCGGACCGCCTCCCAGGTGATCGCCGACCACGTGCGCGCCGCCACCTTCATGATCTTCGACGGGGTGGTGCCCTCCAACGAAGGCCGGGGCTACGTGCTGCGCAAGATCGTCCGCCGGGCCCTGCGCTTCGGGCGCAAGCTGGGCATCGAAGGGGCGTTCTTCGCCGACCTCTGCCCGTCGGTGTTCCAGGCCATGGGCGACGCCTACCCGGAGCTGGAGGACGAGCTGCCCCGGATCATGAAGGTCCTGGCCCGGGAGGAGGGCCAGTTCAGCCTGACCCTCAGCGCCGGGCTGCGGCAGCTGGAGTCCCTGGACGCCGCCTCCGGCACCTTGCCCGGAAGCGAGATCTTCCGCCTGTACCGACACCTTCGGCTTCCCGGTGGACCTGGTGGAGGACTGGTGCCGGGAGCGCGGGCTCACGTGCGACCTGGCGGGATTCCAGGCCGAACTGGCCGAGCAGAAGGCCAAGAGCCGCTCGGCCATGAAGGTGCACGACCTGCGCCTGGGCGGCGACCTGGCGGCCCTGGCCGACCTGCCGGCCACGGAGTTCCTGGGCTACCAGGCGACCGAAGCCCAGGGACGTGTGGCGGCCCTGTTCGACCAGGACCAGAGACGGGTCCCGGAACTGGCCGGGAGCGGCTTCGCGCTCCTGGACCGGACCCCCTTCTATGCCCAGAGCGGCGGCCAGGTGGGGGACACGGGCACCCTCCGGGCCGAGGGGCTGACGGCCCAGGTGGGCGACTGCACCGCTCCGGCCCCCCGCCGGCACCTGCACCACGTGACGGTCCACGGCGCCCGCCCCCTGCGGGAGGGGGAGACCGTCCTGGCCACCGTGGACGCCGAGCGGCGGGCCCGGATCCGGGCCCACCACACCGCCACCCACCTGCTGCACGCGGCCCTCCGGGAAGTGCTGGGCACCCACGTGAAACAGGCCGGGTCGGTGGTGGACCCGGACCGGCTGCGCTTCGACTTCACCCACTTCGCCCCCCTGGAGGCGGAGCAGGTGGCCGAGGTGGAGCGGCTGGTGAACGAGCAGACCCTTCGGGCCTTCCCCACCGAAACCCGGCTCATGCCCATCGACGAGGCCCTGGCCGCCGGCGCCATGGCCCTGTTCGGGGAGAAGTACGGGGAGGAGGTGCGGGTGGTGTCCGTGCCCGGGTTCTCCCGGGAACTGTGCGGCGGCACCCACGTGGCCAACACCGGTGAGATCGGCCTGGTGAAGATCGTGGGCGAAGGGGCGGTGGCCGCCGGAGTGCGCCGGCTGGAGGCGGTGGCGGGGGCCGCGGCCCTGGCCAGGCTGCAGGAGGACGAGCACCTGCTGGCCGGGCTCAGCCGCCAGGCCAACGCCCCCCGGGACAAGCTGGCGGCCATGCTGGCCCAGAAGGAGTCCCGCATCCAGCACCTGGAGAAGGAGCTGAAGGAGACCCGTCTCAAGGCCGCCAGCGGCGGGGGCAGCGCCGAGCGGGCGGAGCAGGTGGGCGGAGTGACCCTGGTGACCGCGGCCGTGGAGGGCATCGAAGGCGCGGCCCTGCGGGAGATGATGGACCAGTGCCGGACCCGCCACCGCAGCGCGGTCATCGCCCTGGCCTCCACCCTGGCCCCGGACCGCCTGGCGCTGCTGGTGAGCGTCAGCCCGGACCTGGTGGCCCGGGCCGACGCGGGGGCCCTGCTCAAGGCCATGGCCGCCCACCTGGACGGCCGGGGCGGCGGCCGCAGGGAGCTGGCCCAGGGTGGCGGCACCCGGCCCCAGGGCCTGCCGGAGGCGTTCGCGGCCCTGAGGGCCTCCTTGGACAAGTCCTGAGGCGTCCCAACCAGGGCATTCCGGAAGAGAATCCTAGCGGACCAGGCCCATGTAGGCCGCCCACAAAGCCGGCCCGTAGAACACCACCACCGGGGTCGCCAGGGCCAGGGCGCAGCCGAAGGGGAGCATGGTCTGGGCCCGGGCCTTGCGCAGGATCATCAGGGGCAGGCCCACGGCGCTGCCCAGCAAAGCGCCCCCGAACAGGATCCCCAGCATGGGGCCCACCCCCCAGAACGCTCCGAGCCAGGCCAGCATCTTGAAATCCCCCATGCCGATGCCGTCGGTCTTGCGGATCAGGCGGTAGATGGCGTTCAGCCCCGCCGGCACCCCGTAGCCCACCGCCAGCCCCGCCAGGCTGGACACCCAGGTCACCGGCCGCCCCATCAGGGCCCACGCGGGCGCCGGTTGCAGTCCGTTGGCGAAAGCTTCCACCCGGAGCACGTCGTGGCTGGAAGCCCACACGGAGGTCAGGTGCAGGGGCCAGGCCAGCTGGGGCAGGGTGAACAGCACCCCCAGCACCATGAGGGGGATCTGCACCGGGTCCGGGAGGATGAACGCCGTGAGGTCGGTGAAGAACAGCACCAGCAGGGCGTAGCCGCACACCACGCCCTTGGCCCAGATGAGGGTGCCCACCGGGAACACCCACACGGACCCGACCAGGAGCGCCCCGCCCAGGAATTCCACCAGGGGGTAGCGGACGGGGATGCGCCAGCCGCAGCTGGCGCACCGGCCCCGCAGCCAGATCCAGCTGACCAGCGGGATGTTGTGCCAGGGGCGGATGCGCGCCTTGCAATGGGGGCAGCGGCTGGGCCCGGAGACCACGTTCCGTTCGGCCGGGTCGTCCTGGGGCAGGCGGTGGATGAGGACGTTGGCGAATGAACCCAGGATCAGGCCGAAGGGCGCCAGCAGGATGGACAGGAACCAAGGCGGGAAGTCGATGGCGGGCATGGAGCCAGCATAGCCTCCTCCGGGCGTGGGGGGATGACGGCTGGCCAGAACCGGCCGCCGATGGGACCATGGAAGGCGCTACGGACTTTCCAGGAGTGGTCAAATGGCTCAATTCGACCTGATCGTCATCGGTTCCGGTCCGGGCGGCTACATCGCCGCCATCCGGAGCGCCCAGCTGGGCCTGGCCACGGCCATCGTGGAGAAGGACCCGGCCGGTCTGGGGGGCACCTGCCTGCGCCGGGGCTGCATCCCGGCCAAGACCTGGCTGGAGACGGCGCACCGCTTCGGGCACATGGCCGACCTGGCGGAATACGGCATCGCCGGGGTGGACACGGCCAAGATGCGCGCGGACCTGGGGGCCATCATCAAGCGCAAGAACCGCATCGTCCTGAAGAACGGCAAGGGCGTCGAGTTCCTCATGAAGAAGAACAAGGTGACCGTGCTCAAGGGCGCCGGCAAGCTCCTGGGCCAGGGCCAGGTGGAAGTGGCGGGGGACACGGTCCAGGTGCACCAGGCCCGGAAGATCATCCTGGCCACCGGTTCGGTGCCCAAGGAACTGCCCGGCCTGGAGACCGACGGGGTGCGGGTGTTGAACAGCGACCACATCCTGGACCTCACGGAGCTGCCCAGCCACCTGGTGATCCTGGGCGCCGGCGCCATCGGCGTGGAGTTCGCGTCCGTGTTCGCCCGCCTGGGCTCCAAGGTGACCCTGGTGGAGCTCCTGGACCGCCTCCTGCCCATCGAGGACGCCGCCATGGGCGAGGAGCTGGCCAAGATCTTCGCCAAGCAGAACAAGATGGACATCCGGGTGAAGACCCGGATCACCGCCCTGGAGCGCCGGGAGGACCGGGTGGTGTGCACCCTGGAGGGGGACAAGCCCGGGACCTTGGAATGTTCCCACGTCCTGGTGGCGGTGGGCCGCCGGCCGGTGACCGCCGGGGTCGGCCTGGAGGCCACCCGGGCCCGGGTGGACCGGGGCTTCGTGGCCGTGGACAAGCACATGGCCACCGCCGAACCGGGGCTTTACGCCATCGGCGACATCGTGCCCACCCCGCTCCTGGCCCACGTGGCCTCGGACGAGGGCATCGTCGCCGCCGAGCACGCCGCCCGCGACCTGGGCAAGGACGTGCAGCCCCACCCGGTGCGCTACGACCGGGTGCCCAGCTGCACCTACTGCGACCCGGAAGTGGGCTGTGTCGGCCTCACCGAGGCCCAGGCCCGGGAGCAGGGCAAGGACGTGGAACTGGGCATCTTCCCCTTCATGCCCCTGGCCAAGGCCAACATCCTGGGCGAGCCGTACGGCTTCATCAAGATCGTCGCCGACAAGACCTACGGCGAGATCCTGGGCATCCACATCATCGGCCCCAAGGCCACCGAGCTGGTGGCCTCGAGCCTGGCCCTCATCGGCGGCGAGTACACCGTGGACGAGCTGATCCACACCATGTACCCCCACCCCACCCTCAACGAAGCCTTCCCCGAAGCGGCGCGGGCGGTGTACGGCCGGGCGCTGAATGCCTAGGATCTAGAATTTCTGGATGATGGCGGCGCAGAACGCGGCGTCCAGGGCGTAGGGCTTCACCAGCACCTGGGCCACCCCGTGGCGGCGGGCGGCCAGCACCAGGCTGGTGGAGGCCTCCTCAACCGCCAGAATGGTGGGCGGAAGCGCCGGCAGGGAGTTCTGCAGGTCGTTCACCAGATGCAGGGCGTCCAGGTTGCCCAGGTTGCCGTCCAGGAACAGCACCGCCAAGTTGGGCTGCTGGAGGTGCTCCTGCAGCTCCGCCCGCTCGGTGGTGACCAGGACCCGGCCGAAACCTTGTTCCCGCAGGAAGGCCTTCATCTGGTCGGCGAAGGCCGGCGTCGGAGCCAGGGCCACCACCGCCCGGGAACGCTTGCGCAGGCGCAGGATCGCTTCATTGCGGGCGGCCGGGAGCGCCTCGGGAGTGCCCGCCTGGGCGGGAGCGGCCGCCGCCGGCTCCGGAGGCCGGGCGTCAGCCGGCCTGGTTTCTTCGTGGGCAGGATCGGGCTCCTTGGGCGCCTTCGGGCCGGAGCCCGCCGGCCGGTGCTCCCCCGGCCCGCCGCCGGCCAGCCCCGGTTCCACCGGGGCCGCTTCGGGCTTGCGCCGGGCCTTGGGCGGCAAGGCCGCCGGGATGGGCACGGTGCGCGACGCCACCAGGCCGCGCAGGGCGGTCGTCACATCGGCCTTGGGTGGACCGAAGGCGATGCCCATGACCAGGCCGCCGGCGTTCTGGTCCAGGAACACCGCCCGGCCCTCCAGTTCCATGACCGCCGGGCATTTGGGCGCATGGTTGAGCTTGACGAGCATGAACGGCTGGCCGGGCGGGACCAGGATGGCGCTCAGGGGCAGGCGCTTCTCCCCCTTGAGGTTCATGGCTTTCTCCACCCGCACCCGGGCTCCGCCTTCGGACAGGTTCTCCACCAGCCCGGTGATGCCCACCCCCTCGAACAGCCCGGTGAGGGCCGTGAGGGTGGCGCCTTCCTTGGGGTTCAGCCGGGCCCGGGGCTGGCTGCGGCGCTCCTTCAGCTCCAGGGCTTCCGGCAGGCTCACCAGCACCTGGGAGGCACGCGCGTCCGCCACTGCGCCGGCCCCCCCCACCCGCAACCCTTCCTGGATGAACAGGATTTCCACCCGGGCGCCCTTGTCCATGGCCGGGACCGCGGCCGCCTGGAAATGAAGGATTCCGGCCGCCTCGTCGATCCCCAGGAGGGTCGCCTGGACCTCGGTCCCGCGGGGACCCACCAGGGTGAAAGGGGCGCGCGTGCGCTGGGCCTCTTCCAGATAGGCCAGGACCGACTCGGAAGCGGCGCCGGCCTCTTTCCTGTCCTTGCCGAACCCAAACAGTGCCATGAGGCCTCGATTAAATCCAGGGGACAGCCTAGCTGAGTTCAAGCACTAGCGTAATCCCCAATGATTCACGGATGAGGGATGGTAATCTCCTTGGCTATGGAAGAGCCGCGCCCCCGATGTTTTCTCCTGGCCCACCAGGGTCCCGACGACAACGAAACGGACATCGAGGAACATCTGACCGAGCTGGGGGAACTGACCCGGGCCTGCGACCTGGAGCCGGTGGGGCGGCAGCGCCTCAAGCGGGCCACCATCGAGGCCCGTTCCTTCTACGGCAAAGGCCAGCTGCAGCTGGTGGCCGGAGAGGCCAAGCGCCAGGGGGCCCGGATCCTGATCTGCGACAACGACCTCTCCGGCGGTCAGCTGCGCAACATCGAGCGGTCCACGGGCATGGACTGCCTGGACCGCACCGGCCTGATCCTGGCCATCTTCGAGCAGCGGGCCCAGACCCGGGAGGCCAAGGCCCAGGTGGAGCTGGCCCGGTGCGAATATGACCTGCCGCGCCTGAAGGGCGCCTGGACCCACCTGGAGCGGCAGGTGGGCGGCGTGGGCGTGCGGGGCGGGGCCGGCGAGACCCAGATCGAGGTGGACCGGCGCATGGTCCGCCTGCGCATCAGCCAGCTCAAGAAGGAGCTGGACCACCTCCAGAAGGTCCGGGACACCCAGCGCCAGGGGCGCTCGCCCAGGATTCCCCGGGTCTGCCTGGTGGGCTACACCAACGCTGGCAAGACCAGCATCCTCAAGGCCCTGACCGGGGAGGGCGAACCCAGGGACATGCTGTTCGCCACCCTGGACACCACCACCCGCAAGGCCTGGCTGGGGGAGGATCCGGACAGCGGCGAGCCCCGCCAGGCCCTGGTTTCCGACACGGTGGGCTTCATCCGCAAGCTGCCCCACCAGCTGGTGGCGGCCTTCCGCTCCACCCTGGGGGAAGTGCGCACCGCCGACGCCCTGGTGGTGGTGGCGGACGCCGCCAGCCCGGAACTGGAGGACCAGCTCAAGGTGGTGGGCGCCACCCTCAAGGAGATCGGCTGCGGGGAGCACTCCCGCCTGCTGGTGCTGAACCAGGTGGACCGGCTGTCCCGCCCCCGGCGCCTGGACCTGAAGCGCTGCCACCCGGACGCGGTGCAGACCTGCGCCCTGACCCGGGAGGGGGTGGAAGGCATCCGGGCCTGGCTGCTTGGCCTCATCCCCGGCAAGCCCATCGCGAGGGTGAAGGAAGCCTGGGAAATCTGACTAGATGAGCCGGTACAGCACCGGCAGCAGCTCCTCGAACGGCGCGCGCTTCTCGTGGATGTGCACCGCGCCGATGGCATGGGCGACCGCCTCCACGCTGGCGTCGCGCCGGTCCGCCACCAGGATCACCGGCACGTCCAGGAGCAGCCCGTGGCGGCGCAGGGCCTCCAGGATCATCTGCCCGTAGTGCCCCCCCACCCGCACGTCCAGCAGCACCAGGTCGTGGCGGGCGGACTGGGCCAGACGCTGGGCTTCCAGGTACGACCGGCCCTCGAACACCTGCTTGAATTCCTCCTCCCGCAGGCACTCGGCCAGGGGTTTGCTGCCGTCGCCCCCGGCGGAGATCACCAGGATCCGGCGCACC
This sequence comes from uncultured Holophagaceae bacterium, assembly GCA_963816585.1. Lineage (GTDB taxonomy): Bacteria > Acidobacteriota > Holophagae > Holophagales > Holophagaceae > Mesoterricola. The sequence continues at coordinate 2,021 of CAWFOJ010000180.1, read as the reverse complement.
GCCTTGCGCAGGCGCAGGACCGGCGTCACTTCCGGGCGGGGCGGGCGCTCCGGGGGGGGCGGCGGAGGAGCGGTGGACGGATCACCACCTCCGGGGCCTTGACCGCTGCCAGGGTGGGTTGGGGAGGCCCCGGCTGGTCCGCCAGGTCGGTCTTGCGGTGCATGCGCGGGAAGGCCTGGCCGAAGGTGGTGGGGTAGCGCGGGGCCAGGACCCGTTCGACGTTCTTCTCGTCGTTCTCCCCCATCCCGATGAGCAGGAATCCCACCGAGGGCCCATCCGGGTCCGCCACCACGTGGGCCACCACGCCCGCGCACTGGACGGTGGGGGTGAAGGGCAGGCCCCGGATGCACACCACGTCGAACCGGTCGCCCCGCCGCAGGGGGGCGGGTGCGCCGTCCAACCCGGCCAGCTCTTCCTGGACCAGGCGCAACCCCTCCACGCTCAGGTCCACCAGCCGGCCAACCAGGGTCCGCCCGCCGGCGAAGGGGACGGCGAGCCGCTCGCAGGCGAACACTTCAACGCCCTCGCCCCGGGCGAAGGGGGCCCGGAACCGTTGGCGGCGCTCGCCCTGGGCCACCGCGGAGGGGATCCGGAAGACACCGGTGGCCATGACCCGGGTGGGGGCGGTGAAACGCCTGGCGTCCAGCATGAACGCGATATTCAACTGTGTCCCCTCTGGCAGAGGGGGCGTCCGGGTGGTGGTGAAGGTGTCCCGCCCCACTTTGGAGATGGTGGTCTCGAACGGCAGGCCGTTCGGCTCAGGAACCAGCAACTGGACCGGAGTCTTGCGCAGGACCAGCTCGTCCAGGTAGGCCCGGATGGTGGTCCCGTCATGCAGCTCGCTTTTCAACCCCAAGGCACTCATGCCGACGATCTCTGGCGGAAGTCTATGTGAACTTCATTTCTAGGCAACAAAAACTAAGCGGCGGGCACGCCGCCGTCCCGGGGACGGGGCAGGGCGGCGGTCCCGGCGGCCAGGGCCAGGGCCAAGGCCAGGCGCAACAGCATGAGCTGCCGGGAGAGCCCATGGACCCGGCGGTAGGACACCCGGTCCGGGTGGTCCGGCGGGATGGTTTCCACCGCCCCGCCCATGCGCGCGCGCAGGTCCTTCAGCTTCGGGGTGACGATGCAGGAGCTGGTGAAGCACATGAGCAGGGCCAGCACCGCCGCCGCCGCCCACAGGCGCAGGGGCCCGATCGGCTCCGGGTCCCGGATCTCCCGGGCCCAGCGGACAACCTGCACCAGGACGGCGGCGCCGGCGAACCCGATCCAGGCCCCCCAGTCCAGGAGCGCCACCACCTTGCCCGCCACCAGCCCGGCCAGGTCCCGGCTGGGGAGCACCCGGAACAGCAACGGCGCCGTCAGGAAGGCGAACCCCAGCACCATCCCCGCCCAGAGCAGCAGCAACCCCGCCGCCAGCGCGTCCGTCCGGACCAGCCCTCGACCTTTCATGGATACCTCGAACCATGCCCCCGGTCGCACCCGGCGGATCACCACTCATTGTAGGGGATCTGGTTCTCGCCCATGTCGGTGGATCCGCTGCGGATGCGGAAGATGCCCGTTTCCGCATCCGGGTTGTCCGGATCGGGCGGTTCCTCCTCGGTGATCCAGGTGTTGCTGGAACCGGTCATGGGGTCCGCGGGGATGTCGCGGATGTACCTATCGTCCCGCAGCTGGCCAATGGACGTGGGGTACTTGCCCTTGTCGGCATAGAACTCCTCCAGGCAGTGGTTGAGCTGGAACAGGTCTTCCTTGAGCACCGCTTCCTTGGCGGCCTTGGTGTGACGCCGGTAGCCGACGATGCCCACGGTGGCCAGCAGGGCCAGGATGGTCATGACGGTGAGGAGTTCAATGAGCGTGAATCCGCGGATGCGTCGGCGGGAGGGTGAGGGGTTGGCCATGACAGAACCTTACCAGGAAGATACGGCAAAAAGCCCGGCGCATCACGCCGGGCTTCCGGAGTTATGAAAATCAAGTTCAGCCTAGGCTGGTGGCCGCAATTTTCTCGCGGGTGAAGAATT